>JBBRDQ010000005.1:0-58691 GCA_038203695.1 Chitinophagales bacterium
ACTAAGAAAGCAAATGCCATAGAGAAGTAGATGTACCCTTTGGGAATCTCAACGTGAAAACCTTCGGCCAAAAGAGATATGCCAATCACCATTAAAAAACACAAAGCCAGTATCTTGAAAGATGGATGTTTTTTAATAAACGTACTGATCGGGTTGGACACAAGTAACATGATTACTACGGTGACAATTACTGCGGTGTACATTATCCAAAGTTCCCGAACCATACCTTATCACCATTGCCAAACCTATGCCCCAAAACCGCAGCGTATTTCTCTGATTGTCAGGCAACTTTTCCGCCAGAATGGAAATGAAAATGATGTTGTCAATCCCAAGAATCACTTCTAGTGCAATTAACGAAAGTAAAGGGATGATTGCTTCTCTCCTATTTTACTTATTTTTCAAGCGCAATATAGGCATACTATCAAATGATAGATGTCACATTTTGTCCTGAACGGCGATTTTTTAGCGGCCCGTTTTCTAACGGATCGCCGGTACTCCGGACAATAATTTTTTCGCCCTACCTTTGCCGCATGGAACAACCCATTTACGTCTTATTGATCGACTGCCCCGACCAGATCGGTCTGGTGCACAACATCACCGGTGTGCTCTACCGCCACGGCCTTAACATCACTGGCAATCAGGAATTTGTGGAGCACGAACAGGAGCGTTTTTTCATGCGCACGACCTTTTCCGGCCTGGTGGAAGAAGCGAAATTGCTGGAAGAATTGCGCGAAGTCCTACCGGCCAACGCCTCGGTCCGCTTTGCGCCTAAACGCCGGAAAAACATCGTGCTGCTGGTTACCAAAGAACAGCATTGTCTAGGGGAATTGCTGGTACGCCATCAGTTTGACGAATTGAACGCGCATATTGCTGCGGTCATCGGCAACCACCGGACGCTGGAAAAATTCACGCACCAGTTCGGCGTAAATTTCCACCACGTACCCCACGAAGGGTTGACCCGCGAACAGCACGAAGCCGCCATTCAGGAGGTGGTGCGCCGCTACCAGCCCGATTACCTGGTACTGGCGAAATACATGCGCATTCTGTCGCCCGGTTTTGTGGCCGAGTTTCCGAACCGCGTAATCAATATTCACCATTCGTTTTTGCCGGCTTTTGTCGGCGCCAGCCCCTATCGGCAGGCGTATGAGCGCGGGGTGAAAATCATCGGTGCTACCGCTCATTTTGTCAACAATGACCTCGATGAAGGACCGATTATCGTCCAGAATGTCATTCCCGTAGATCATACTTATGCAGTACACGATATGGTGCAATCGGGCAAAGACGTAGAAAAAATCGTCCTGGCCCGCGCCCTGAAACTGGTCTTCGATGAAAAAGTCTTCGTCAGCGGTAACAAGACGATTTTGTTTGATTGATCTGGTATGCCCGCCCGCCATATCGCCTTATTAATGAATTAAAAGGAACCCTATTGATCTGTTTCCGCTTAGGGGCATACAGATCAAACACTCAATCACCACAAACCCTAAGCCCGAAGCAACTCAAAACTCAAAACCCAAAACTCAAAACCTACCAAGTGCTTCACCGGCCCATCTTATTCCACCCTTTTTCCGACCTGGTCGCAGCCGAAAGCACCCGGCATGGCGGCGTAAGTACAGCGCCTTATACATCGCTCAATTTAGGCAAAAGCACCGCCGATCATCCGGAAAATGTGCGGGAAAATCGCCACCGTTTCTGTACGGCCCTGGGTTTTGCAACAACGCAACTGGCCTGGTCCAAACAAGTACACGGTGCAGCCATCCACTCGGTGACAGCACCCGGCGGCGCAGAGGGATTCGACGCACTGGTCACCGATGTACCCGGGATTTTGCTGGCGGTCTCCGTGGCCGATTGCACGCCCATCCTGATTTTTGACGCTACAAACCGGGTGGTTGCCGCGATTCATGCCGGTTGGCGCGGTACCGTGGCGGGTATTGTCGCTCAAACGCTGGTACACCTACAGAAGGACTTTGGCACAAAAGGGGCAGATTGCCGGGCCTACATCGGCACCTGTATCGACGCAGGTTCTTTTGAAGTGGGCGAAGAAGTAGCGGTACATTTTGCCGGGCGTTTCAAAAAATGGCAGCCCGAACGCGGTAAATTTTTTGTCGATCTCAAACAGGCCAACGCAGCACAATTGCTGGATTTCGGTGTGCCGGAAGCGCAGGTGGAAATTTCACCCTACTCGACCGTGTTGCACAACGCCGATTATTTTTCCCACCGGGCTGAAAAGGGTCTGACCGGTCGCATGATGGCCGTAATCGGGTTAAAAGGCTAAGCCGTCCCATTTTTTTTACTTAATTTTGCGGCTTGTTTTACCAATCCATAAGTTATAAGCCATAACTTATAACTCACAACTTCAAAACATGTTTCCAAAATACGATGTGATCGTGGTAGGTGCCGGGCACGCGGGTTGCGAAGCAGCCGTCGCGGCGGCTAATGCGGGGAGTACAGTGTTGCTGGCCACGATGAATATGCAGACCATTGCGCAGATGTCGTGCAACCCTGCTATGGGGGGCGTAGCCAAAGGGCAGATTGTGCGGGAAATAGATGCGTTGTGCGGGTATTCCGGTATTGTGACCGACCATACAGCGGTGCAATTCCGGATGCTTAACCTGTCGAAAGGCCCCGCCATGTGGAGTCCACGCTCCCAGAGTGACCGGATGCAGTTTGCCGCAAAATGGCGCAGTATGCTGGAAGCGCATCCGAATATCGACTTCTGGCAGGAAATGGTGAGCGGATTGATCGTTAAAGACGGTCGCGTACGCGGTGTGCGCACGGGCATGGGTATTGAAATTGAAAGTGAAACGGTGGTGCTGACCAACGGCACTTTCCTGAACGGAATCATCCATATCGGCGAGAAACAATTCGGCGGTGGCCGGGCCGGTGAAAGCGCCGCGCGCGGCATTACCGAACAACTGGTCGAACTGGGTTTTCAGTCCGGTCGTATGAAAACCGGCACGCCTCCGCGGCTTGATGGGCGCAGCCTCGATTACACCAAAATGGAAGCCCAGGAGGGCGATAATCCGCCGGGCCGGTTTTCCTATACCGATACGCCCGCGCTCACTAAACAACTGTGCTGCTGGAGTACCTATACCAATGAAAAGGTACACGACATGTTGCGCACCGGCTTTGATAAATCGCCCATGTTCAACGGGCGGATTCAGGGCGTGGGACCGCGGTACTGTCCGAGTATCGAAGATAAGATCGACCGGTTTGCCGATAAAGACCGCCACCAGTTGTTCATCGAGCCGGAAGGCTGGGACACCTGCGAAATTTACATCAACGGCTTCTCCTCGTCGCTGCCGGAAGATGTGCAGTTCAAAGCCTTGCGCCTCATTCCGGGCCTGGAAAATGTCAAAATGTTTCGCCCGGGGTATGCCATTGAATACGATTACTTTCCACCCGAGCAACTGCAACTAACGCTGGAAACCAACTTAGTCAAAAACCTCTTTTTTGCTGGTCAAATCAATGGCACAACGGGCTATGAAGAAGCCGCCTGTCAGGGTCTGATGGCCGGACTGAATGCTGCACTCGCGGCGCAGGAACGCGAACCGCTGGTCTTGAAGCGCTCGGAAGCCTACATCGGCGTATTGATTGACGACTTGGTGAACAAAGGCACCCAGGAGCCATACCGGATGTTTACCAGCCGTGCGGAGTACCGTATTTTGCTGCGTCAGGACAATGCCGACCTGCGCCTGACCCCGATCGCCCACCGGCTTGGGCTGGATGGTGCCGATGTACGCATGGATCGGGTGCGGTTGAAAAACCAGGCTACTGCCGAAATTGAGCACTTTTTGCGCAATGCCTCGGTCATTCCCGATGAAGTCAATGGGTATCTGGAAGACGTTGCGTCGGCCCCGATTCACCAGAAAGTGAAATTGTACAATATCCTGTTGCGCCCGCAAGTGAACCTCGATTCGATGGCCCAAAGCCTGCCGGAACTCGCGCGTTTTCTGGCACCGTACGACCATGAAATTACGCAACTGGCAGAAATAAACCTCAAATACGAAGGTTACATCCAGAAAGAACACGACATGGTGGCTAAAATGAGCCGCTTAGAGGATTTGCACCTGCACGAAGATTTTAACTACCGCGCTATTAAAGCCTTGAGCATTGAAGCCCGCGACAAACTATCGCGTACCAAACCGCGCACCATTGGTCAGGCCAGCCGCATTTCAGGCGTAAGTCCATCGGATGTAAGTGTGCTGCTGATTCATTTGGGGCGGTGAAGAGGCAAACGCTTTGCATCGCCACGCAGCTGTTTCGCACACCACGCGACCGTTCGCGTCCTGCCTGGCTCCCAACCCACTAAAGAGCCGGTCCTCCATTTTCCTGGTCGTTCTCTCGGAAACCGTCCAAAACGCTTTAGTTGTCGTTTCTGCCGTCCATGCCCCAAAGCGCGATGTCGTTAACTTAGAGAATTTCGACCTCGGAGCGGTCCAACGTTTGTAGCCTCGGCGTTAGTTATTCGACCTCGGAGCGGTCTAACGTTTGTCGCCCTAATAAGCATTAGTTATTCGACCTCGGAGAGGTCTAACGTTTGTAGCCTTAATAGGCATTAGTTATTTGACCTCGGAGAGGTCCAACGTTTGTAGCCTGGTAACAATGCGTGCCAATGATTTCCACAAACCTTGGACCGCTGCTAAGGTCTTAAGTCAACCACATTGTACCAAAGTGTTCCGGACAGTTCCCGACAGCAGACCAGGAAAATCCCTGCCTTTGCTTAACACCCCGAAAATCGTCGCCAGCATCCCATCATTGCCCTACTTTCACCACCTTGCCACTCTTTATCCGCTCGCCCGCTGCCGTCACTTCCCAAAAATACAGCCCGGCGGCAATGTCGGTAGTATTGATTTCAGTGATGCCGTATGCCACCGCTGCTTCGCGCACGACGCGACCGTACGTGTCGTACAGGCGGAAGGTGGGATTGCGCAGTTGCACCCCCAGCGTGACCGACAGATATGTACCAAAGGGGTTCGGCTCCACTTGTAGCGGTACCGGCGGCAATACCGGCGCGGCAGTAGCCGATGTATTGGTCACCCACACCGGCTGGCACTGCGTATTGCTGCCATTTACATTGCTCACCGTCAGACAAACCTGATAGACCCCCGGCAGCGGAAAAACGTGTACCGGGCTGGTATCCTGACTAACCGTACCGTCGCCAAAATCCCAGAGCCAGGTGGCTGGCTCGTGGTACGACAAATCCGTAAAAAACGCATCGGGCAGCGTATTGCTGGTATCCTGCTCCGCCCGAAACCACGGCACCGGATCGTTGTTCAAACCCAGCGTATCGCACGACGACCCGTCTATCGGGCCGAGGCGGTAGTTGGGAAAGTTGGGCAGCGTGACGTAATTAGTCGAAGGCACTTCGATGTTGCGCTCAAACTCACAGTCTGTTCCTCGCCGATTGGGCTGGTTGATGCGGTGCATTATTTTAACCCCGTTGCCGCAGGGTATGTAGATACGCCCATCAGGGCCGTTCCAGCCGTAGATGGGCGTGGTTGGAACAGGAAATACAGTGTTGTCCCATTGATAAACTACCTCTCCATGCACGTACCAATCCGGGTCTTGCAGATCATATTGAGTGACATCAGATAAGTTTTTGTGTATCCAATACAGATAACGCGAATCCGGTGAAAAGAAAACGCCCCAAAGCCAGACACTAGGTGGTTTCTTAATTACCTGATTGTACAATTCCCCCGTACAGCGGTCAAAATCGAATAGGTAAAAATAACGCTTCTGAGGGTATGGGTCCACGCCACTGGTTGCATACTTCGTTCCGTCGGGTGAAAAAGCAGCCTGCTCAGGATCCGCTGCCGGAAACATCCGTTGCGCAATGACAATATCCGGCTGCGTAAGCACGCCAGCGGGAGTGACTAAAAATTTAGTCAGGTGCGTTGAAGCGTACTGTGGAATGACCACCCACCAGTCCCGACCATTGGCATGGCGTACAGCCAGGATACGACCCCTGTCAAACAGCGAATCGCGCTGCGCAATAATTTTATTTTTCTCAACTACCTTACCCAAGCCACCATTAGCATTCATATCTATCGTAGTCAGATAAATTTCTTTTACCCGAAATCGTACCAATCCCTGCACCCAATCATATATTCTTTGATGTTCTTCATGGAAAAGATAGTAAATTCCATTGTTAGCCGGGCTGGGCAAAAAGAGTGCACCTTGTGCAATGCGTGATTCAAGACCTTCAAACCCAACTAACTGATCCAGATGCAATTGTAAGGAATCTCCCCCTTCAATAATCTGATGCTGGCCATTGGCAATAGAAGTTCCGTTGGTGTATAGTAATAAATTACCACTACTATCACAGACACTGGCATGGGTAATATGAAATCGAAATGGATAGTGCGCACTATCAAAAGTGGGCGGCTCCAGATTAAAGTTTATCTGATGCTGAAGGTCACCCCCCAATTCAGGATGCCCAGGAGTCGGAATACCTGTGGGAACTATGTAATCCACTTTACCCTCCTTTTGGGCATAACTATTTAAAGCAATACCCCAAAAAAATATAATCAGTATGGTATTTTTCATAATGGTACAGACGGTCTAAAAATACAAAAGGTTGGTATTGTGATGCTTAGCCCAACCGATGAACCAGCACTTCCCGCCCGGCAAAATGAACGGCACGATAACCACCCGTTCCCTGCAACCTGCCCAAACGCCTGTCCTAAATTTCCCTGGTCATCCTGTCGGGAACCGTCCAAAACGCTTTAGTTATCGTTTCTGCCGTCCACGCCCCAAAGTGAAATGTCGTTGACTTAGAGAATTTCGACCTCGGAGAGGTCCAACGTTTGTAGCCTTAATAGGCGTTAGTTATTCGACCTCGGAGAGGTCCAACGTTTGTAGCCTTAATAGGCGTTAGTTATTTGACCTCGGAGAGGTCCAACGTTTGTAACCTTAATAGGCATTAGTTATTTGACCTCGGAGAGGTCCAACGTTTGTAACCTTAATAGGCATTAGTTATTTGACCTCGGAGCGGTCCAACGTTTGTAGCCTTAATAGGCGTTAGTTATTCGACCTCGGAGAGGTCCAACGTTTGTAGCCTTAATAGGCGTTAGTTATTCGACCTCGGAGAGGTCCAACGTTTGTAGCCTGTTTTGCCCATAGGAGGTGAAGTTTTTGCGTCGAAAACACAAATTTACACCACCTATCTTTTGTTCAACTTAGCAAAGATCTTTGTCATCTTTTTGCCCAACTAAAGGTGCACGGCTGGAAAGTTAGCACAAAAAAACGATCGTTTCCATCCTGGAAACGATCGTTTTTACATTGGCAATTATTTTTATTACTTCAAATTTACCATTTTTTACGGCCACCGCCGCCACCTTTGTAGCCACCGCCACCGCTGCGGCCTTCGCTGCTTCCGCCGCCACCGGTATAACTTTTCTTGGCACTGCCCTTGTCGAACTTATCAAAGAATTTGTCTTCTTTGGAAGGCCGGCTCTGGGCAGTCGAGGCATCATCGACGCGCAAACGACGGCCATTGATGTTGAATTCACCAAGACCCTGGCGTACCACACCCACGTACGCACCGTCGATATCGAAGTGCAGGTACGAGCGGCTCAGGTCAATATTGCCAAGTGCGGTAGTCGGGATACCGAAGTTGCGCGCCAGCAATTTGATAAAGTCTTTTTTGGTCACGCCATCCATTTCACCGACGTTGACAAACAGGCGCTGCATCTGGCCGCTTTGTCCGCCGACTGCTGCCGGGCGTACGCTGCGTTTGTCGCCTTTCGGATAAATATTGATATCCGGTGCATTGCGGTAGTACGACAGAAAGCGGTTAAATTCGACACTGGCAAAACGCTTGATGAGTTCTTCCTTGGTCAAATCGGCCAGTTCGGCGTAGATTTTCTCCATGTACGGCTCGATCTCGGAGTAGTGGACTTCCTGCTCGTGGATGCCTTTGACGATGTGGTACAGTTGCTGTTCGCACACCTGCATGCCCGTCGGAATCTGCATTTTTGCAAAAACGGCCTTGGTTTTACGCTCGATCTGGTGGATGCGCTCCTCAAATTTCGACGTAATGATGCTGATCGAAACCCCGGCACGTCCGGCGCGGCCGGTACGGCCACTGCGGTGCGTGTAGATTTCGATTTCATCGGGCAAACCGTAGTTGATGACGTGACTGATATTGCTCACGTCGAGGCCGCGGGCGGCCACATCGGTAGCGATCAACAGTTGCAGGTTGCCCTCGCGGAAACGCTGCATTACGCGGTCGCGGTCGCTTTGCGCCAGATCACCGTGCAGGGCATCGGAGTTGTAGCCATCGCGAATCATTTGCTCGGCGATCTCTTTGGTATCCACTTTGGTACGGCAGAAGATCAGCGCATAGATACCCGGATTGGCATCGACTACGCGTTTCAGGGTAGCATAACGGTCATCGGCACGGCAGATGTAGTACTGGTGCTCGATGTTTTCGTTGGTCTGATTGCGCTTGCCGGCACTCAGCTCGCGCGGGTTGTTCATGTAATTCGCGGCGATGTAACGCACTGCGTCAGGCATCGTCGCCGAAAACAACCAGATCGACGCCCGATTCTCGGCCGCAGCCAGAATGAAGTCAATGGCTTCCTTGAAACCCATGTTGAGCATCTCGTCGGCCTCATCGAGTACGACGCGGTGCACGCCATCCAGTTTCACGGCTTTCCGCGTTATTAAATCCATCAAGCGGCCCGGGGTAGCGACGATAATCTGTGCACCGGCCTTGATTTGCCGAATTTGCCCTTCGATACCGGCACCGCCATACACGGCGACGACTTTGTACTGGTGAGCAAACTGGGAATAATTTTCCAAGTCTTTTGCAACTTGTACGCACAATTCACGCGTGGGACAGAGTACTAAACCTTGTATCCCGCGCTCGGTCGGCTGAATCCGTTGCAGCAACGGAAGTCCAAAGGCGGCCGTCTTGCCCGTGCCCGTGTGGGCAAGGGCAATAATATCGGTATTACCTTCAAGCGCTATGGGAATCACCAGTTCCTGTACTGGGGTGGGAGTCTCGAATCCTAAGGCGACTATACCTTGCAGCAAGTCGTCGTCGAGGCCCAAATCTTTAAATGCAGACATTCTGTGTAAAATAAAATAAGGAGACGTGGGGCGCGCAGGAGGCAAAACTTCACCACTCAATATAACACCTGTTGTCTCGTAAAACTGTGAAAAAGCAAAAGCCACCGCTCCGGGAGAGGGGTAGCATCCGAAAAGCCCGCAAGGTACGCTTTATTTACGCAAACGCTTTCAATTAATTCAATGATAGCGTTTTATTCGCTGGAAAACTTGTTGATCTGAAAGAGATTCCCACGGATCGGGTCCGGCAGCATCTAAAAGTATATGGTATTCTTTGTCGACCACTTTCATTACACTACGCCCGATCAGGGCTTCATAACTCTTCCCTACGCTACGGAAATATCCTGCCGTACCACAAGGGCTTTTACCCGTTTCTGACCACTTTTTCCCAAAAATAACATAACAAGTGATGAGTGCACCGGAACGATAATTTACTTTGGTCATCTTTCCTTTCGGCAGGTAAAAATGATCATATACGGTGAGGCCGGTATATAGAAATACAACCGCATCCCATTGTGGATCACCATACAAATAGAACACATTCTTGGCATTATCAGGGATAGCGCGCACCGGCAAGCAATCATCAAAAGGCCGTTTCAAGGTATTATATGCTATTTCCTGCTCTTTGCTAACTGGTTGGGGAGATTTTGACACCGGCTTGTCTTCAACTACTTCTAGAGCCGTATCGGACACAGGTATATCGTTGGCAGTACGCATGGAATCCCAATACGCTAGTATTTGCGGTTCTTCGCGATAGTTATAATCATAGGGCTTACGGTATGTAGGTGCGTTAGAATCGGAGCACGTCGCTGCTCTGACAATTAAAAACATCAGGAATACGCCGATGCGGCTGATCACTTTCCAGTCTGCGGAGTCCCACCAGGAGACTTGCGGCGGCGGTGTATAAGGCGGTGGCGCGTACGGGTTTTGCTGCTGTGGCTGCCATTGCAGCGTTGGTTTGGGTTTGGGTTTCGGCGGCGGCTTCTGGCGCGGGGGTGGCGGCGCAGGCTGCACTGGTTCGACTTCCTGAATCGGTGGTTCCCATTTTCCGGCAGTACTGGTGTAGATACCTTCAATCTGCACATGGACCGCCTGTTCCACCTCAAGCAAACGGGCCGTCGAAAAGGTTTTTATCGCAAATAATGGTTCGGCTGGAAATACCCGGCGCGCCAGATCGGTCAAACTTAATCCCAGTACATCAAGACGGGTACGAAATTGATACGCCGGCAGACAATTCAACGTTTTCGCTTCATACGCCTTGCCATCCAGCAAATCTATGCGGATCGCACGCGCGCGCTGCGCATAGGCAGCGGTCGATTGTTCTAACACGACCCGGTCCAGCATCGCGGATTGCAGCTCCAGCCACGCCTGTGCCGGCGCATAACACACCAGCGCTTCCAGTGTAGGCGTGGCTTCGATCAGGGTGATTATTTCGAGGGTGCGGCGCTGCTGACGCAGTTGCAAGGCTTGTACCAGCGATGCTGCCAGCGCCGGTTGCATGTACATTTTCAACGGATCGCGCAAGATGGGATGGTACCACAAACTGCTGTTAGCCATTGCACCAAACGATACCGACCAACTGCCATGCAGGAAATTGTGTAAATCCTGCTCCTGCATGAGTCTTTGAAAGAGTTGCCGTTGTGCCGGATTTTCCAGTAATTGAACCGCTGCGAGCGCAGCCGTTTCGGCCAGCGGGTGACCATGATAGGGCACGGTCTGCTGACCGTTTATGGCTAACTCCCCTAACAGGTTCTGCTCGGCTACACGAATCCGCTCCGGCGTAAGGTCCGCCAGCACGCAATTTTCAAGTTGGAGTAAAATAAGTGGATTACAGAATTGGGGCATGAGTAACACTGGACTTTACATTGGTTTTCCGGCTTGGACAGAGCCGGTTTGGAGTAATGAGATTGGGTTTTCTAGCTGGGTTAATTGCTTATTTTAAGCAGTAAGAATAAGAATGTGACCACGCCCAGCAGGCAGAAAAACACCGTACTACAGAATCCGTAATTTTCCCAGTCATCGCGTTTAGGCGGCGTATTGTAGGTATGCTGGCTGGCTGGGCTAGGCGGTTTCGGCTTAGGTGGCGGTGGAGGCGGCCTTTTCGGTGGCGGTGGTGGTTTCGGTTTGGCTTTCGGGCGGGGCAGCGGCAAGGGTGGATCGTGATCGTCTTCTTCCTGCACCGGCGCCCATTTTCCGACCGTGTGGGTGTAGATACCCATGATTTCGTGGTGAACACTGCCGTCTACCTTCAACAATCGGGCCGTCGAAAAGGCTTTGATCGCAAAATCGGGTTCCGTCGAAAAGGTGCGACGCGCCAGGTGCGCCAACGCCAGGCCGAATGCGCCCAACCGGCTGCGAAACAACGACTCGGGCAGGCAATTGAGCATTCGCGCTTCGTAGGCTTTGCCGTCTAGCAGATCTTTGCGTACTGCCCGGGTGCGTTGCACATAATCAGCCGTTTTATCTAACTGCAGGGCATTTATCAAATCTATTTGTGCACCGATCCAGGTATGTGTCTGCTCGTAACACGCCGCTGCATCCAGTGCCGGTATGTTTTCCACCAGGGTTGCGATCTCAACAATGCGGCGTTTTTGCCGCATTTGCAACGCCTGGACCAGCGAAGCCGCCAGCGCCGGCTGCATATAACTTTTGAAAGGAGGACACAAAACCGAATGTTTCCACAGCCGGCTGTTGGCGATCGCGCCAAATGAAGCGGACCAACTGCCGTGTAGAAAGCCTTCGATATCGGGCGTTTCTCTAATTGCATAAAACAGTTCTGCCTGGATGGGGTCTTCCAGCAGCGCAATTGCGGCGGCCGCTTCCTGACGGGTCACCAAACGCCCTTCATAAGGGATTGTCGCCACTTCCTGCATGTCCATTTTTACAAATAAGTGTTGCGCATTCGTACGAATCCGCGCTGGCGTAATGCCCGCAAGCGGCGTATTTTCTAATTGCAATAACACCAGCGGGTTACAGAATGGGGGCATGGCAGGCGGTAGAAAGATTGGTTATTGTTTTTTGTTATGCAAAGATAATTTTGCGGAAGCGGAAAGAGTGAAAAATCTTTGTAATCTTGCCGCCGAACGAAACAACTTTCCATGAACAACACCGCTGCTTCGCCCCGCAACCCGTATCTGTTTCCTTTTGCACTCGTATGCAGCCTCTTTTTCCTATGGGGCATCGCTAACAGCCTGAATGGCTCGCTCATCAGTCACTTTCAGTTTGCGCTCAATCTGGAGCGCTGGCAGGCCGGCATCGTCGATTCGGCTTTTTACTTCGGTTATTTTGTGATGGCCATTCCGGCGGGCATTTTCATGCGCAAGTGGGGCTATAAAAAAGGCATTTTGGCCGGACTGCTGCTGTACGCATTTGGGGCGCTGCTGTTTTATCCGGCGGCCAATATTCGCGTATACGGGTTTTTCCTGTTCGCCTTGTTTACGATTGCCAGCGGCCTGGCGTTTCTGGAAACAGCGGCTAATCTGTACGTTACGGTATTGGGCGACAAAAAAGACGCTGCCTGGCGGATCAACTTTGCCCAATCGTTCAACGGCATCAGCATTATTCTCGGTCCGGTGATCGGCAGTTTGTTTATCTTCTCCAAGAAAGAGTACACGACCGAACTCCTGCAAACCATGTCGCCTACCGATATTGAAGCCGCACGGGTGGAAGAGGCGTTATCGGTACAAGGGCCGTACCTGGCAGTCGCCGTCATCGTTTTTGCCGTAGCTCTGTTATTTGCTTTTACCAAAATGCCCGAAGTGGGCCGCGAGGAGGAACAGACCGATGCGACCAAAACCAGTTTCTTAAGCGTGCTTTTTGGCAACCGGCACTTGCTGCTCGGCGTGCTGGCACAATTCGCCAATGTCGCGGCACAAGCTACTTTATGGGGTTATTTCGTCGATTTTAAACTGGATTTTTCGCCACTGGCCAATTTCGCGCCGGTATTGCCCTATGCTGATTTCTGGCACAAAACCATTCTGCACAGTACCGAGGCCATTACGACCAAGCAAATGGCCGGCTATCACGCGTCGTTCGCATTGGTGCTGTTCATGCTGGGGCGTTTCGTCGGCACGTATCTGATGAGCCGCATCGAGGCGCGTAAAGTGCTGGCCTGGTATTGCGGTGCAGCAGTAGTGTTGCTGATCGGTGCCTTTGCACTGGGCAGTGGCCTTACCGCCATTATTTTTATCATGCTTACCTACTTCTGCCACAGTATTGTCTTCCCGACTATTTTTGCTTTAGCCACAAAGGGATTGCCACCGGCGCAAGTTAAAATGGCATCTTCACTGGTAATTATGTCGATCGTTGGCGGCGCGATTATGCCCCCGATTGCCGGCTGGTTATCGTCGATGGGTGGCATGCGCATGGCGTTGATCATCCCGTTGCTGTGTTTTGTTTACATCACGATTTACACCTTGTTTTTGTCGCAGCCTACTACGAATCCGACCGCAGAAGCCTACAAATAATGCTACCAATCGAAATGAGTTGAATAATACATTTATCAATCAACTGCACGCTTTGGGAAAATCTGCCGGCATGATGGTATGCAACCACCCGGGTGGTATGTTTCATGCAATCCTTCCATTCTTTTTGGGCAAAATCAGCATCAAAAATCTGTGCTATAAATGCTGCTTTATCAAACGATGGAAGCACCCGCAGCACCGAATCGGTGAATCGGTCGTAAAAAAAGGGGAATAAATATCCTTAATAAGGACCCTAACCTTCAATTTTTGCGGGTGGAAGTGTTGGTAGTCCTGTTTTTATTGAAAATACCGGACAATATAAAATCCAGCCACGCTCACCACACTTGTCAATACCGCCCCCCAGGAAATATCGATTACCGTCAGCACAGCCGGCCAGTTTTTCAGGGTGGCAAGATTGGTCAGATCGTAGGTAGCATAGGTAAAGAACCCAAAAAGGGCCCCCATTAGGACGGCTGACCGAAGGGAGTCTTTTTCTACAGCCGGCAAAACGACAAAGATGAAAATGCCCACTACAAAAAGTAGGTAAAAGAGCATCGCAACGATCCAGTTGACCTGGTCGCTCAAAAGATCCCCTAAATATTTTTTGTACAGATTCTTGGCTATAAGCCCTAACCACGCCATATCAACCACAAGAAATACGACGAAGGTGAGCAGATAACTGATGAGAAGTTTAGGAATAGACATGGGCAGCGCATTTAATTACTTAAAAATGTCCTTGCAAAAACGCTGCATGAACGGAGTTACCCGGTTACAGACTTTAAGCGCAAGGGTACGGCGAAGATAACACTGGTTTATACAAAACAAAAAGCAGCCGCCCCGAACCCGGAGCGGCTGCCTACTTTATTCCATCACGGCCGGAGCCGAATATTTAAAACTATACTTCTTCTACTACTTCGCCTTCCGGAACATCTTTGAAAGGACGACCGGTGCTGGTCACCTGCAAGCGCTCGTACTCGCGCAAGCCCGTACCAGCCGGGATTTTCTTGCCCACGATTACATTCTCTTTCAGACCCATCAGGAAGTCTTTCTTCGCCGCGATAGCCGCTGTGCTTAGTACTTTCGTCGTCTCTTGGAACGAAGCCGCAGAAATCCACGATTCCGTGCCCAAAGAGGCTTTGGTAATACCCAGCAACATCGAGATGGCCGTAGACGGTACTGCATCGCGGTATTCGACCAGACGTTTGTCATTGCGTTTCAGGAAGGAATTTTCTTCCCGCACCTGACGCAAAGTCACCAGCGCGCCGGCTTTCAGTTTGGTACTGTCGCCGCCATCCAGCACGAGTTTCTTGTCGTAGATCCAGTCGTTGTAGTCAATGAATTCATTGCGCTCCACCGGCTCTCCCGTCAGGAAGTGCGTATCACCCGGATCGACGATCTCTAAGCGGCGCAACATCTGGCGAACGATTACCTCGATGTGTTTGTCATTGATGTTGATACCCTGGGCGCGATATACTTCCTGTACGCCATTTACGAGGTACTGTGAAGCCGCGAAAGGTCCTCTGATCGCCAGAATATCTTTCACCGAAATAGAACCCTCCGTCAGTGCAATACCGGAGCGCACAAAGTCACCGTCCTGCACCAACAAGTGTTTGGTCAACGGCACCAGGTATTTGCGTTTCTGACCGTCTTTCGCTTCGATCGTCCATTCGCGGTTACCGCGTTTGATGCTGCCCATGGTAATTACACCGTCGATTTCCGCGACAACAGCCGGGTTAGATGGATTACGCGCTTCGAACAACTCGGTTACCCGTGGCAAACCACCCGTGATATCCGCTACTTTACCCAGTTTACGGGGGATTTTCACGATCTGCTGGCCTGATTTTACTTCATCATTATCTTCCACCGAGACATAGGCACCAACTGGCAGCGAGTATGTTTTCACCTCTTCGCCCGTCTTTGGGTTCATGATGGTGATCGAAGGAATTTTCTTTTTATTCTTACTTTCAATAACGATCTTCTCGGCAAAACCCGTTTGATCGTCGCGATCCATCCGGTAGTTTACGCCTTCTTCCAGGTTATTGTAACGCACCAGACCGGCGAAATCACTCACGATCACGGCGTTGAACGGATCCCATTCGCAGATTTTTTCACCGCGCTGGATTTCCTGTCCGTCCGTGACGAACAAGGTTGAACCATAAGGAATGTAACTGTTTGACAACGTACGACCGGTTTTCGGATCGATCGAGCGAATCTCACCCGTACGCGATACGACGACTTGCTGTGTTTTACCGTCATTATCCACACTGTCAACCGTACGAATGGAGTCGAACTCCAGTTTGCAGGTCAGTTGTGCGACAATCGTATTTTCCGTCTGGCTCAAGTTGGCCGCACCACCCGTGTGGAAGGTACGCAGCGTCAGCTGGGTACCCGGCTCCCCGATAGATTGCGCGGCGATGATACCCGTTGCGTCACCCATTTCAGCGATACGTCCGGTTGCCAGGTTTTTTCCATAACATTTGGCGCAGACACCGTGGCGGCTTTCGCAGGTTAATACCGAACGAATCGTCACCATTTCTACCTGTGCTGTTTCGATGGCGGTAGCGATCGCATCGGAGATGTACTCGCCCGCACCGACCAGCATTTCTTCGTCGTTTTCCGGATTGACAATATCATGCAGGCTGTAACGACCTTTGATCCGGTCTTTCAGGTTCTGAATGATTTTGTTACCTTCTTTCAACGCGGTGGTATCGATACCCCGTAATGTGTTGCAGTCCACTTCGCGAATTACCACATCTTGCGCCACGTCCACCGAACGACGGGTCAGGTAACCTGCATCCGCTGTTTTCAAAGCCGTGTCGGCCAGACCCTTACGGGCACCGTGCGTCGAGATAAAGAATTCCTGTACGGACAGCCCTTCCAGGAAGTTCGACAAGATCGGGTTTTCAATGATCGCCCCACCAGTGTCGCCACTTTTCCGTGGTTTAGCCATCAGTCCCCGCAGTCCGCACAGCTGTTTGATTTGCTGTTTCGAACCACGCGCACCGGAGTCCAGCATCATGAATACCGAGTTGAAACCCTGTTTGTGCGTAGTCAACTCCTTCATCAACTGGTCCGTAATGCGGTTATCCGCAAACGTCCACTTATCGATAATCTGGTTATAACGTTCGTTGTAGGTGATCAGACCCATGTTGTAGTTGTCCCACACCTCGTCTACTTCGATTTGCGCTGCATCCAGGGCTTTGCGTTTCAAGTCCGGGATAATCAGGTCACCCAAGTTGAACGAAAGACCGGCTTTAAATGCCCAGCCGAAGCCGAGTTCTTTGATATTATCCAAAAACTCCGCCGTGGTTTTGAAACTCGTCCGGGTAATGATATCGCCGATAATGCCTTTCAGGTTCCGTTTGGTCAACAAGTCGTTGATATAGGGAACACTCAATGGCACGGCCTGATTGAACAATACCCGGCCTACGGTCGTCTTCATCCGTTTCTGGACGATCTCTCCGTTCTCGAGTTGTGCAATGCGGCACTCAATGGCGGCGTGCAGATCCAATTGGCCTTCATTGTACGCGATGTTCACTTCCTCCGGAGAATAGAACCGGCGGCCTTCGCCTTTTACCGGATTTTCCGGAATAGACTTGCGCTCTTTGGTCAAATAATACAGGCCCAAAATCATGTCTTGCGACGGCAGGGTGATCGGCGAACCGTCCTGCGGATTGAGCATGTTGTGGCTCGACAACATCAAGACCTGCGCTTCCAGAATGGCAGCGTGGCTCAATGGCACGTGTACCGCCATTTGGTCACCGTCAAAGTCGGCGTTGAAAGCCGTACAAACCAACGGGTGCAACTGGATCGCTTTACCTTCGATCAGACGCGGCTGGAATGCCTGGATAGACAAACGGTGCAGCGTCGGAGCACGGTTCAACATGACCGGGTGACCGCGCAGGATATTTTCGAGAATTTCCCAGATAACCTGGTCTTTGCGGTCTACTAATTTCTTGGCGGATTTTACCGTTTTCACGATACCCCGCTCAATCAACTTTCTGATAATGAACGGCTTGAACAATTCTGCCGCCATCGCTTTCGGAATACCGCACTCATGCAACTTCAGGGTCGGACCTACTACGATAACCGAACGGCCAGAGTAGTCTACGCGTTTACCCAACAGGTTTTGACGGAAACGGCCCTGCTTTCCTTTCAGAATGTCAGACAGCGATTTCAACGCACGTCCACCTTCGGCTTTCACCGCATTGGATTTACGCGAGTGGTCGAACAGCGAGTCTACCGCTTCCTGCAACATCCGCTTTTCATTGCGCAGAATTACTTCCGGCGCTTTGATCTCAAGCAGACGCTTCAGACGGTTGTTGCGGATAATCACCCGGCGATACAGGTCATTCAAATCCGAAGACGCAAAACGACCACCATCCAACGGCACCAACGGGCGCAGTTCGGGTGGCACAACCGGTAGATATTGAATTACCGACCACTCAGGGCGTTGACCGGCACTTTCCAAACCTTCGCGGAAGGCTTCCACCACACGAAGGCGTTTGTTGGCTTCGGTTTTCTTCGCCATGCTCGTCTCGGTGTGTGAGTCGTGACGCAGCTGCGCCGACAAATCATCGAGATTGAGGGTGCTCAACAAAGCATATACTGCCTCGGCTCCCATCTTCGCGATAAATTTATCGGGATGTGCGTCGTCGAGCATTTGATTCTCTTTCGGCAGCGTTTCGAGCAGTTCGAGGTATTCTTCTTCCGTCAGCAAGTCCATACGGCTCATGCCTTCGGTGGCTTTGATGCCGGCATTTACCACGACATAACGCTCGTAGTAAATAATGGACTCCAGTTTCTTGGAAGAAGTACCCAGAATGTAACCGATCTTATTGGGCAGGCTCTTGAAAAACCAGATATGTACCACCGGCACCACAAGACGAATGTGCCCCATGCGCTCGCGGCGTACCTTTTTTTCCGTTACTTCTACTCCGCAGCGATCGCAAACGATGCCCTTGTAACGAATGCGTTTGTACTTACCGCAGTAACATTCGTAGTCCTTCACAGGGCCAAAAATGCGTTCGCAGAACAAACCATCGCGTTCGGGTTTATACGAACGGTAATTGATCGTCTCCGGTTTAAGCACCTCGCCGTAGCTGCGCTCCAGGATTTCGTCGGGACTGGCCAGTGCAATGGTGATGCTCTGAAATCCCTGATCCGTTTTATTGCTTTTCTTTTTGAAAGACATATTTCAAGAAATACTGGTATGCTTGAAAATCAGTAATTTTTTAATGCTATTTTTACTCAAATTTCACATCCAAAGCCAATCCGCGCAGCTCGTGCACCAATACGTTGAATGATTCCGGAATATTGGCCTCCGGCAGATTGTCGCCTTTAACGATGGCTTCGTAAGCCTTCGCACGACCTTGGATATCGTCCGATTTATAGGTCAACATTTCTTGCAGGATGTTAGCCGCACCGTATGCTTCGAGTGCCCATACCTCCATTTCACCGAAACGCTGGCCACCAAATTGGGCTTTACCACCCAATGGCTGCTGCGTAATGAGCGAGTACGGTCCGATGGAACGTGCGTGCATCTTATCATCGACCATGTGGCTCAATTTGAGCATGTAGATAACGCCAACGGTTGCTTTCTGGTGGAAACGGTCGCCGGTTTCGCCATCACTCAAATAGGTCTGACCCAAAGAAGGTAATCCGGCCTTTTGAATGAAGTCTTCGATTTCGTCGGTTTTCGCGCCGTCAAAAATCGGCGTTGCGAACTTAACACCGAGCCGTTCACCAGCCCAGCCAAGTACGGTTTCGAAGATCTGACCCAGGTTCATACGCGATGGTACACCCAGTGGATTCAGTACAACGTCGACCGGTGTACCGTCTTCCAAAAATGGCATATCTTCCATCCGTACAATACGGCTCACGATCCCTTTATTACCGTGACGACCCGCCAGTTTGTCCCCTACTTTCAGTTTACGTTTTTTAGCAACATATACTTTAGCGAGTTTCAATACACCGGCCGGCAATTCATCACCAATACTGATGTTGAATTTTTCACGCTTATAGCGACCTACTTCTTCATTGACTTTAATACTGTAGTTGTGCAGCAAACGGCCTACCAATACGTTGGTGGCTTTTTCACTGATCCAGTTGGTGTAGTCCACCTGACCAAAATCAATTTGTTCGCGCAATACTTGTACTGTCAGTTTGGTGCCTTTCGGCACCATTTCCTCGCCGTAAATACTGCGAATACCGTTGGTGACTTTGTCTTTGATCAACGCCTGCAACTTGTCAATTAAGACCGTTTTCAGTTTGTTGAGTGCCACTTCATGCTCGTCATCCAATTTATCCAGCATCGCCTTTTCAGACTCTTTCTGGATTTTGTCTTTCTTCGCACGGGCAAACAACTGCTTGTCAATTACCACCCCGTTGATACTCGGCGGTACTTTCAAAGAAGCATCTTTTACGTCGCCGGCTTTGTCGCCAAAGATGGCACGCAACAGTTTTTCTTCCGGTGTCGGATCTGTTTCCCCTTTCGGTGTAATTTTACCGATCAGGATATCGCCTTCCTTCGCCCAAGCGCCAATCCGGATGATACCGTTTTCGTCGAGGTCTTTTGTAGCTTCCTCACTTACGTTTGGAATATCCTGCGTGAGTTCTTCTTCACCAAGTTTGGTATCGCGCACATCCAGTTCGAAGTGTTCGATGTGGATAGACGTAAATACATCTTCCTGCACCACGCGCTCCGACAATACGATGGCATCCTCAAAGTTGTAGCCTTTCCATGGCATAAAGGCCACTTTGAGGTTTTGTCCGAGGGCCAGTTCGCCATTTTCGGTCGCGTATCCTTCGCACAGAATATCACCTTCGTCCACGCGCTGGCCGCGGCGTACAATTGGTTTCAAATTGATGCAAGTACCTTGGTTGGTACGCATGAATTTGGTCAGTGTGTACGTTTTGCGGGCATCTTCAAAAGATACTAACTGATCTTCCTCGGTGCGGTCGTATTTGATGACAATTTCGTTGGCGTCCACATATTCTACGACACCACTGCCTTCTGCATTAATCAGCATCCGGGAGTCGCGGGCTACTTTTGCCTCCAGACCGGTACCCACCATCGGGGAGTGCGGACGAATCAGCGGCACGGCCTGACGTTGCATGTTCGATCCCATCAGGGCGCGGTTCGCATCGTCATTTTCCAGGAACGGAATCAAAGAAGCGGATACACCTACGATTTGGTTGGGTGCTACGTCAATATATTCCAATTCATCCGGCGTAAGAATCGGGAAGTCTCCGTGTTCACGGGCTTTCACACGATCGCTCAAAAACGCACCCGCTTCGTCCACGGGAGAGTTCGCCTGCGCAATTTTCATATAGTCTTCCGACTCTGCAGACAAGTATTCTACATCGCCTTGCAGCACTACTTTACCATCGATTACGCGGCGGTAAGGCGTTTCCAGAAAGCCCATTTTGTTAATCTTGGCGTGCGTGCACAGTGTAGAGATCAAACCGATATTCGGACCTTCCGGCGTTTCAATCGTACACAGACGACCATAGTGGGAATAGTGTACGTCCCGCACCTCAAAACCGGCGCGTTCCCGGCTCAAACCACCTGGTCCGAGTGCCGAAATACGCCGTTTGTGCGTGATTTCCGACAACGGGTTAGTCTGGTCCAGAAATTGCGACAACTGGCTGGTACCGAAGAACGAGTTGATTACCGACGACAACGTACGCGCATTGATCAAATCAACGGGCGTAAATACTTCATTGTCGCGTACATTCATCCGTTCCCGGATCGTCCGGGCCATCCGTGCAAGACCGACGCCAAACTGGGCGTACAATTGCTCACCCACCGTGCGCACACGGCGGTTGGACAAGTGGTCGATATCGTCAATCTCGGCTTTGTTATTAATCAGGCTGACAATATAACGAACGATCGCAATAATGTCTTCCTTGGTAAGCACGAGATTGTTTTCCGCAATTTCCGTCTGGAGTTTGCGGTTGATTTTAAAACGGCCCACTTCGCCGAGGTTATAGCGTTTATCGGAGAAAAACAATTTCTCGATAATACCGCGTGCAGTCTCGTCATCCGGTGGATCAGAGCCGCGTAATTGCCGGTATATGTAGGTCACGGCCTCTACTTCACTGGAGGTAGGGTCCTTTTGCAGCGTATTGTAGATAATCGAGAAGTCTTCCTCGACATCGGTACGTTGCAGGATAATTGTCGTGATGTTCGTTTCCGGGTCCAGAATGAGTTCGATATTTTCCTCATCCAGCACCGCGTCGCGCTCGAGGATAATCTCGTTCCGCTCGATACTAACCACCTCACCGGTGTCTTCGTCTACGAAGTCTTCCTGCCAGGTTTTCAATACCCGGGCAGCCAACTTGCGACCGATTGAAGCCTCCAGATTTTCACGCGTGCAGGCAACTTCATCGGCCAGGTTGAATAGGTCGAGAATTGCTTTATCTGTATCAAATCCAATGGCACGCAGCAGGGTGGTGACCGGAAATTTCTTTTTGCGGTCAATGTAAGCGTACATCACCAGATTTATGTCTGTGGCAAATTCCATCCATGCCCCTTTGAACGGGATTACCCGGGCGCTGTAAATCTTAGTGCCATTCGGGTGATAGGACTGACCAAAGAATACGCCTGGCGAACGGTGCAGTTGCGAAACAATAACGCGTTCGGCACCATTGATCACGAACGTGCCTTTCGGCGTCATGTAAGGAATATTCCCAAGGAATACATCCTGCACAATCGTTTGAAAATCAATGTGTTCCGGGTCATTACACGAAAGGCGTAATTTTGCCTTTAGGGGTACGGAATAGGTAAGACCACGCTGCATACACTCATCGATGGTGTAGCGTGGCGGGTCAATAAAATAGTCGAGAAACTCTAAGTTAAAGATATTCCGCGCGTCGGTGATCGGGAAGTTCTCCTGAAACACCCGATAGAGACCCTCGTTGATGCGGTTGTCTGGCGTCGTTTCCAACTGGAAATATTCCTGAAACGACTTTAACTGAATTTCGAGGAGGTCAGGGTAGTGACCAGCAAGGCGAATTTTACCAAAGTTAATGCGCTGCTGTACGCCTGCTTTGGGAGCTGCCTCATTTGTGATGCCGTAATTGGTCATTTTTGCAATTTATGCTTGAATGCTGATTGGCAAAGTGCCGGTACTTTTAGCGGCAATGGTTTACAATAAAATAGTGCAAGCCAATAAAACGATTAAACGAACGAAAAGTTCAATGCAACCTGTTACAGACAAAGATAGGCTTAACACGCCCTCGCGAAGCGAAGAGCGTATTAAGCCTTATCAATGTATTGTAATTGCGTAAAAATACGAAGCATTGGATCGAAATCGTAAGTCAGTTGTCAAATGAATCAGTTTTGCACGCGTGCAAAACCAGAAACGGAGCCAACTATGCTTACTTTACTTCGATCGAAGCACCTGCGCCTTCGAGGGCAGCTTTGATGCTTTCAGCTTCGGCTTTGTTAACGCCAGTTTTCAACGGGCTAGGTGCGCCGTCAACAAGGTCTTTCGCCTCTTTCAGACCCAGGCCGAGCAGGTTTTTCACCTCTTTCACGACATTAAGTTTGTTAGCGCCTGCATCTTTCAGGATTACGTCGAATTCGGTTTTCTCAGCAGGTGCTGCTTCGCCGCCGCCAGCCGGAGCTGCTGCGATTGCGACTGCTGCTGCTGCTGGTTCGATGCCGTAATCATCTTTCAGGATATTGGCCAGTTCATTGGCTTCTTTAATCGTGAGGTTCACGAGGGACTCCGCCATTGCTTTCAAATCTGCCATTGTAGTAGAATTTTAATGTTGTTGTGTAAAAATGTTGTTGAAGTGTACGGTTTTAAGTGGTATTAAAAAAAGCGTTGCACCAAATGGCGCGTACTTGGAAGCCGAATTGAAATTATTGAGGGCGCTCTTCCAGCGTTTTGACGATGCCGGCAATTTTGACACCGGAAGCCGTAAGTTGGCTGGCAACCCGTTGCATTGGCGATTGTAAGAGCCCGATGATTTCTCCAATCATCTCTTCTTTGCTCTTCAACTTCGTCAGCACTTTGAGTTGATCATCTCCCAGGTAAACCGAAGAGTCGATGTAGGCTGCTTTCAGCAACGGTCGAGCTTCTGTTTTGCGGAATTCTTCGAGCAACAAGGCCGGCGCTTTCGGATTTTGAGAAATCAAAATCGTGGTCGGGCCACTTAATGCCTCAAATATAGCTGCATACCCTTTGGATTCCGGCGCATCTTCCAGTGCCTTTTGAATCAAAGTGTTTTTTGCAACCTTCATCGAAATGCCTCTTTCGTAGCACAAACGACGGAATTTATTGATTTTAGAAACCGGTAGCTTCGAGGAATCGGTAAGATAGAAAAAGGACGTGCTGCCAAATTCTTCCTTGAGTTCCGCAATCGCAGTGGTTTTATCTTCTCTGGTCATTTCTGAATATTATTGAAATGTGAGTTGTTGATGAGAAATGTTGATACAGATGACGGTTAATGAAAGGCAGTTTTGCTTTTTATCAGACCATCAGCAGTGACCAACAACATTAAACTTTAATGGACTTTGGATCCACTGCAATACCCGGACTCATCGTGCTGGCTACCGAAACGGTTTTCATGTAGATGCCTTTTGAACTCGATGGCTTCATGCGCACCAGTGTTGCGACCAGTTCATACGCGTTTTCGACCAATTGTTCCGGAGAAAAAGACACCCGGCCAATCGAAGCATGTACAATACCAAATTTGTCTACCCGAAAGGCAATTTTACCCTTTTTCACTTCCGATACTGCCGAAGTAATATCGTTGGAAACTGTACCCGTTTTAGGGTTGGGCATCAAACCACGGGGGCCAAGAATACGCGCTACTTTACCAAGTTGCGCCATTACATTGGGGGTGGCGATAATTACGTCTACATCCATCCAACCTTCGGTTACTTTCTGAATGTAGTTGTCCAGACCCACAAAATCGGCACCGGCAGCTGTAGCTTCGGCTTCGCGATCAGGGGTGCAAAATACTAACACACGCTTGGTTTTACCCGTACCGTGTGGCAGCGAAACCGTACCACGCAGTGCTTGGTCGGCTTTCCGGGGGTCTACCCCGAGGCGAACGTGTACGTCCACCGATGCGTTGAATTTCGTCGTGTTGACATCTTTCACCAAAGTCATTGCTTCGTTCAGTGAATAGAGTTTATCCTGGTCAACCTTCGATTCAACGGCTTTACGCTTTTTCGTCAATTTTGCCATTGAAAATGGTATGTAAGGTGAAACGTTCCAAATAGGCGGAACTCCCTTTATAAATTTGAAAAGCCGGCGGAAACACCCCCTGCTTAAGTCAAATTAATTTTTTACTTCAAACGGAGCCTCCCCCGTGATACTGAAACCCATACTGCGTGCGGTACCAGCTACCATTTTCATAGCAGCGTCCAGCGTAAAACAGTTGAGGTCGGGCATTTTGATCTCTGCAATGGTGCGCACATTCTCCCAGGTTACGGTACCGGTTTTTTTCCGGTTAGGTTCGGCGGAGCCGCCTAACTTGGTTTTGGTACCTTTTGCCTTGGTTGTTTTTGCAAATTCAGCCAATTGGACTGCTGCCGGTGGTGTTTTGATTACAAAGTCAAATGTTTTGTCTTTGTAAACCGAAATGATTACCGGAAGAATTTTACCAATCTGCTCCTGCGTTTGCGCATTGAAACGCTTGCAGAACTCCATGATATTCACACCTTTCGAACCGAGTGCCGGACCGATTGGCGGTGCTGGGTTGGCTTGGCCACCTTTCACCTGGAGTTTAATATATACGTCTACTTCTTTTGCCATGTTTACTGATTTCTAAGCCGGTCGTAACCGGTTTCGAATGAACAGATTTAATTTGATTGTTGTATAAAAATCGCAAAAATCGCCAGAGATGGAAGCGTGTCCGGGAGAAGCGGACATCGAGAACGACTTAATTGATTTTTTCTACTTGCATAAAATTCAACTCAACTTCGGTGCCCCGTCCAAAAATCTTGACGATCACCTTGATTTTTTTCTTTTCTTCATTCACTTCCTGAATATCCACCACAAATTCTGCAAACGGTCCTTCAATGATTTTTACCGTTTCGCCCATCAGGAATGGTTCACTCAAGGTTTCACCGGCTTCGCTGCTTTCATCTACTTTACCCAGCAAACGGTTGGCTTCTACCTGCGTCATCGGCAGCGGTGTATCCTTCCCTAAAAAGTGGATTACATTTGGGATATCGCTGATTAATTTTGCAACATCGCCATTCAATTTACCGCTGGCAGCCTCTACCAAAATATAGCCCGGCAGCAGGTTGCGCTCTTGCATCACTTTTTTACCATTCCGGATTTTGTACACTTTTTCGGTCGGTACAATGACGGAAAAAACGATTTCTGCCCAACCCGAACGATCTATTTCGTGATAAATACGTTCCTGAATCTTTTTCTCCTTACCGCTGATGACACGGAGAGAATACCACTTCCGATTGCTTTCAACGGCAACAGGTGCTGGTGCCGGTGCCGGTACAGTATCTTCGTTATCCTGATTCATTGTTGGGTGATTATATTTGAAACGAATTTTCTTTACCCGCGCAATTTAGGCGAGCGAGTAAAGAAATTTAACGAGGCTGTTACATGCAGTATCCATGATCAGAATAATCAGGGCCAGTACAACTGCAGTAACCAGTACGACGACCGTACTCTCCTGTAATTGTTGAATGGTAGGCCAGGAAACATTCTTCGTCAGCTCGTGGTAACTTTCTTTCAAATAAAGTGTCAATTTTTCCATTGTGGGAAATGCTTTAACTAGTGTCGTTATGCGACTTTTCAGTCTGTTTCATTTGTTAAAAAAGTTCGTTGCCGCAAGTACGGGCCAACGAACACAAGAAACAAACAACAAATTTTTAATTGCAGGGGCAGCAGGGGTCGAACCCGCAGCCTACGGTTTTGGAGACCGCCACTCTACCAATTGAGCTATGCCCCTGTACTGTTATGAGTCTTGAGTTTTGAGTTGCTGCATAAATTATTATGGAGAAAACTCAAAACCCAAAACTCAAAACTAAATTTATGCGATGATCTCTGTAACCTGACCTGCACCTACGGTACGGCCACCTTCGCGAATAGCGAAACGCAGACCTTTTTCCATAGCGATTGTGCTCAGCAGTTTTACTTCGAGTTCGATGTTGTCACCCGGCATTACCATCTCAACGTTTGTAGGCAATGCGCAATCACCCGTTACGTCTGTGGTACGGAAGTAGAATTGTGGACGGTAGCCGTTGAAAAATGGGGTGTGACGACCACCTTCTTCTTTCGACAATACGTACACCGAGCACTTGAAGTGACTGTGTGGTTTTACGCTACCTGGCTTGCAAATAACCATACCGCGACGGATGGCTTCTTTTTCAATACCGCGGAGCAACAAACCAGCGTTGTCACCTGCTTCACCGCGATCCAACAGTTTGCGGAACATTTCCACACCCGTGATGGTCGAAGTCAGTGGCTTCTCTTCTGCTTTCATCATACCGATGATTTCAACCGGCTCGCCTACGTTGATAACGCCGCGCTCGATACGACCGGTAGCAACAGTACCACGACCTGTGATCGTGAATACGTCTTCTACTGGCATCAGGAATGGCTTATCTACTTCACGGACCGGATCTGGAATATCGTTGTCGCAAGCATCCATCAACTCGTCGATCTTAGCCACATAAGCAGCGTCGCCTTCGAGTGCTTTCAGAGCAGAACCCTGAATAACCGATGCATTGTCACCGTCGAAGCCATAAGAGCTCAACAGTTCGCGGAGTTCCATGTCCACGAGTTCAAGCATCTCGGGGTCATCAACGATATCCACTTTATTCATAAATACCACGATTTTCGGAACACCTACCTGACGAGCAAGCAAAATGTGTTCGCGCGTCTGCGGCATTGGGCCATCAGTAGCTGCGCAAACCAGAATAGCACCGTCCATTTGGGCGGCACCCGTGATCATATTCTTAACGTAGTCGGCGTGACCTGGGCAGTCAACGTGCGCATAGTGACGCTTCAGCGTCTCATATTCTACGTGCGCAGTGTTGATGGTGATACCACGTTCTTTTTCTTCGGGAGCCGCGTCAATGGCATCGTAGTCCGTCTTCTTAGCCAGACCCTTCAGCGAAAGTACGTAAGTAATGGCGGCCGTCAGCGTTGTTTTGCCGTGGTCAACGTGGCCGATCGTGCCAATGTTTACGTGCGGCTTATTGCGAACAAATGTCTCTTTTGCCATTGGTTAAAACTGAAAATTTGTTAATGTGATAATTTGTTAATGTGATAGCGTGTTAATTACTAATACGCTTATAAAAAAGATAAAATCTCCCCCATAAGCCATCGTCGAATTATCACACCGAATTTCGAGCTGTTGATGAGATTCGAACTTACGACCTCTTCCTTACCAAGGAAGTGCTCTACCCCTGAGCTACAACAGCATTTTACTAAATTACAAAGCGCCAAAGCCAATCATCCCGGGAGCCCTACAACTCCTTCCCAGATCGCTGTATCGCTATATTACTTCAAAAATCGGAGCGGCGGACGAGATTCGAACTCGCGACATTCAGCTTGGAAGGCTGACGCTCTACCAACTGAGCTACCACCGCAAGAAAACTACAGGTTATATGTACATGAGCAATGTTGGATAAAATGACTCATGACTTATAACGCATAATTTAATAAGGTGGGGGTGGTGGGATTCGAACCTACTCAGCGATAAAACAACAGATTTACAGTCTGTCCCGGCTCTCCGACTCCGGGGCACCCCCTTTCAAAAGTTTGATGGTAATTTATCGGCTGACTGTCACAAATTTTGTAACAATGTAGCAAAAAATCTCCCTCATGCATCAAGAGCCACTAGAGGGACTCGAACCCCCGACCAGCTGATTACAAATCAGCTGCTCTACCAACTGAGCTACAGTGGCTTATCTCTTTTTGCCCTCTTAAAGGCTATAATTTAATTTTTCAAACAACTTTTTTCGAGTAAAACATACCCCCTCGAAAAGCGAGTGCAAAGGTAATACACTGAACTGAAACAGAAAAACTATTTTCAAAAAAAACCTTAAAAATCATCGAATAATTTGCCGGTAGATGGTTCTTTGCCCCACGACTACGATTTCACACCAAAAAGCCCCGAAAAACCAACTCGAACATGACTGCGATCGACAAAACACTGGAATATTGTTACGCGCATACTTCTTCGGTTGATGGCGTGCTGCACGAACTCGAGCGGGAAACACACTTGCGCACGCTAAGTCCGCACATGATCTCCGGCGCCTATCAGGGCACGCTGCTGCGGTTCATCAGTCAGATGATCCAGCCGAGGCGCGCACTGGAAGTCGGGACGTTTGCCGGGTATGCCGCCATTTGCATTGCCGCAGGACTGACCGACGACGGGCTGTTGCATACCATCGAGGTAAATGACGAACTGGGCTGGTTGATCCGGAAATATGTGCATCGTGCCGGGCTGGAGCACAAGGTACAGCTGCACCTCGGCGATGCCGCTGTTATTATTCCTACCTTGGAAGAGGCGTTTGATCTGGTGTTTCTGGACGCCGGCAAGATGGATTACGCACTGCACTACGAACTGGCCCTCGCCAAAACCCGGCCCGGAGGTTTCCTGCTGGCCGACAATGTGCTGTGGGATGGCAAGGTCGTCGCCAAAGACCAGAAAGATACCACTGCGCAGACGCTGGACACCTTCAATACCATGGTACAAGCAGATCCCAGGGTCGACAATATTCTCTTACCGATCCGCGATGGGGTAATGATTGCCCGGAAACGATAATTATTGCCCGGATCAGTCGCTGCAAAAAACGTTTGCATAGATAGCCAACATTATTTTTTATGTTTGCTCCCCCATTTGTTTCAACCATTTACCAACCACCACCTAATCATCAATCATGGCAGACTCGAAAGCACACCTATTATATGTGGAGGACGACGCAAGTCTGGGCTTCGTCACCAGCGACAACCTGAAGGAGAAGGGGTACGAAGTGACCTACTGCGAGGACGGACAAAAAGCCCTGGAAGCGATCCGCTCCGGCGAGCGCTTCGACCTGTGTATCCTCGACGTAATGCTGCCGGAGGTGGATGGCTTTACGCTCGTGCAGGAAATCCGCAAACGCGACGAGATGGTGCCGGTGATCCTGCTTACAGCCAAAAGCATGAAGGAAGATAAAATCCACGGCCTGACCATCGGCGCGGATGATTACATTACCAAACCCTACAGCATCGAGGAGCTGATGCTGAAAATTGATATTTTTCTGCGACGCACCAAGTACGCCACCACGACCCGGTCGAACAAACCGGTGATGATCGGCGATTACGCGTTCGATTACAAAAATCTGAGTCTCACCAATGGCTCGTACGCCGAAACGCTGACCCAAAAAGAAGCCGACTTACTCAAACTGCTGAACGAAAACCGCAACCAGGTGGTGAAACGCTCCTATATCCTCGAGACCATCTGGGGCAAGGATGACTATTTCCTCGGGCGCAGCCTGGATGTGTTTATCTCCCGCTTGCGCAAGTACCTCAGCCTGGATGAGCGCATCAAGGTGGAGAATATTCACGGGGTCGGGTTTAAGTTTAAAGTGGACGATTGAGGAATACCCCACCCATGAGATGAGATTATTGCTTTTTTGCAGATATTCTGCGAGATAGCGTATAAAACTGTATTTTGAATGCAATGGCTTTGCTAGCAGCACGGCGGCTCTTATCGGTGCATATCTAACATATTCATTTGTCATATTGCGGGTAAAATGCACCTTAATTAAAAAGCCCCCGCTTCGATTTCTCGAAGCGGGGGCTTACTATTTTTATTCGGCAGAAAATCCTAGAATTTCGTGATTTTTACCGTTTTCACTTCCCCGTTACCGAAGCGGATGCGGGCGATATACAGACCCTGTGGCAATTCGCCGACTGGCAGTTCCTGTTTCACCGTTGTGCCTTTCGCGATATTGACGGTTTCCAGGACTTCGCCATGGGTAGTCAATATCTGGATGGTGATATCGGTGTCGTACGCTTTCGAATTAGTGATGGTCAGGTTGTCAGTTACCGGATTCGGATAAATGGAAACCGTTTGCTGGGTCGATATTTTTAGTTCGATCTCGCGCACTTCCGAATACAGTTCAGAACCGCTGGCACCGGTGCGCTTGATACGGTAATAGTTGATACCGTCTTCCGGCGTCTGGTCTACTACCGCATAGTGGTTGGCTTGCAGGTTATTGTTCAGACCCATTACGGTGGTTACTTTATTCCAGGAAACCTGGTTGGCAGAGTGCTGTACGGTGTACATATACTGCTCGCCTTCCGGTTGGGTGCTCCATTGTACATTTACTTCAGTCGTGCCTTGTTGGTTAACTGCCACCAGCATGAATGGCGATGGGCAGGTGCCCGTACCGGCAGGCGTAACGGTAATCGTAATAATGTTGGATTCCAGGAAACTAACACAACCGGCCCGACGTGCGCAGCGCATGAAGTGGGAAGTTTGGGTCAGTGCACCCGGTTGGTACGTTGGGCCCGTCGCACCCGAAATGCCTACCCAGGATGGTGGAGCAGGTCCGATCTGGATCAATTGCAGCCATTGGTATTCGATTACGCCAGAACCGCCGGATGGTGGCTGATTGGGCACAAGCAGGGCAGGAACCTGGCCTTCACAAATGGTCTGATTGCAGCAGATCGTACCTGCGTTCAACACGTTATCGCAGAAAATATGAATACCCGCGTCAAAGCAAAGGTTGTCTGCTTGTCCTGCCACGATGGTGAAAGGATCCGTTTTGCCGTTTGCCTTAGCGTCGCTGTCTTTGCAATCGTTGTTCACATTGTCCTTGGCCGTAAATTCATATCCCGAAGGAATTCCGCTGAACATGATAACATAGGTACCAGGTGTTACGCAATCGAACAGGTATTTACCGGCGCTGTCTGTCGTGCGGGTATAAACCGTCACGTCATCGGCAGTTCCGAATACGCCGTCTGGACCAGCGCGCAGTAACATCACGGTGATGTTCGGCACGCCAATTTCAAGGGTTGGGTGTTGGAAACCATCCTGATCGACATCGTACCAGACGTAATCGCCGATTTTAATACCATTATTGGTCGAACCAATGGTGACCGAAGCACTGGCAACGCAGCCATCTGCACCGGTTACCGTTACGCTGTGTGGGCCTGCGGCAAGGTTTGTGGCGGTAGCCGTTGTTTCACCATTATCCCATTTGTAAGTGTAGGGAGGCGTACCACCGGCGGCGCTGGCAGTAGCGCTACCTGGCTGACTACAGTTGGCGTTGGAAGAGGCCGTGATGACCACCGAAGGTGGCAACGAAGCCGCAATGCTTAAGATCACCGTGCCGGTGCAACCTGCTGCGTCCGTTACCGTAACGGTATACGTTCCTGCCGGAAGCGATTGTACTGCGCCCATAGCGCCGTTACTCCATTTGTAAACATAGGGGGAAGTGCCACCCGTAGCGGCCACTGTAGCCGAACCCGGTGTAGTGCAACCCGCTTGGCTGCTGCCGGCAACGATCAACGTTGGCGCACTTGGCTGGGTGATTGTCACGGAAGCCATGCCTGAGCAACCCGCTACGTCGGTTACCGTTACTTTATGCGGACCAACCGAAAGGCCGGTCGCTGTTGCAGTAACTGCGCCATTATCCCACAGGTAAACATACGGACTGGTACCGCCGGTGGCAGTTGCTGTCGCGCTGCCGCCAGTGGTACAGGTTGCATTGGTAACCACCGTGGCAGTTACGCTTGGACCTTGCGATTGACCAATTGTGACGAATGCGGTGCCGATACAACCGGCCGCATCGGTGATCGTTACGGTGTGTGGACCTGCCCCCAAATTGGTTGCAGTAGCCGTTGTCGCGTTATTATCCCACTTATAGGTGTAAGGGGGCGTACCACCTGTTGCACTGGCGGTTGCGCTACCACCTACTAAGCAGGTGGCGTTGGTTACCAATACCACTGCGGGTACCAACTGCGAGGCAGAAGGAATATTGACGGTGCCGATGCCGGTACAACCGGTGGCAATGTCCGTCACGGTTACTTTATGCGTACCAGCAGTCAGGTTCGTCGCCGTTGCCGTATTATTGCCGTTATCCCAAGTGTAGGCATAGTTGCCGCCACCGCCAGCTGTTACAATGGCCAAAGCACTACCGCCTACTGTACAGCCTGCGCTACTCAGTACGTTTGCACTTATGGTAAGACCCGTGTTATTTCCACCGATGGTAACCGTGGTAATATATTTACAGCTATTGGCATCAGTTACGGTTACGCTGTAACTGCCAGACATCGCACTGATGGTTGGATTAGTAGAACCGGTGCTCCATTGTACCACATAGGGAGACGTGCCACCGGTAGGAGTGATCGTAGCCGAACCGGCCAGCCCGCAGTTAGCATTCGTAGAAGTGCTGGTGGCGGTCAATAGCGTTGGTTGCGTTACTGTAACCGTGGTAAAATTAGAACAGCCATTGGCATCCGTAACAGTTACGGTATAAGCACCCGGACTCAGATTGGAGACCATGGCACCGGTGGTGCCGGTACTCCAGACATAAGTGTACGGAGGTGTACCAGACATAGCCATGGCAGTTGCCGTACCGTTCCCAAATCCGAAGCAGGTGACGTTTGTATGGCTGGCCATAAGCCATACGCCTTCATTCCAGAAATAAACAGTCGCGCTCCCAATAGCAGTGCATCCATTATTATCGGTCACTGTAACCGTATAGGTACCTTGTGCAAGACTGGTAATCTGCGGGGTAGTGCCGCCGTTACTCCACAAATAAGTGTAGGGAGGTGTGCCGCCAAATGGTACAGCCGACGCTTTCCCATCCGGTACAATACCGCAGATCTGGCTTTCACCAAAGGCTTGAACGCCCAATTGAGGTGGTTGTGTAATGGTAATAGTAGCAACAGCGTAGCCCAGGTCAATGTCTGTCACGGTCACATTATAAGTGCCCGCAGAAAGTCCTGTAACAGTAGCGGTGGTTAGGCCATTACTCCAAAGATAAGTATAGGGTGCCCAACCGCCTGCTCCGGTAGCAGTAGCGGAACCATTGTATCCGCCGAAACACGTAACATTCGTGCCAGTGACTGTTGCAGTTACCTGCGCGCTGCCCAGCGCCGGAAAGAGGAAAAGTGCTGCCAATACTCCGAAAAGGAAGAGGCCCGCACGCATTCGGGTATTGTGATGCGTAGTTGTTTGTCCCATGGGAAACAATTGTTTTTAAAACAGTAATCGGAAAAATGTGAATACAGGGATTAAGCCAACAACAGACGAATTACCTGTTGAAAAGTAACCGTGATGCTTGCGCGAAGCGGGGGACTAGTGGATTGAAAAGAAGGCGAGATTACTTATAATGGCTTATGCACGACAAAATTAGGTTTTTAAAACATAGCAAGTCGAATCCATTCGTTAAATTTTCAGAAAAAAACGGCGTATGTCGGCTATGTTGCGCTTTACCAGGCAACCAAGTATTTTCGTATGATATAGGTAACAAAAATGAAGCCATCCTGACGATTGCAGGATGGCTGCTGAAACATTTAACTATTTATCTCACTTCCCTCTACGGGTTTTTACTTTATCAGCCACGAATTTTCCGATCGCACCACCAGATTCCAGACCGGCTTCATTGCCGCGCTGGAAGTGAATCCCCCCGTACAAGCGGCTTTTCCCAACCTGATCTGAGGCTTCTTTGAAGGAATTAAACGTACGTGGAGGAATACCAAACTCAGTTTCGGTACTGTCGGTAAAGACAAAGTTGTCGCCGTACAAATTGGTTAAAACAGCGGCAGCAGCAGCAGAAATGGTGCTGTGTCCGCTGGTATGTTCGGGAAATGGGGGCGTTTGGATCAGCGGCACCCATTCCGGATCGATGTATTGATTAATGTACGATTCCGGCCGAATCCCGTTGGTACGGTATTTTTCCGCCCAACAAGAGATAAAGGCATCGGTCAGCGCAAGGGAAACTTTTACGTACGCCTCCGCAGACTTCATAATATCGGCATTGGCTTTGCGGCAGGCATGGCCGGTGATGTTCATCCAGTGCCCCCCCGGGCTGATCTTCTTTTTGCCGAATGCGAGGTGTCCACTGACTTCCATAGCGAATGGATTGTCATCCCAATACCATGCGGTCGCTTCCTCCTCTTTGGTTAGATTTTTTACAACATTGTGGACTTGTAGCGCCATACTGTAGAATTCACTCCCCTTTTGGATGCTAAATGGGACAGGTCCCTGCGGTTTGAACTGCGTAGCGGAATCCATCACCCAAGGGCGTATTTCCATCCAGTGTGGTTCGAGCGCATCGGCGTACATCGGTGGCGTGGGGCGCCAGCGATCGGCAGCTTTGGTATCGATCGTGAATTTCGGCGCGCTGCGCGTCTGCGCGTAATTATCGGTTTTCGACCAGGCCAAGATATGCTGGGCGACTGCTTCACCATAGGCCATGGACCGTTCATATACATCGGGCGGCATATTCATTTTGTTAAAGTCTTCCAGGATTTGTTCTTTCAGATCATCCACATCACTCTCCGAGAAAACCAGGGTTTTACCCACGATCAGTTGTGCATTTACACTGGCTAGCGGGAAACAATATTCTTTGCCTGCTTCCGGTTGGGGGCTGGACTTTAGTCCATTGAGTTGCCCGCCCAGGCTCTGATACGCCGGAAATCCGGGCACCAGCGCTTCATACGCCGCCACGGCTGAATACGTGTAAATACGCGCAGAAATAGGTGGCGCAAATATATCATGGCGGATAATGTCCGTAATACGCCGCACCCCTGCATGAAGAAATTCAGGATTGTTGGCTTTTTTCTGATAGTCTTGGCTGTATTGTTTACAACCGACCGAAGCCACTACCAGCAGCGCGGGCAGGAGGAAATTTAAAATTTTGTATTTCATAACTTGTAATGTGCTCATTAATAGGTGTTTCGACCGGTTATTCATGACAAACTTCAGGTCGGATTAAAACATCCAAAGATCATCGCACTTCACAGCGCAACATCTCCCGGCCTTCAATAAATCCTTCCAACACATCGCCTATTTTTACCGGCCCTACCCCCGCCGGCGTCCCCGTGAAAACATAGTCGCCGGTGTGCAGCGTAAAATAACGGGAGATGTAACAAATCAGCGTGTCAAACTGAAAAATAAGATCGCTGGTATTGCCATCCTGTACCACTTCTCCATTCTTTTTTAATTGAAAATGAATGTGTTGTGCATCGGGTAGTTCAGCCAGCGGAATAATCTTGCTGACTGGTGCCGAGCGGTCAAACCCTTTAGCAATTTCCCATGGATGGCCTTTTTGTTTCAGTTTATCCTGCAAATCACGCGCCGTAAAATCAATTCCAAATGCTACCGCATCATAGTAGCGCGCTGCGAACTCCGGTTGAACTGACCGCCCGTTTTTACAAATACGCAAGACAATTTCGCCTTCATAATGCAAGTCTTGCGTAAAATCAGGATAGTAAAACGGCTTATTGTTCACTACCAGCGCCGTTGGCGGTTTCATAAAAATCAACGGCTCCGACGGCAAAGGGTTATTCAACTCCTTGGCGTGCTCCGTGTAATTGCGGCCGATGCAAAATATCTTCATGGTGCAAGTAACTCGTTCATGGTGAATTATTTATTTCGCCCCTGGAATTGAGTCCAGGTCATTTCAGCAATCTGTACAGTCAATTTTTCAATATAATAACTCCCGGCAACCGGATCGTTGGTCTGCTCAAAAAAACTTTCCATCTTGAGTAAATGCTGAATGTTGCGGGCGATGCGGCGTCCAAACGCAGGCGGGTAAGTGGCCATCGCTTCATTGCCAGCATCATACGGCCGTATGGTCAGCCGGTCCGCGCCACCCAGCACAGCCGACATGGCCATGGTCGTGGCCCGGATCATATTGCTGTACAAAGCGTCGGTATAGGCATCCTGCTGAAAATGCACCGCAATAACCGGATGTTGCAAGGGAGCCTGCCAACCTTTCAAGACATTGAGCCATAAGAGTTTGAAGGCGCGCAACCGGGCAATTTCCAATAAGTAATTGGTCCCGATCGGGATTGAAAACTGGATTTGCGCAGCAATAATGGTCGGAGAAAGCCCCTTCGCCGTCAATTTTTGGAAATATAGATTGCCGCGGTCCAGCAAGTCGGCCAGTGCTTCTATCCCGTCGGTTTCGAAACTCTCCAGGGTTGTCATTTTAAAACCAGGAAAATGCGCCCACCCATACTCCATTAAATCGGCGGCGTACCGCCAATCCTGCAAACCTGGAGCTGCCGCGGGATCATACGCCAATGAGCCCTGTAAAGAGGCTGTTTTCAGATTGCGCGACTTGGCAATGTGCGCTAAAGCGGCCAAAACCGCCCCTGGATTCTGCGCTACTTCCGCGCCGGCAAGGTGCAATCCAATGAAGTCGAGGTATACATTTTGCAAGATTAAGTCTAAATCAACTAAATCCGGCATGCGCTCCATCCGCAGACAAATCGCTTCAACGCCACCTTCCAAAGCCGTTATAATTTGCCGGTTTGCTTCGTCTGGTTCGTTTACCGCTACATTTTCACAGATTTTCCAGGTAAGGCCGGCAGACGACAGCGGCGTTGGAGGCGTACTGAAGTCATCGATATGGGCAAACGGTTCTACCATTAAATTGGCGGCAGCCGCATACCGCAGTTCTTCCAACTGCTTATCTTTCAGGTCTTTACGAATTTTATGAAGCCATTCGGCTTTGCTGACCGATGGAAATTCTGCAAAAAAGTCTGCCGGTAGTTCTTGCTCTTTCATTAGGATGCAAAAGTACATTAAAGTACCACGAAGTACTCCCCCTGCCAGGCAGAATCTATTTGAAAAAATTTATCGCAAAATTCCACTTTTGCCAACCTTTTCCCAAGCAACTTGTTACCTTTGTGTATTAAATCTAAATAACAAGAATGGAAAAGCGACGGCTGATATACCTTGACAATAATTCCACGACTCCGTGCGATCCGCGAGTCGTAGATACCATGGTTCCCTATTTTTACGAAAAACACGGCAACGCAGCCAGTCGCAGCCACCAGTTCGGCTGGGAAGCTGAAGATGCGGTGGATTACGCCCGGGAACAGATCGCCAAACTTTTGCAGGTAGAAGACAAGGAGATCATTTTCACTTCCGGCGCTACAGAAAGCAATAACCTTGCGCTGAAAGGCATTTTTGAAATGTATGCCAAGAAAGGCAATCATATCATTACTGCTGAAACGGAACACAAGGCGATTCTCGATACCTGCAAACACCTCGAAAAGGCCGGTGCTGAAATAACCTATCTGAAAGTCCAGGAAGACGGAATGGTTGATCTTGCCGCGCTAGAAGCCGCCATGAAGCCGACTACTATTCTTGTATCGCTGATGTGGGCCAACAATGAGACGGGCGTGATCCAAGACATGCGGGAAATCGGCAAAATTTGCGAAAAACACGGTGTACTGTTTCACTCTGACGCAACACAGGCAGTTGGCAAAATCCCAACCTATCCCCGTGAAATTGGCGTACACTTACTTTCTTTCACCGCCCATAAAATGTATGGCCCGAAAGGCGTCGGTGCACTGTATGTAAGCCGCAAAAATCCGCGGGTGAAAGTAACCGCACAAATGGACGGCGGTGGTCACGAACGTGGCATGCGCTCCGGCACCCTGAATGTACCCGGCATCGTAGGCTTTGGCAAAGCCGCTGAAATTGCCCGTGAGGACATGGAAAAAGATACCGCTCGGCTGAGCGCACTGCGCGACAAACTGCAACGCGAACTGACGCAAATGGAGGAAACAAAAGTCAATGGCAATGAAGCAAACCGGATGCCCCATGTGACCAACATTTCCTTCAAGCACGTGGAAGGTGAAGGACTGATGATGACATTTAATCAGAATGTTGCGGTTTCATCCGGCTCGGCTTGTACATCGGCCTCTCTGGAACCTTCCTATGTACTGGTTGGCATGGGATTGGGCGATGACCTGGCCCACTCTTCCATTCGTTTTTCACTGGGCCGTTTTACAACGGAACAAGATGTGGATGACGCCATTGATCTGGTACGCAACGGTGTGAATCACATGCGCGACCTTAGCCCGATCTGGGAAATGTACCAGGATGGAGTAGACCTCACAAAAATCGAGTGGAGTGCGCATTAATAACTCTTATTTCACCGTATTAAAGTAAAAAAACATGGCATACAGCGAAAAAGTACTCGATCATTTTAAAAACCCGAAAAACGTAGGCACACTCAACAAGGAGGCCAAAAACGTTGGAACTGGTCTCGTTGGCGCACCGGAATGTGGTGACGTAATGCGTTTGCAAATTGAAGTCGATGAAGAGAGCGGGGTAATCCGCGATGCAAAATTCAAGACTTTCGGTTGCGGTTCGGCGATTGCATCCTCCTCATTGGCCACAGAATGGCTGAAAGGCAAAAGCCTGGACGAGGCATTGAAAATTGACAATATGGATATCGTGGAAGAACTGGCTTTGCCGCCGGTAAAAATTCACTGTTCCGTACTGGCAGAAGATGCGATCAAAGCGGCCATCAAGGATTACCAAGATAAAAATGGGTTGACAGTCAGCGCAGATGCTGCGTTTGCGCACGCGTAGATTATTGGCTTTCAATCGTTTATCGTACATCATCAAACATGAATTATGATATTCGTATCAGATAGTGCCAAACAAAAAATCAATGAGATCCGTAGTACCGGTCACATGGGCTCCGACTACTTTGTGCGCGTAAGCGTTGTGAGTGGCGGTTGTTCCGGTCTGTCTTATAAAATGGATTTTGACAATGAATCCAAGCCAAACGATCAGGTTTTTGAACATAATGACGTGAAAGTCGTCACCGACCTGAAAAGTTTTCTGTATCTATTCGATACGACACTTGAGTTCTCGGGTGGCCTCGACGGCAAAGGCTTCGCTTTTAACAACCCGAATGCCTCGCGCACCTGCGGCTGTGGAGAGAGCTTTGCCGTATAATACTACTGCAATTTTATTTTTTAGAAGGCTGCCGGTCAGGCGGCCTTTTTTTATTACGGAACACCCGGAATGGCAAAAATTGAGCGGTACAGTATTATTATGCTGAAATCCTCGTTTCTTTGCGCACATTTCACATAAAACTACCCACTGCTTGAAACAGGGATATAAAATTGCCGCTTTGATTGGACTGGTGCTTTTAATTGACCAAGCGTCCAAATTTTACATCAAAACGCACTTCTGCTATAATGAGGATATTAACATGTTTGGCGCAGAATGGGCACGCCTGCATTTTGTGGAAAACGAAGGGATGGCGTTTGGCATCACGTTCGACTGGGTGTATGGCAAATTGGTACTTAGTCTGTTTCGCATTCTGATGGTAGTGGGGCTTATCTGGTATATTCGATTGCTGATGGCGGCGAAAGCCCCGGCTGGATTTATTTACAGTATTGGGTTCATTACTGCGGGTGCCTTGGGCAATATTGTAGACAGCACATTTTACGGTCTTATTTTTTCCGAATCACTGCACCATGATTGTATTCCAGCCCAACTGGTTCCGTTTGGACAGGGGTATGGTACTTTTTTGCATGGACGGGTAGTGGATATGCTTTATTTTCCGATGAAATGGATCAGCATGCCGAGCTGGGTTCCCTGGCTTGGCGGCGAAGAGTTCCTGTTTTTCAGTCCTATTTTTAATGTCGCCGATGCCGCTATCACCACCGGCGTATTGTCCATTTTGCTGTTTCAGCGCCGTTTTTTCAAACAGAGTTTAGCACAAGAGGTGGCTGAAGAAACAGCAATTGCCCGCGAAGAAGTGGATCAGGATGTATTGCCGGAAGGGGAAGCGCCGCCAAGCGATATGGCTGCGGACCTTGAAAACCCTGCTTCGCCGGAACTGGGTGGCAGCGAACAACCATCGGGCAGTAAGGAAGACTGATTCTATGGCGAATTTGGTGATTTGCGAGTGCCCGTCACTCCATTTCTACTAGCAACTGGCCCTTTTCTACCGGCGCACCTTGCTGAACGGCGATTGCTTTTACAATGCCGTCGCCGGCGGCTTTCAGTACGTTCTCCATTTTCATGGCTTCCAGAATCAGTAGTGCATCTCCTTTTTGCACACTTTGTCCGGGCGTTACAAGTATACTCAACACCAGGCCGGGCATCGGGGCCTTCACCGTATTAAGTTTTTGCGCATTGGCCGTCCCAAGCCCAAGTTGCTGGATCAATCGCTCGTAGTGGTCGGCGATATCTACCGTATATTTTGTGCCGTTGACGCGGAGGGTATATTGGCGAGCGACATAATCTACCGCGACAATTTCGGCCCGGTAAGATTGGCCTTGGTGTAAAATATGAAAATCGTGTTGTTCGTCGGTGATAATATCCAGTTGCTGCGCTGCGGCAGGTTGTTCATAAAATTCATACTGACCGTTGACGGAAAGGTGAAAAGGCTCGTTTGTCATGCTGTTAATTCGTTGGAAATGAGACATTTACTAGGGAAAATCAATAGAACAAAGCATTCGTAAACAATAGTTTGCCCTGTTGCCAGAAATCCCGGAACAATGGACTGTCGACAAAATAGACAATGTCACCCTTGCCCGATTTTTGTTCGCCCACCATAGGCGATTCCCCCAGGCGCTTCCGCAGCCGGCTGCCGATAAATCCATACGATTGAAAGGATTCTTCCAGGTAAATCGCCGTAGCCCCTTTTGTAGGAATTTCATACGCATCAGCGGCCGTTTTTAAAGAAAAATAGTATTCAGATAATCCATAACTCAAGGGATGGGTACCATCCACTTTGGCACGCACAACAGCGCCGGGTGATTGATCGCTCATGCCGTCCCGTTTGCTGAATTCATACGGTTTGGGTGCCCCCCCTTCGGCAGGTTTAGGCAGGTCCTTGGCTTTTATTTCAAAGCCGGCCTTATCGGCAAAGGCATTCAGGGCATTCTCCAGCAGTATAAGCCGACCGCCGCGCTGCACCCAGGCTTTGATAATTTCAGTCTGTTTTTCGGTAAAATTATACGTTCCATTGGCGACAATCAAGGTCGTGTAAGCATCTAAATTCATGCGTTCTAATCTTTCTGCCTGTATTGCGGAAATCGGGTACCCTAATTCCCGTTCGAAGAAAAACCAGATATGCCCGAACGCATTTTCATCAACATCTTCTCCATAGAACATGGCTACTTCGGGACGTTTTACTGGCAAGAATGCATCCGAAGATCCAAAGTCATTGCCTTGTGCGGAGAAACCCGTAAATATTGGGTGCAGTGCAACATTGGTTCGAGCGGCAGCGGCTTTCACCAAGCCATCCAGTTTGTCGGCGATCGTACGGTTATCGGCCCGATTGACAATATAAGTTCCTGCTTCAAACTGCTGGTCAGCCATCGCAAAAGCGTGCGTAGAATACCGCACTTTTATACCTTTCTGCAAAACTTCGCTCAAAAATTCGGCTTCAGCAACCGATCGGCGATGCACACACCAGGCGTAGGGCGACGCCGCCAGTTTCACTTCCACATTCGGCACAAAAACATAGGGCCTTTTAGGCTCCAGCCGATCGTGTAACGCATACGCATCCAATCCGTGCGCATAGGGCAACGCCCAGGCGGTAATATCGTACGTCAGGGAATCGGTCAGGCGTGATTCCGGATCAAACAGCACTTGCAATAACACCGATTTAGGTTGGAAAGCACTGATAACCAGGTCATTCGGGTTGATCGAGACGGTCGTTTCCCGGCCTTTAATATAGTCGAATGCCTTCACGCCGGAAAGACCAGCTCCTACCCTGCCGTAGCTGATTTTATGGCGATCGAGCAATTGGCAAAGCGTATTGACTTTATTAGGGTCATTGTTTTCGCGAATAATGTAGGCCTTGTATTGGCCTTGTGGCTGGGAAGCTGACCGGCTAAAATAGGCTTGAAAATTTTCGACCGATTTAGCCGCATTTTGACTGGCGATTTCAATCGTGGAAAGGCTGGTGGTCAAATGGTGCAAAATACGATCGTGCAAGGTCAGCGTATCTCCAGTCGAAGTAAGAATAGCGCGGCCGGCCCGGGAGTTACCAGCTTGTTCATACGTCATACCAATGGCACCGTTGAACATAGGATACGTGTCGCCATAAGACGGATAAAACAGGTCGAACTCTTCCCGGGTAAAATACAACCAGCCATGCTGATCGAAATAACGCGCATGGTTTTTACCGATCAGGGTCTGGTATTCGCGCTGCCAGGGGGTAATGTAATCGTGCAGCGGTTCTGCGGCGGGTGCAAAATAGTAATTGTTATCTACGCCTTGCTCGTGCAAGTCCGCGTGGATTTGTGGAAGCCAGCGCTGATATTCCGCAATGCGTTGCTGGGTCTCCACTTGCGTAGCCCAGGCCCAGTCGCGGTTAAGATCGAAATAGTAGTGATTGGGCCGACCGCCTGGCCAGGGCTCGCGGTGCTCGCGGCTATCGGCATGCGTGTTTTTCAGCAAATTGTTCGCCATGCGGTTCCAACTTGAATAACGATCATAGCCATCGGGATTGCTGGAGGGATCCACGATAACCAGTGTATTTTTTAACCATTCGCGAATTTTCGGATCATCCTGCGCGGCCAGTCTATACGCCAGTTCCATGCTGCATTCCGAACCGGACGCTTCGTTGCCATGGACCGACATACTCAGCCAAACAATGGCAATCGGATTTGTAAGATCGGGCGCACCGCTGGCCATTCCGGCCAAACGCAAATTATTAATACGGATTTGTTCCAGGCGATTCAGATTTTCCGGCGCTGAAAAGAACGCCACTTGTAAAGGGCGTGCTTCATTGGTAAGACCGTATTTCTCCAGCCGCATCGTAGTGGGTGCATTGGCAGCCAGATACTCAAAGTAATTATTGAGCATGTAGTGCGGCGTAAACTGTTCGCCAAGTTCGTGCGGCAGAAATTCGTTGGGGGACTTAAACTTATTTTGTGCAAAAACCGTCGAAATCGAGGTGCAAGCAACTAATAACACGAAAAAGCGGGCAAAACTCATGCGGAAAAGGTATGTTTGAAAACGATGCGAAGGCAAACATCCGGTATTTTTTAGATAAAACGGCGGTAAATTTGGAAGCGGCAGGAAAATACCGGTTCGGCAGCAGCGATCCAGTGGCTATCTTTTGAAATTTGTAAAAAAATGGCCACGTAAAACATTGTCTTCCATTATCTTTGAACAAATTTGCACCGATTTAATTACACTAGTATGGAAATACAAACAACCAATGGTATCACTGTCGCCGTGCAAACACAGTATTTGCAGCCCGAATCCGGCAAGTGGGATGGTGAATTTATTTTTGGCTACCATATCATCATTGAGAACGGGAGTCCGCATACGGTGCAGTTACTGCGCCGGCATTGGATTATTATGGATGCCGACGGACAAATTCGCGAAGTAAAAGGCGAGGGCGTGATCGGTGAAAAGCCGATACTTGCGCCTGGTCAACGTCATGAATATGCCTCCTTTTGCAACCTGAACGGTGAAATCGGCAAAATGCACGGCACTTTTCTAATGGTGCGCAAAGACGATGAAAGTTATTTTGAAGTAGCCATTCCAGCATTCAAAATGGCCGCTCCACATCGGTTGAATTAACATTACAGCCTGATTATCAAGCAACTTTAAATAAACTCTAACACGGCTTAATCAAATTCGTCGGACCTTGGCGGCGTTTAGTGAGGATAATCAGCAACTTATGGACCTTCGGACAGTAATCGCCAGCGTTAAAACCCAAATTGGTGAAGGCAATATTGAATCTGCCCTCAATCAGTTAGTCACTTTGCTCGACAGCGACGCAAAATATGTCGAGTTGGCGCAGATTGCCCGGGTCAACCAGGGTGACCTGTACCAGGTAAAAGCCTCGTCGCTAAAAAATACCATCTCCAATGATGATGCCAGACGGATCAACAATCAGGTAGCGGACAATACCCTACAGATCGTGCAGCGTCTCGAAGCAGGTAAACTTACCTTCGAAGATCCACGGCCGTCCGATGCTCCGACCCGCTCCCAAGCGTGGCGGTATTACACCGCAGGCGGCATTGTTACGCTGGCGGTCGCATTGTTGGTGTGGAGATTTTACAATAATAACAGCGCTAACAACCTCGGTTCGGGGGGGGATTGCCCGACCTACGGGAAAGATATACTGTATAAGGTAATGGTGTTGCCGTTTTATCAGACGGGCACGAAGAAAGGCAGTGCACCTGAAATAGACATTGCCGAAGGTCTGAATAAATTTATTGACAAGGCCGGCAACCTCCAGGCAAGCGCAGATGTTAAAAAAAGCGCCGCAACCAGCCAAGACGATTATATGCAACCGGCAGAAGCAGCCAGTATTGCCACCGTTTGCGGCGTGCAAATGATCGTATGGGGTAAAATCAATCAGTCCGATAATGAAGGGTATAAATTGGATGTGCGCTATAAATTGCTCAACGAAGGGGGCGTAGTGGCCACAGGCGACACGTCTTTGTCTAATTTATTGACCTTAAAGGATCAAGGCTCGCATTTAGCCAACGATGCGGAGTCGATTGCCAAATACCTGTATTTTGTCCTGGCTAACCGAGCCCACGTATCCATCGCTGCGAATTTAATGCCGTCTTCAGACGTCGGTATAAATGCGAAAGTTCAAAGCATGGATAAACTGGATTCCAGCGACATCGACCTGCACATTGCGTATGCCGTTAATCTGGCCGGCAATGGACAACAAAAGGCGGCCCTGAACGAATACGACAAGATCCTCGCCCAACATCCAAATCACCAGGAAGCCTTGGAAAAACGGGGCGGTTTATTGTATAAAATGGGCGAATATTCCGCTGCTGCACGCGCATTGCAGCGGGCAGCGCCCGACCCGGGCAAAGCAAATTCCGATTTGTTGAAAGTGCGGGCGGATGCCAATATCAAAAGCGGTCTTTTGCAGGAAGCCAACCAAGATATCAATGCCTTGAAAAAGAAGAAAGGGGCCGACGGCACTTGGATCGACCGAAAAGGGAAAGAGGCCTCCGACTCGCTGGTGGCTGTGGAGAAAAGGCTGGCCGAACAGGAACGCATGGCAGCCGCCCAAAAGCCGATCAGTTCGAAAACCAGGGTGGGCGCGGCCAAAGATAATATCAGTGCCGGGCATCCCGACAAGGCCCTTGCACAGGCCAAAGTAGTCATCGAAAGTGAGCCGAAAAACCTGGAAGCAATTCAGATAGCCGTAGATGCTTTTTTGCAGAAAGGCGATTCCGTCGGGGCACGAAAATTTACGCAAGAAGCCGAAAAAAGGGGCGCGAATGTGAAAAACATATTTTTCAAGCCGATGCCGGTCCGGCCACTTACGCTGCCGAAAAAGAAGCAATAAAAAAGAGCGTGTTTCAAAAGGGATGATTTCGGTTTTCGCTTTTAAGACACGCTCTTTTTACTTTGTTACCTATTATTCCGCTCCGTCTCTCCAGCCATCTGCCGGTCGAACATCTCGGCGTAATAACCACCTTTCGCCAACAACGCTTCGTGCGTGCCTGTTTCCGCAATCGTGTGGTTTTCCAGCACGATAATGCGGTCGAATTGTAACATCCCGTAAATGCGGTGTGTGATAATGATGGCTGTTTTATCGGCTAATGCATTATCCAAATAACCCAAAATCTGACTTTCCGTATTTGTATCAACAGCGGAGAGGCAGTCATCGAGCAGGACTACATCCGGTTCTTTGGCAAATGCCCGGGCGATGCTGAGGCGTTGTTTTTGTCCGCCCGACAGTGTTACACCGCGCTCCCCTACCATCGTTTGATACCCTTCGGACAATCCCATGATCTCATCGTGGACGGCCGCGCTGGTGGCATAAAACTCGGCCTGTTCCTGCGTAATACCTTCCTTGCCAAAAGAGATGTTGCCCAATACGGTATCCGAAAACAAAAATACATCCTGCGGCACGTAGCCGATACGCCGCCGCAAGTGCGCCAGGTCAAGCCGGTTGATTTCTACGCCATCCACTAAAATACGGCCGGAAGTAACGTCATACATTCGCACGATCAGATCGGCAATAGTGGTCTTCCCGCTACCGGTACGGCCGACAATGGCCAGTTTTTCACCCGGCAACACTTCAAACGACACATTTTCCAAGGCTTTAATACCTGTATCGGGATAGGTAAAAGAGACATTTTCAAAGCGGATGTGACCTTTTAAATCCGGCAGCACTGCCACTGCGCCGACACGGTTGACAGACGCGTCTTTTGTTGTGGCCGCAGCGGGGTTGGTAATGGTCGGTTGAGCGTCGAGAAATTCATTGATCCGCTTTTGCGAAGCGGCGGCTTGTTGTGTCAGCGAGGCAATCCAGCCGATAGCCGTAACCGGCCAGGTAAGCATATTGACGTAAATAACAAATTCCGCAATATTACCCACCGTTACTTTCCCAGGCGCACCAATCGGCAAAGGCATCGTTTCAACGACGAGCAGTCCGCCGACATACACCGTAATAATCGTGCTTACCCCGATTAATAAAGACATCAGCGGCATAAAATACGCTTCCACACGAATCAATTGCAACGACTTTTTACGAAAATCTTCGCTTTGACTGGTGAACCATTTGCCCATCGCCTGTTCCTGCACATAACTTTTCACGACCCGAATTCCGCTGTACACTTCCTGCGCTGTACTGGTCAGCGTGGCCAATTGCTGCTGAATCCGTTCGCTGCGCCGGTTGATCAAGGTACTTACCCAGTAAATCGACACACTCAAAAAAGGCAATGGCAGCAGCGACCATAGCGTAAGCCGGGTGCTTACGTGCAGCATCGACGAGATCGTAAGAATAAACAGAAAAATCAGGTCAAGTCCGTAGAGAATAGTCGGACCGAGGAACATCCGGACTTTTGATACATCTTCAGAAATGCGCGACATCAGGTCGCCGGTACTGTTGCGTTTGTAAAAGGCGAGGTCGAGTTTTTCGTAATGGGCAAAAATTTCTTTACGCATATCGTACTCGATCAGGCGGCTCATTACAATAATTGTTTGCCGCATAAAGAACATAAAAATGCCCATCATCAGGGCGAGTCCCATCACAGCCAGGCCAAACCAGGCGATTTTTGCGCTCAATTCGCCCATTGCCTCCGGATGTGCACTTACCCCCCCATTGCTCTGGTAAAACTTGACCCGTTCCACCACGGTGTCCAACGCCTGGCGGACCACTTGTGGTTGCCACACCCGAAACCAGTTGGCCAAACCGACGAATAAAATACCCAGCGCAAAACGGCCGCGGTACGTCCAGAAAAATTTATTGAGATAGGCGAGGTGTTTCATAAAATGGCTGGTTGCAGGGCTGAATTATCGTTACTTTGCCCTGATTAAACATATTCTTTAGCCTTGGGTTGCTGTGATTCCACGATATTTGCGAATTATTTATACCCTGGCCCATTTTCAATCACATGACAGCATCTTTCTTTTTTAAGCGTTTAGCCGTGGTCACAGCGGGCATCAGTGCAGCGCTTTTGCTATTACATTTCCTGGCACCACCCGCACAGGTACACGGCTGGTTTGGCGTTTTATGTGTGGCCCTGTTCATTTTGATTTGTGTGGGCCTGTTTTTTGCCGGCGTCAGTACTGCGCAAAGTAAAAACAAAATGGCTTTCAGCAACCTGATTTCGGTCTCCGTATTCGGGAAAATGGTGGCTGCACTGGCCTTTCTTTTTGTATACCAACAAGTTACGCATCCTTCCAATCAATGGTTTGTCGGTATTTTTTTGTTGTGTTACGTAGTATATACGGTGTTTGAGGTGTGGTTTATGATGATACTGGCCAAACGTTCCTAAATCCAAAGCACACATGAAAAAACCAAAAAAAGGCGAATATGCGCCATTTCACGAAACCTACCTGCAACACGTACCCGCACGCGGAACGGCACAGGGTTTATTAAAAAAATCCTTCAAGGCGACGCAGCAGGCCCTGGCTGCTTTACCGGAAGAACGCGGTGATTATCAGTATGCGCCGGATAAATGGACCATCAAAGAGATGTTAATTCACCTGATCGATACGGAACGCGTGTTTAGTTACCGCATTCTTTCGTTCATGCGGGGCGATCGGGTGGCGTTGCCGGGTTTCAATCAGGACGTATGGATGGAACAGGTAAACGTATCCGGGCGCACTATCAAGGATTTATTAAAAGAATGGAAAGCGGTGCGCGACAACACGTTGTTCCTCCTGGGTCAATGTACCGAAGAGCAGTCGCGCTTTATGGGTACGGCCAGCAACTGGCAGGTGTCGGTCCGGGCGTATTTCTGGGTTACACTGGGCCATCATTTACATCACTGGGCCATTCTAAAAGAGCGTTACGGAGTCGGATAAGTTCAATCGGTAAATAAGCCGGCGATCTCTTCGCTAAATTGCCTTGCAATTACGTCGCGACGCAATTTCAAAGTAGGGGTCAGCAGTCCATTTTCCGGCGACCAGGCATGGTGTAATAAGCAGAATTCACGTATTTTTTCAATGGTCCCCAGTCGCTCTGTATTGACAAACTCGATTTGCTGGCGGTACAGTTTTTCGATTTTGGGGTTGAGTACTATGAACTGCGGCGCTGTCCAGTGCACATTGTGCTCGCGGCACCAGGATTCCAGGTAGGCAAAATTGGGCACGATCAAAGCGCCGACAAAAGGTTCATTGGCCCCTACCACCATGGCCTGGCTGATAAATGGCGAGGTGGCCAATTGTTGCTCCACAAACGCCGGCGCTACGAACTTGCCGGTGGTCGTTTTAAAAATCTCACTTTTTCGACCGGTAATTTTCAGGAAGCGTTTGTATTCAAACCGACCTAAATCGCCGGTTTTAAACCAGCCATCAGGCGTAAACCGCGCCGCAGTCTCCTCCGGCAGCCCCCAATAACCGGCCATTACATTGGGGCCGCGGACTTCTATTTCCCCCTGCCCTTCCGCATCCATATCGGCAAGCCGTACTTCCACGCCAGGCGCAGGAATGCCCACGGTACCAAAATGTACGCCCCCTGGTTCAAAGCGATTGAAAGCAATCACTGGACTGGTTTCCGTAAGCCCATACCCTTCCCGCACATCGATCCCCGCAGCCGAGAACAGTCTACCCAGTCGCGGCTGCATGGCTGCTGCGCCTACAGCGATGGATTGCACACGACCGCCCATGCGTTTGCGCCAATGCCGGAATACCAGAAAATCGGCTACAAAACGTTTTATGCGGTATACGAACGGCATGTTGTATTCGCCGGAATACGGGAAGCGTTCACCTAACGCAATGGCCCAATCAATCACCTTGCGCTGCAAGGTACCCGCCTTGTTACGTTCGTCCAGCAGCCGTTCGTACATACGTTCCAGGATACGCGGGACGGCACTAAAAAAATGAGGTCGCACCTCTAGAAAAATCTCCGGCAGATTTTCGACGGCATCGGCGTACCAAACCGGAACGCCGGCCGCTTGATAGGCATACACGACCATGCGTTCCAGAATATGACTTAAAGGCAGGAAACTCACCGTGGTCGTGTGAGGGCCGACCGGGACAATGGCCAATACGGCTTTGACATTCGTAACGATATTGGCGTGGGTAAGCATGACGCCTTTTGGAATGCCCGTCGTTCCGGAAGTATATAACAAAGTGGCCAAGTCGTGCGCGCCAATACCATCGCGCAGGTATTTTATTTTTTCCAAGGCTACTGCACCCGGCTCACAAACAATTGTATTCCAGTCGGTTGTATCAGGCGTTGTTTCAAAAGCAATTACAAATTCGAGCTGTACGCCGGCTGATTTTATTTTCGCATACATATCCATATTACTTACAAAAGCCGCCCGCAGTCGGGCATCTTTGGCAATATGGGCAATTTCATCGGGTCGGGCAGTGGCATGAATCGGCACCGGAATAATGCCAATCTGCAACATGGCCGCATCGGCAATCGCCCACTGCGGACTCCCGCAATGCGCCAATATGCCGATATGATCACCTTTGTGCAACCCTGCTGCAAGCATACCCGCGCTCAGCCGGTCGCGCTCAGTCAGCAGTTCGGTAGTTTGCCAGGTGCGCCACGCGCCGTCTTTTCGCCCGGCCATGGATATGGTTTGCGGAAAGCGAACTTGCTGGTATTCGAGTATTTCAAAAAGACGGGTAAAGTCTACCATATTGGGAGAGTTGACATTTGGTATCAGTGCAGTCGTTGATTTGTACTCCGGCCGGAGCACAAATCAACGGCTTTCCGCAAAATCCAGCACCCTTCCTAAGGTCGCGGAATGGCACCAAGTTTACGGATACGCACTTCTATCCGGTTGTTCTTTTTATAATCCTCCTCCGAGCATTCCACTCCACTGCCACAACGATTCACAGGTTCTGTTTCTCCTTTACCCACGGCATTAATACGTTCCGGTGCGATGCCGCGATAAACCAGATAGGTTTTGGCATTTTTAGCCCGTTCATCCGTTAATGCCTGGTTTTGACTGCTATCTCCCCGCGGATCGGCATGAACAGCCAGATCGATTTCCATTTCCGGATAGCGCTTCAGCAGGTCCAAAAGTGCTTCCAGGTGGCGGATAGCGCTATAATTCAAGGTAGATTTGTTTAACTCATAAAAAATCTGATCCATCACCAGCACCGACCCTTCCATTACGCCATTGGACAACGGCAGCACGTCTTCTACTGCGGTAGAACCCGATGCAGCGCGCATCCTGGTTTCCTGAAAACCACGTTCGCCTTTTTTGGCATCGTAGCGGAAGTTTTCCGGTTTAAAACCATCCCGTTCTACGAAGACCACATATTTGCCTTCGTAGGGCAGGCAGGCATCGTATTCGCCGTTGAGATTGGTGCGTACCGGTTCTTCATAACCGGTGGCTTCGTGCACGAATTTCACACGGGCATTGGCCATACGCGTACCAAAATCCTGGGTTAATACGAGACCGCCGGCTCTCAGACAGTTGATCTTCGGCCGCAGTGGAAATTTCAGATCCAGGGGTGTATCGTAATCGTTATAAAACAAGCGTTGCTCCGTCAGATAGCCATCCAAACTGACCAGTACCATATAACTGCGGAAACGAACCAAATCTGCCGTGGCACGACCTGTTGAATTGGACATATATTCCGGCTGACCCATATCGGCTGCATCCTTGCGCACCAGCTGCAGGTTCAGGGCATTGGGGCGGTCTTGCACCGGCAACAAATCCATGCTGTAAAAATCGGCTTTACTGTTCACAAAACCATCTTCGGAGGTAAGCAGCACGTGAATATTGGCATACTGCAAGGGTTGGCCGGTTTTTGCGTCGGTTACCAGAATGTCACCGCGATTGGAAAGCGGTTTGCCAATACCCTGGATGCCGCGCTCCGCCGTGAATTTCCAAATATCATTTTTGCCATATCCTTTGCGGTCGCTGGCAAAAAAGCCGCTTTTCCCATCATCGCCCACGATCAGCGAAATATCGTCTACTTCCGAATTAAAAGGCGCGCCTAGATTGATCACTTCATCCGGATGATCTAAGGGATTATTGACAAAATATAAATCCAGTCCGCCCATGCTTAATTCACGGCCGTTCGAAGAAAAAAACAACGAGCCGGAAAGGCTGATAAACGGACAGATTTCCTGTCCGGGTGTATTGATCTCGTTCCCCAGGTTTTTAGGCGCGGACCATTCGCCATCCGGCGTTTTTTCCACCACCCAAATATCAAAACCGCCTTCTCCGCCCGGCATATCGGAAGCAAAAAAAAGTTTGGTTCCATCCGAATTCAGACTGGGATAAAAGCAGGAATAGTTAGCGTTGTTGAACGGGAGTTCCCCGACCAAATCCCAGTCGTCTTTGCCGGCGCGTGCCTCGTAGATTTTAAGGCGCACTTTACCATCATCACCCGCCTTCTGCACACCATTTTTGTTGTTATTCTGCGTGAAATACATGGTTTTGTAATCCCGCGTAAAGGTTACCGGTCCGTCGTTCAAGCTGGAACTCAGGTTAATGGAAAAGTCTTGCGGGGGTGCCGGATCGCCATTCGGATCAAACGGAGCATAGTAGTGTTTCGAATACGTCTCTTTCGTACGTGGATCACGCACCCCTTTTTTATTGCGATTGCTAACGAACAACAGCCCGTCTTTATAGTATGCCGGCGCATAATCCGGTGTTTCGCTGTTGATTTCCTTGATATTTTTTATGCGTACTGGAAATCGCGGATCATCCTTTTCCCGAAATCGGTCTTTGGACTTACTTTTTGATGAGGTCTGAGCGAAGGAAACGGTGACTGCAACCAATAAAAGCAGCGGTAGCAGAAGGATTGGTTTACGCATTGTAACGGATATGGACATGGATGAAAAGATTAACAAACGGAAAAACGTTTTAAAATTGTATGTTTCCTATAGACGGAACAATTAACAATTGGTCAGTCGGCAAGCGGCTGACCAATTGTTAATTAAAAAATAAAAACCCCGCGAAAGCAGGTGTTTGCGCGGGGTTTTATCGGAAAACGTGCCTTCTGTCACGCCCGTTTTCTAGTGCTGGTACCGTCAAAAATAACGGGTTGTTTTATCATCTACACGGCTTCCAGACTTGGCAACATGGGTACATACAGTTCGCCGTTCAACACGTTGCGTGAAATAACGATGCGCTGAATTTCAGAGGTACCCTCGTAGATCTGCGTAATTTTTGCATCGCGCATCAGGCGTTCGACGTGGTATTCTTTGACGAAGCCATATCCGCCGTGTATTTGCACCGCTTCTACGGTATGGCGCATTGCGACATCCGATGCGAATAATTTCGCCATGGCTGCGGCCTGGTCGTAGTTCATATCGTGATCCTTCATGGCTGCAGCCCGGTACACCAGCAAACGCGCTGCTTCAATTTCCGTGGCCATATCCGCAATTTTAAAGGCAATGGCCTGGTGGCTGCTGATCGGTTTGCCAAATGCTTCGCGCTCTTTTGAATAGGCTACGGCCAATTCATACGCGCCGGCAGCGATACCCAGCGCTTGTGCAGCGATGCCGATACGCCCGCCCGACAAGGTTTTCATCGCAAATTTAAATCCAAAGCCATCCTCTCCGATCCGGTTTTCTTTCGGCACTTTTACGTTCGAGTACCCAATCGAGGTCGTATCCGACGAGCGAATGCCCAATTTATCTTCTTTTGCGCCAATGCTTACCCCTTCCCAATCACTTTCTACGATCAGACAATTGATGCCGCGGTGGCCTTTATCTTTATGGGTTTGTGCGATTACCAGATGTACTTTAGAAGTGGCGCCATTGGTAATCCAGTTTTTCACGCCATTGAGTACATAGTGATCCCCCATGTCTTCAGCGGTGGTACGCTGGCTGGTTGCATCGCTGCCTGCTTCCGGTTCGGACAAACAAAATGAACCGATCCATTCGCCGGAGGAGAGTTTGGGGAGATACTTGTTTTTTTGTGCTTCATTGCCATATTGCTGGATGCCCCAGCAGACCAATGAATTATTGACCGACATGATGACCGAGCAGGAATTATCCACTTTGGAAATTTCCTCCATCGCTAGTACATACGATAAGGTATCCATACCGCCGCCGCCGTACTCGGGGTGTACCATCATGCCCAAAAAGCCGAGTTCCGCCATTTTTCGGATTTCCTCGGTGGGGTACAATGCCTTGGTGTCGCGTTCGATTACGCCTGGCTTAAGCTCGTTTTGGGCCAATTGACGGGCAGCTTCCTGTACGGCCAGCTGTTCTTCAGTAAGTTGAAACATCGTGGTGGAGATGTTGGATGAGTAGAATTTTTTACATGAAACTGTGCTAATAGGACAATTTCAGGGGTAAAATTACGCGTATTATGGTGAATTATACCGATCAATCTACAAACAATTCTTGCGCATCATTATTCCCGCACGTGTTTTTCAACTGCCTGTAGTACATTTTTATCCGGATTGCCGCCATGATGGACGTAGGCCACTACGCTGCAGTGTTTTTCGTCCCACTCAGCGGGCAGCGTTAGCGTGAATGTCTTCACGATTACACTGCCCCCCGTCAGCGGCTCCGTTAAGATATTGCCGGAAGGCTGGGTTATTACATCCCGCAAAACGTGCCGGTGAATATATGCCGCCTTGCGGGTAGCGCCATCCAGTTGTGCGTCGACAATGCTATCCTGGGTGATCAAAATGGTCACGCGATTTTCACCGGATTGCGTCTGCTCCGGAACAATATTGAGTTGCACTTTCAATTCGCGCGTCGCTGCCGTGTAGGTATTGGTCAGAAATAAACCCAGGCCGTAATCCTTGGCAAATTCGTCGGCGATAAAGCCGGCCCAAGGTCGGGATAGGTAGGTGGTCGTATTGCCGGTCGGCAGATTGCGATTAACCGCCGCACTCGGCACGCCCTCCGGTACGCCGATAAAATCAGCCAGGGCAAAACCATCCGCCGTACGCAAATCATATTGATTGATCGGCGCATCGGTGTAGGGTTTCGACAACGTCCCCTGTGCGGCATGGATCGAGATGACGATCAGATTGTCGGCACCGTACTGATTCTGTAAAGCGACCAATTCACGGGTTCCATCGGGACAGTTATTGCAGCGTACACCCGTCAGTTCTTCCACTAAGACGCGGTGCTGGCCGACATTCAGTGCAGGAATCTCAATTGGATTTTCTTTACAAGCGGCCGTTAAAAGACTGATGGCGAGCAAAAAATAGTAGGTATTTTTCATAATAACCTGTTTATATGTCAGGATGAAAGAATGTTAGAACGATGAACTTACCTGTAGGCGCACGCCATGGAAGGTGGGTTCGTAGCGACAAATACCGCCGGCACAATTGATGCCCTCTACCTGCTTGACGTAAGCCAGCGAGAAACGATTGGCTTTACGCGTGTAAACGATGCCTACGGAAGGATAATGCAATCCGTCGAACTTGGTTTTATCGGCCGGAAATTCCGATTTATTCTTATGCGGAATCTTATACATATCCGCGACATAGATCAACCAGTGGGGTGCCCAGCCGAATTCCGCTAAAATATTGGTCCAAGAGCCGAATTCCTCTTCGGTAGACAGGTATTGCGCTTCGATGCGCACGGATTTGCGCGAGGTGAGCTTGTACAACAATTCCGCATAGGGTGTAACGGCATTCACATAACTGTCCTTATTCTGATAGACTTGTATGTTGTAACGCAGCACCTGTAAACCGCCGATCAGCTGCCATTTTCGTTTATATTTATACGTGAATTCCGGGGTAATTTCCCGATAGAGTTCGGTACCTTTCAAATCCCGGATGTCGGAGAAATTAATGCCGCCGGAAAGGCGTTTGGTGAAAGCATATTTAACATCGAGTTGCACGGCCTGTTCGCCCAATTCCTGGGTGGCGGGTGCAAAACGGGCGGTCAGGCGGTAAGTATTTTGCTTGGCCATCGGCGGCAAAAAATTGATAGCGCCCTGTACCCCGATCGCCGATGGATTATCGCGAAAGGAAAAATCCTTGGTGCGTTTGCCTTCCAGGGTAATGCCCAGTCCGCTTTTTGCATAGGAAAAACTGGTGTATACGGTGTATCCCTTGCGATTGCTGAGTTTACCCAACCCGCCCGTGGCGGTGCGTGCCAGCGGATCGTTTACGACATCGTTTGATTTTACGGCTCCTTCCACGTACCAGGAAAAACTACTCATTGTCATCGTATTATAGAGTGTAGCTGCGTACGTATTGTATTGCACCCCCGTACTATCCTGCGGGGTGTAGGTTGCAATGGTCTGCACAATGTTATCGATGGTGCCCGCATCGTATGTACGGGTTACAATCCCCGCGCCGGGTGCCATGGTAAAACTTTTTGTCGAGTCCGGTTTAATAAAACCTTCTACTGCTCCGCCGCGAATCGTCGTGCCATACGTATCGAACTGGCGTTTATGACGGCCAGTAAATGCTTTTATTTTCCAGTTTTCGTTGATGTCGTACCCGATTTTTATACCTTTTAGGGCATTATCAATCATCAATGTCCGTTCCTCATACGCCCGAAAAATAATACCGGAACCGATCTGATCGTATATGTAACCACCGGAAAGATCAAATTTGTCAATTTTCTTGTGTACGTACCAGCGACCGATGCCTTCATCGGTATATGAAGCGTTGGGATTCAACAAATTAGAATTGTTGAAGACGTCAAAACGTACCCCGATATCAAAACCCCAGTTGGAGTAATTTAAATTGAGCCAGCTTTCCGCACCAAATTTTTGATAGTCATATTGAGGCGTTCCTGTAGCGCCAATGGCAGAATCTGCAATAAAAAAATTACCGTTGGATTGCAGGTTACCGGTAATACGGGCCGTGTTTTGTGCCGATAGGCCGGACGCGAGGAATGCAAACAAGATTAGAAATGTAAAGTGTCGCATATTCAATGGGCAAAGATGTTTTGGCAAAGGTAAAATTCTATACGACGTCCTCTTTATTTCTGTTAGCAAAATGAATGCTTGCGGACAAAAAAGGGCATTTACCACCCGGCTGGATTTTTACATGCAAAAAGCGGCTACAGGTTAGTGCCTGTAGCCGCTTTAAAATCGATTGGATTATCCGGAAGCATCGCCCAGATAATACACATTTCTATTATTTGCCAAAAATACCGCCCAAGATTCCGGCCATGCTGCCAAGGTCAAAACCGCCCGCTTGTGGCTGCTGCTGTTGTTGTTGTTGTTGTTGCTGCTGACCTCCACCCAGTACACTTCCCAACACCGAGCCGAGCAATCCGCCCATACCGCTTTGTTGTTGTGTCTGATTGGCTGAACCCATTAGTACGCCCGCCAAATCACCGAGATTGAGACCGCCCTGGCTTTTAGCCTTGCCCAACACATTCATCACAATAGGTGCGAGGATCGGCATCAGTTTCATGACTTGTGACATACTCAAACCAGACGATTCGCCGATCTGTGCTGCAGCAGGCTCCTGGTTATTACCGAGAATATGCCCCAACATGCCTACGCCATTGGTTGCGCTGGAAGTTTGTCCACTTCCCGATAGCATTCCGCCGACCATGCTCATTACATCGTCGAGCATACTTCCGTCGTGGTTGCGGTCAAGTGCACTTCCCAGCGCGGAAAGACCACCTTCAGAAGAAGCATTGTTAGCCAAGCCGCCCAGCAGTGTTGCAAAAATGCCGTTCGCAGCTTGCGCGGTTTGTTGAGGCTCAGCCCCAATATGGTCACTCATTTGAGCTACCATGTCGTCCGAGAGTTGCCCTTGCAGGACATCCATTAGATTCATAAACGAAAAAAATTGAAGGTAATAATGAAAAATAAAGCTTCAGGATGGTCTCTCTAAAGATTTGAGCGTCCTTAAAACGGCTCAAAAATAGTAGACTATCTGACGATTTGTCCTGTAATACGGCATAAAATTGGTAAAGTCACAAATAGTTTTTCCGGACTTGTGCTTTTTGGGGGAAAATCCGCAATTTTACGCGGTTTTCCAGCCAACAAACACAACTGTCCCGACGTTGAAACTAGAATTCCGATCCTGTACTGCATGAATTATCGCGCTGCTAAAAAATACATTCTCGACCGACTCCGTACGGAATTGTCCGGGCAGTTGCATTACCACGGGCTGCATCATACAATGGATGTTCTGCGAATGGCAACAGCGCTCTGCATCAGCGAACGGGTGGCGCACCACGATTTAACTCTGGTAAAAACGGCTGCACTTTTCCATGACGCTGGTTTTGTCAAGAATAAACATGCCGGACATGAGGCGGAAGGCTGTGCCATGGTGCGGTCCGTATTACCTGGTTTTGAATATTTGCCCGTTGATATTGAAAAAGTTTGCGGCATGATCATGGCGACCAAAATACCGCAATCGCCGCAAAATTTGCTGGAAGAAATCATTTGTGACGCTGATTTGGATTACCTCGGCCGCACAGATTTTTACCCGATCGGCAATTCGCTTTTTGCAGAACTACAGGACTACGATCTTATTGGCGATTTCCAATCCTGGAACAGGTTACAGGTGAGTTTTCTTTCCGCCCATCGTTTCCATACCAGAACGAATAAGCAACTCCGCGAGCCGGTAAAACAACAGCATCTGGCGTCTTTGCAACACCTCGTTGCCACCTATTAAGGCCAATTTCCATTCCAAATTTATGAATAAATACCGCCGGAATATTTGCCGGTTATTGCCGCATGGCTATTGCTATCCATGCCCCTCTATTGTCGTAAAATAAAAAAAGCCCCCCTCCAACGTTAGGAGAGAGGCCATCCCAAAAACCGATTTTAAAGTATGTTTAAAATCGGTACCTGGCGACTTATCATACAGCAGGCTCGTTGCTGTTTTTTTATCTGTGGGTGGGTTTCAAAT
>JBBRDQ010000006.1:0-53795 GCA_038203695.1 Chitinophagales bacterium
TGCCTTTTTTGTGGTAAGTGCAGATGCGCTGCTGTTCGCATACGTACCGGGTACCTGGTTCGGTCACGTGGCAGGCGCGTCCTGCATCGGTGTAGGTGGATTGTTTTTGTTTAAAATGATTGACCTGCGTCGCGCACTCGCTTTTGTAAAAGGTTAATTTTCAATGGGTTGCAGTTATAAAATAAATTGTAGGAAATTCAATATTAAGTGGATGTTACCAACAATGTGCACAATTTTGTGGAAAGATTTATATTATTGTAATATACGTATAATCCTGGGTTATTAGGTCGATGATTTCCTGATTTTTTTTATAAAAATCTAGAATAACCGTTTTGGCAAAATTAAATTTTGCTCAACTTTTTAAAACAATTAATGTTTTTAAAAAAACATCCACATCAATTTTGGATTTGTGGCGATAAAACCGCAACTTTGTAATTATTAGTAGGGAAAATACCTTTTCTTCTGGACACTTTATTACGATCCAGACTTCCTTCTGAAAAGGTTTCGAATCAACGATTTTGTAGAATTTTGACAACTGCGTGCATTAATCTGTGCAAGCAACGTGCACCCTGTCGTACTATTTAACCGGTAGGTTTTTAAAACCTTGCCAGTTAAAATCGCTGCGCTTTGGGGTCTTTTCAGCACAATGCCGGTATTTCATTGGCGGGTGTCTGCTACAGCATCATTGAATTGAAATTTCATTTTTGAAACCGAGTGTTGACTGCCCCAAGACCAAGATTATTTACATACCGTAAACAGCAGGCAGTTATGATGATGACCACACCAACAGCAGCACAACCACTGAAATTGATTTTCAGAGGAAGTCTGGAGTTCGGCTCTGAACGTACCTTTAACATGGTATTGAATCACTGGAACACGCGCGTAGAAACGTATTTTAAAATGGATGTCTTATTGAAGGCAGAAGAAGTTTTTCATGCTGACCGCTGGTGTATTGAAGTACCGCAGCAGGTTGTTATGAGTACGGAGAAGCATTGGCGTAATACCACCGCCTTATTGCAGGAGATTGCGCAATATGCCATGGCTGGCCGTATTGGCGCATGGTGGGTAAATGGCGGACAAGTGTTGTCTGAATTTACCATTGAGCCGCTGACGGACAAAACGGCAGTCTCGGAATATATCCGCGGCCGCAATCTGGTACAACAGGGCGGTATGGAGACAGAGGCAACGAAGGCATTGAATAACGCCATCGCTAAATTTGAGCGGCATGCACACGCCTACGAACGGCGCGGTTATGTGAACTACAAGCTCAAAAATTACAATGACGCATTATACGATTTCTCCAAAAGTATCGATATCAATGCCAGCAATCCGGAGCCGTTTTATGGCCGTGGGAAAGTGCGGATGTTGAAAAATGAGTGGGATATGGCCGCACAAGATTTTGACGCTACGATCAAACGTTCGCTGGCGGTTCAACCAATGCACTGGCTGGCGAGATTGCGCCGTGGTGAAAGTCTTTATCATGCCAAACGTTTTGCAGAAGCAATCCCCGAATTAAAATTTTTCCTGCAAAAGAAATTTAACGATAGTGACCCGAATGCGCGTTTTCATGCAAAAGCAACCTTTCTGCTGGCTGAATGTGAAAAGATGTTGAAGGGATAAGCAGTTTTTTTCGATTGCCTACGCAGCATTTAGGCAATGCAGTTCGTTCCGCCTGAACCGGAACGACGCGATAATCGTCCGGTGGTCTGAATCCCACCGGGCGATTTTTTTATGTGCCATCGATAAAACAATTGCGCTTTTTAAACCAACCCGTGATTCCGATGGCTTTTTTGCTATTTTTGCGCCGCTTTTTGATTTGGAATTAGAAAAATCAATTTCAGGCAATGTCTACGGATGTTGCGGCGGGCAGAATGATTTTCTGCACGGCCATTTTAAAACTTAAATATCTGCATGAATAACCGCGACAATCTCCTCGGTGTGCTGGCGGTGATGTACCGTTGGAGAAAAGCAATTCGAAATGTGTGCCTTCTGACGCTGGTCGGGAGCATTGCGATTGCCCTTACGCTTGAGAACTATTATAAATCAGTTACAGTTTTTTATCCGGCCAGTCCACAATTGGCTAACCCGGAGCTCATCTTTGGATTTACCAGTCAAGTGACCGAATATTTCGGTTCCGACCGCGATCTGGATCGTATTGCAGAGATTGCAAATGGTACGGAAGTAGCGGATTACATGATTAAGGAATTTAATCTGAGCACCCATTACGGCATCGATACTACCAGGAGAGAAGGCCCCAATAAGGTACGCGAACAATTCCGCAACCTGTATTCCGCACTTAAAAATAAGAATGATGCGATTGAATTGAGCATGGAAGATACCGATCCAAGAATGTCGGCCAAAATGGCCAATGCGGCCCGGGAGAAAATAAATTCTATTGGACAGCGCCTGATCAAAGACAGCCAATCCCGTTTGATCGCTACTTTTGAAGAAAATATCGGCCGTAAGATGACGGATCTGGAAAAACTGGGCGACAGCCTGCAAATGCTCCAGGCTAAGTATAATATTTACAGTGTTTCGGAACAAGGTGAGCAATTAGCCACGCAGCTCGCTACGGCTGAATCGCAGGTTATCCACAACAAAGCGCGTCTGGAAGTGCTGGAAGGCAATCCCAACATCCCCCGCGATACCATTGCCTATATCAAAGCCGATCTTCGGGCTTACGAGCGCGAACGGGAAGAATTGATGACACCTAACCCCAAGGGCAATAACTTATCGATTCGCAGTTTCAATGAGGGTTTGCCAAAGGTATCCATCCTGACGGACCTGCACTATCAGGCGCGTAAACAATTGAGTTATGATAAGGAGCGGTGTAATCAGATAAAGGCGGCTTACAATACCGTCATTCCGGCAGTACAGGTGGTAGAGGTGGCCGAAACACCCTTGATTAAAAGCCGTCCCAAGCGCAGCGTACTGGTAATCGGTGCTGTCTTTGCCGCCTTTGTTTTTACTTTACTGGCGGCGCTGATTGCTGAAGCCTACCGGGATGTAAAATGGTCGGAGGTGACGCGTCCCCGCGAGTAACGCAACTGCGTTGAAGTCTTATTCCATGTTTTCATAGCAGCAACTTACCTGCGCTTCTTTTCATTCCACTTATGCTGCGTCGTTTATCCAATATACTCGCCATTCCCCACGGACACCCGCAAGGCGGGCTGTTTGCGGTACTGGCTGTGTTATCTATTGGCTGCGTATGCGGCGGTATCTGGCTGGGTATGCAATGGGTAATGGCAGTGCCGGCAGGGCTGCTGGTGGTATGGCTGGCGATCGTGGATTTTCGCAAGGTGTTTTTTTTGATGCTCGCCTCCATTCCTATCTCTACAGAGATCAATCTTCCGGGAGGTTTTGGCACCGATTTGCCTTCCGAACCGCTGATGTGGTTGCTGACTGCCGTGGGTATTGGATGGTTTTTTCGCAACTGGTCACAAATCGATGCGCGATTTCTGCGACATCCGATTACCCTCGCTTTGTTGGCGCATCTGGCCTGGATGTCGGTCTCGGTTGCATTTTCCCATGATATTGGCGTTTCCTTCAAATTTTTACTGGCTAAAGGCTGGTATGTAATCGTGTTTTTCTTTTTAGCCGGACATATCCTGAATCGCGAGCGAGACTTCAAGGAAATGGTGTGGTGGTTTTTTGTGCCCTTGCTCGTTGCGGTTATATCAGTAGTATATCGCCATGCGGCCATCGGGTTTTCGTTTGAAAATGTAGAGTATGTGATGGGGCCGTTTTTCCGGAACCACGTAATGTATGCCTGTTTACTGGCTATTTTTTTACCTTTTATGTGGTATGCCACGTATTGGTACCGGCGGTTTTCCTGGAACTGGTGGATATTAACCGGTGGTATTTTCCTTTTTATCGTCGGGATCAATTTTGCGTACACCCGCGCTGCGTACGTGGCATTGCTCGCCGCTGTTGGTTTGTACTGGTTTATTCGCTGGCGTTTATTAAAGGTGGCTTTGATTGGTGTTGCGATCACGTTCTCGGCCTTTTTGGGCTTTGTCGGTTACAATGACAACTGGTTGTTGTTTGCGCCCGACTATGAGCGCACCGTGACGCATAAACGCTTCGAAAGTCTGCTGCAGGCTACTACGCGCCTGGAAGATATCTCCACCATGGAACGGGTGTACCGCTGGGTGGCAGCTTCGTATATGGTGCACGATGAACTGGATATCGGGTTTGGACCTGGCAATTTTTACTTTTTCTACCGGAAATATACCGTTACCAGTTTTAAAACCTATGTGAGCGATAACCCGGAACATTCGGGGATTCATAATTATTACTTAATGACACTAGTGGAGCAGGGATTACCCGGATTATTCTTCTTTCTCCTGTTTTGCGTGCTGACCATGCTACGCGGCCAGCGCATTTATCATCAAACGCGCGATATAGGCCGCAGGCGGATGTTAATTGCTGCACTGCTCGCTTTTATCCTCATCGCCATGCTGATGCTGATGAATGACTTTGTGGAAACAGATAAAATTGGTTCTTTTTTCTTCCTTTGTGCGGCCATCCTGGTCAATATCGACCTGCTGAATCGCGACGAATTACAACAACAACATGGATAACCGTCAAAAACTCACGCTGTGGCTGGAAATAATCTGGTGGATAGTAACCGGTTTGGTCATTTTTGCAGTCCTGTATCCCATTCATCGCGCAGGCATTAACTGGCCTTTTGAAGCGGTAAATATTGGCTTTGTCATCGCGTTGATTACCTTTTCCAGGTATATTTTTTTATTGCCGTATACTTTTATCGCTACCCGTCAGGAAGTAAAAATAGCCTTGCTATTGCTAATGTTTCCCATTACGTTTGCCTTGGCAGGTGCCGTAAACAGTTTTATGACCTATGTAGGCGAGGTAACCTGGGATGGTATCACTGGCCATTTACTACCGGAACCCAAACAAGCCATGGAATCCTATTTGTGGAGTGAAATGTTATTTTTTGGGGTAGGCGCGGCGCTTGCAGCGCCGGCATTCGCCATTCGCCTGTTTATATCTGTCTGGCGAACGCGCAATCGGGGCACTGTCTGAAAAGACAAGGTAGGGGGTATTTGGATCTTTGGGATATGGCACTATCTTTGTTTTCTACGAAGTGCTCATCTCTCAACCTCTTCACCCCCTAGAATATTTTATCATGCTAAAATCCGTCCTCTTAGTCCTGCTCACCGCTACTGCTATCGCTGTATTCTCCCAGGAAAAGTACGAAAAGTGGGGTAAAATCCCCGTCGAAGACTTGCAAATGACCGTCTACGCGCATGATAGCGCTGCTAATGCCGTCATTTTACAGGAACGTGCTAAAATCGACCTGAAATTTTTTAATTCAGGGGGCAATGTAACGATCGCCATCCATCGCCGGATCAAAATTTTTGATATCTCCGCCCTTGATCAGGGAAATCTTTTTATTCCTTACCGCTCCAATCGCAAGAACGGCGAAAAATTCCGCGACCTGGATGTACAGATGATCCTGCCCAACGGTGACAAACAAAAGGTTAAATCCGATAATGTTTTTACCGAAAAACGCTCCAAATACTGGTCTGCCAAAAAGGTCTTTATTCCAAATTTGCAAAAGGGCTGTATTATTGAGTACCGTTACGAAATGGATTCCGAGGATTTCATCTCGCTCTATGACTGGTATTTTCAGCACGAATTACCCACTCGCTGGAGTGAACTGGAAATGGAGATACCCCAAGCCTTTGTGTATGCGTATTTGTTTCGAAGCCCCCATCCGTTAGATGTCCAGGATTCCGAAGATTTTTACGCGGGGCTCGCCGAAGGAGGCAAATATGCGGCAATCCGTAAAAAATTTGGACTGGCGCACTTACCCGGACTTAAGGAAGACCCCTATATGACTACGCTCGACGATTATCGCGCACATATTGGCTTTCAATTGAATGCTGTTAACTTTCCAAACCAGCCAGAGAAAAAATACATGACCAATTGGGCCGATCTGGCTACAGAAATGGAAGGTTTTTCTTCTTTTGGCCGACAGTACAAGCAATTAGGTAATTTCAGTAAATTATGGAATGCGTTCAGTGCCTATGTAAAAGATACGCCTAAAGCGGACCTGCCTGAAAAAGCATTGCGTTTTGTCAGCAGCAATATCAAATGGAACGGCGACTATTGGATGTATGCCGTCGATGACCTGGATGATGCATACGCACGTAAAACCGGCAATAGCGCTGATCTCAATCTGGCGGTTGTAGCCCTGCTGCGAACAGCAGGCATCGATGCGGTACCGCTGCTGACGAGTACCCGCAGCAACGGCGAGATGTACCCGGAATACCCGTTCCTGGATCAGTTTAATACCGTTTTGGCCTACGTCCGCTTGCCGGAAGGAGGGATTGTACTGGATGCGACCGATCCTTTTAATGCACTGAATGATGTGCGTACGGAGTTTTTGAATCGTCAGGGATGGCTGGCAGATAGTGGGAAACCAGCGTGGGTGAATATTGTGGCACCTGAAATTTCAGAAACTTGGTACGGCAATTTAAAACTCACCGAAGACGGACAGATAAGCGGCCGCATTTCTTTACAGGTGACCGGTCATCTGGCTACAGAATGGCGCACAGAACTCGAAAGTAAATCACCGAAGGAAGTACTGAAAAGCCATTTTGCCGCGCAATATCCGGATGCCATGGTAGATTCAGTGGAAGTAATGGACCAGCGCGACTTGCAAAAACCACTCAAAATAGATTTTACCTGCGCCATTGCCAATACGGCTACCGCAGTCAATGAATATTTATATTACAAACCGGTGCTGGGATTCGTCGTAGAAGAAAACCCGTTCAAATCCCTGAAACGGCAATATCCGGTCAATTTTCCACGCCCGTTTAAAGGCCAGTATGTGATGAACCTTGAGCTACCGGCTGGTTATGCGCTGGAAGAAACGCCTAAAGGTGCCAAAATTTCCTTGTTGAATAACGGTGGCAAGCTGATGTTTACCTGCAATAAAATGGCCGATAATAAGGTACAGGTGATTTTAAAATTAAACATTGCACAACTCGAGTTTAATCCCGATGAGTACGACGGCCTGCGTAAGTTTTTTGACCTTAATAGCGAAAAAGTAGCAATGCAACTGGTCTTGAAAAAGGGGTAGCACTATTTTAAAGTGAAGTATATACAGACCAGAGCTCATTTTCACTAAAATTATATTCCCATGCTTTTTTCCAGAAAAATATACTGGTGGTTATTAACTATATGCCTGTTTCCGCAGGCCGCATCTGCGCAGATGTACGCGGCAGCGCTCATTCCGGATTCATTACGCACCAATGCCAATGTCGTCATTCGCCGGGCCGAGTCTGTATTTGAAGTAAAAAACACCCAGCAGGCTGTCTGGCAACAAACCCTTGTCGTCACAATCCTCAAGCCAGAAGGCAAAGCCATGCGACAACTTTATGCCTTCGAAAATGAATTTGAGAAAGTGAAGACTTTATCTGCCCAGGTATTTAGCGCAGAGGGTAAACTAGTGCGGGAAAGTGAAAAAACAGCCGTACAAAACTTCAATAATGCCGACGTACAAGCCTTTGGGAATAGCCAGGTCAAATTTCTTGAAATGGACCATAACCTGCTGCCTTACACGATCGAATTTCGATTGGTCAAGGAGATCAAAGGTTTTTTGTTTGTGCCTGAGTTTGACATTCAAAAACTGGGGCAAGCCGTCCAGTTTGCTACCTATACTTTTATCAGCCCCGCAGATTACCAATTTCAATGGAAGGGAATAAATACTACGCTCCAACCCACCCGGCAACGTTCCGGCGATGTAATAACGACCATCTGGAAAACGAAAGACCTTTGTGCGCCAGCGGTTGAGCCAAGTAATCCATATTTTAACGCGGTTTTTTCCCAGATAATTTTTGCACCGGAACGTGTCCGAATTGATGATTATCAAGGTGTTATGAAGAATTGGACCGAAGTTGGCCAGTTCTTTTACGATCTTAATAAAGATCGCGATAACCTCTCCCCGGCCATGCGCGAAAAGGTGCAGCAATTGACGACCGGACTGTCTTCCAACCGCGAAAAAGTGGCCGTGCTGTATCGTTATTTACAGCAAAATCATCGCTACGTCAGCATTCAGATCGGTGTAGGCGGCTGGCAAACCTTCGATGCCGATTTTGTGGAAAAGAAAAAATACGGCGATTGTAAAGCCCTGAGCAATTATATGAAAGCGCTGCTGAAAGCCGCTGATATACCGGCCTATCAGGCGCTGGTGTATGCCGGAGATGATGGCGCCCCAGAGGTGTACGACGATTTGCCTGCACCGGCGTTTAACCACGTTATCCTGTATTTGCCTGGTGAAAATAGTTGGCTGGAATGCACCAGTACGAACGATCCACCAGGTTATTTGGGCGAATTCACCGCCGATCGAAAGGTGTTGTTAATCACCCCGCAAGGCGGCAAATTAGTCAGAACGCCGGCATTGACCGCCGTGCAAAATACGCAGACAAGTCGATGCGATGTCATCCTCAATGAAACGGGTGGCGCTACGGTACACAACCATATTCGCAGTACCGGCCACCAGCAGGAGTATGGGCGTTATGCCGCGCTGAAACAATCCAAAGCCGAAAATGAAGCCGATTTTTTCAAAACCTTGGGCTTTAGCATTACCAAGCTGCATGCGCTGAACTTTACGGCCTCGGAAGATGAACCGGTGGTGACGCTGGATTATAATTTGGAAGCAAGCACCTATGCCATCTGTAGTGGCAAACGCATGTTTGTGCCGTTGACTAAAACAAATCCGTTAAAACGGACGCTGCCCCCAGTCGATCATAGGGTACTCGATTTAAAAATTGCCAGTAGTTATAATTTTCGCGACACCATTGTACTGCACTTTCCAGCCGGCAGTTATACGGCGGAAAGTATCCCGACCGGTAAAAAAGTAGTATCTGAATTTGGGGTATTCGAACTACAAATCGAAAAATCGGCGGATTTCATAACCGTTATTCGCGCCGTAGAAATGCGGCCGGTGTCAGTACCCGCGAGCCGCTACGAAGAAGTGCGCAAGTTTTTTCAGGAGGTGACAAAAGCGGACGGGGCACAAATGGTATTGGTAAAAAAGGAGTAAACAGTACATTCAGTGACCGGGAGACTTTAAGCCCCCCGGTCACTAAGCAGATGATTATCAACTATTTACTTGTCTAAACCTAAGTTTGATTAAAAAATCAAACTGTTCCGCCGCAATTCATCGCGTAAATCCGGTTTCAAACGATCAGCTGCCTGTACCAGCATATCTTCATCCCGTGGGAAAGAAACCGGTACACCACCAATGCGGTTGCATGAATCATTGGTGAGCGCCCGCTGGTCGCCGCTGAAAGTAGAGGCATAGTGATCGAATAATACTTCTGTACCTAGGTCACGCGTTCCTAACAGCGTATTGCGATAGGCGTCGTGCACTTCGACAAATCCGGTGAGCCTTGCGCCTTTACTCTGGTGTACTTCGGTGACAAAAGCGCGGATGCGGGCGTACCGTTTTACTTTAACATCGTTGCCCAGCGTATCTTTCATAACATTGCCTTTTGCATCCAGTACATAATCGTAGCCGTCTTCGATCTCTTTTTCATCGATATACTGACGCTCCTGCACGCGTTCCGGACTGATGTCTATCTGGCGGATTTTGAAAATCGCTTTGTAGTCGAACTGAATTCCCTCCGCCGCCGCAAAATAGTACGACTTCCATTCGCTGTCGAGATCCCGTTTGCCGATGGCCAGAATGCGTTCGGCAAAGGCTTTGGGCAATACTTTATCCGATTGATTTTTCACTTCAAACAACACATACGATGTGCCCAGGGTACGGGCTTGCTGCATCATCTGCGCTTTATCTTTATAGTCGTGGAAATAACGGTTGCCCAGATCCACCAGGTCGTAGTAGGCATCGCGGGCTGCCTGTTTGTCGCCACGCTCGGCTTTCGACAGGGAGGTTTGGGCGCGGTCGTACAAGTACGCAGCGGCTTTTTCGCAACTTTCATTTTCCAGTTTTTCGATATTGACGAAAGCAAACTTGGCCTGGTAACCATCTTTATCGCTTAATGGCAACAGGGGGGCGATCTTGTTCTGGCGGTTGCGGATGATCCGGTGGATCTGGTTGATGCGCTCCCAGTTTTCCGGGCGATCGGTGGCCATCAACTGGTCGATCGTGGCCAGATCGCGGCTTTGTGCTTTCTGGAAAGCCACTTCAAGGCCCTGCACGTATTCGATTTTCTTTTTGGGTTTCCCCTGTAACTTCTGCACGCAAAAATCGATGGCGCTATCGTAGTCGCCGCTTTCGACGAACTTTTGGGCGGTGTGGCAAGCAGTCAGCAAAAAGGCCAACAGGAAGAACGGCACGAATAACTGGAAGGAAGAACGCATGGCTTTCGTTTTTTTATTGTTTTCTAAATTTGACTGCAAGGTGCGGGTGTTCACAAATTGTATTCTTTAAAATGATGTTATAACTTTCTGAAAATTTGTTAAAATCCTCAATAACTTGTAAATAGTCGCCAACTATTTCTTAACGCGTATCCCTGTAAAGTATCCCTGAACAGTGAATTTACAAAATCCTGGCGGCACCCTAATTTCTAAATACCAACTTCGCAGCGTCCCGTCTTTTATTTTACCTTCGCCCTCTGCAAAAACTCAGTACTATGAAACCCTATGTAATTGGTGTGTGCGGTGGTAGCGGCAGTGGAAAAACGAGTTTTATCCGCCGGCTACGCGCACAATTTCCCGAACAAGAAGTATGCATTGTATCGCAGGACGATTATTATTTCCCCCGGCACGAACAAAAGAGCGATGCTGCGGGGGTTACCAACTTCGACCTGCCCAAAGCAATCGATAAAAAAGCGTTGCTGGCCGACCTGACGCAGTTGCTGGCCGGCGCATCTGTAACCCGCAAAGAATACGTATTCAATAATGACCAGGCGGTCACGCAAATGCTGACGACCATTTCTGCACCCGTCATTGTCGTAGAAGGTTTGTTTGTATTTCACTATAAAAAAGTGGTGGCCCTGTTTGACCTGAAAATTTTTATCAACGCCAAAGAAAACCTGAAAGTCATCCGGCGTATTTCGCGCGACCGCACCGAGCGCAATTATCCGCTGGACGATGTGTTGTACCGCTACGAAAATCACGTGCTGCCATCGTACGAGCGTTTTATCGAACCGTACCGGGAATCGTCGGATGTTGTGGTCAACAACAACCGCGATTTTGAACAGGGGCTGGCCGTAATCAGTGGTTTTATCCGGAGTAAACTGCCGGATAAATTATTGTGAAAGGTTCGGTTTGTCCATTGTGCTGCGCCAGTTGTGTTGCGTACTTTTGCCGATGAATACGTTACAAGTAAGCCAAAAACTCTACACTGCCCCCTTTCTGCTGCTTTGTTTGTCGCATGCGCTGTTTGCCGCCAGCTTCAACATGATCCTCCCGGAGTTGCCTAATTTTCTCACACACCTGGGCGGCGCGCATTACAAAGGTTATATTATTGCTCTTTTTACGCTGACTGCGTGCATTTCACGTCCTTTTAGCGGCAAACTGACCGATACGATCGGCCGGTTGCCGGTGATGTATATCGGAGCCATCGCGTGCGTGGTTTGTAGTTTGCTGTATCCGCATCCGCTATTGGCTACGGTTGGCGGTTTTCTACTACTGCGTTTTCTGCACGGCTTTTCGACCGGATTCAAGCCGACGGGTACGGCTGCGTATGTGGCCGATGTAGCGCCGCACCACCGACTGGGCGAAGCGATGGGTATCCTGGGCATTTCGATGAGTCTGGGTGCTTCGGCCTCGCCGCTATTGGGCAGCTGGCTGGTGCAGCACTATACACCGTCGACCATGTTTTATGTCTCGGCGGCCTTGGCGCTGGGTTCGATCGTGGTCTTGTTTAATCTGCCCGAAACCCTGGTGCACAAACAAAAATTTCGCTTCGCACTATTACGCATCAAAAGGCAAGACATTTTCGACCCGCTGGCGATTCCGGCGGGCATCGTCATGCTTTTTTGTTATGCCAGTTACGGTGTAATCCTGACGCTAACGCCCGATTTAAGCGATCACCTGGGCGTAGTGAATCGGGGCGTATTTTTCAGTATTTTTACCCTGGCGAGTGTGACCATGCGCTTTGGTGCGGGCAAACTTTCTGATCGGCTGGGCCGGGTACCGGTACTGAAAGCCTCGGCTCTGGTGATTGGGGTGGCTATGGGAGTGCTGGCACACGCGGACTCCGCGTTGATTTTTTACTGCGCAGCCGCCATTTTTGGCTTTGGCAACGGTATTTTTTCCCCGGCGATCAATGCCTGGACGATCGACTTGGGCGATCCCGAACGCAAAGGGCGCGCCCTGGCTACCATGTTTATCGCGCTGGAAATTGCCATTGGTGGCGGGGCACTGTTAGCAGGCTGGTATTTTGATGAAAACTATGCCCATATGCCCGCTATCTTTTACTTTGCCGGGGTGATGAGTTTTTCAGGGTGGGTGTATTTGTTTTTTTGGGAGCGGCGGCGACGAAAAAGAGTGAATCTGAGCGGCAAATTTTAAGAAGTATATACAGCATCGGTCTGCCCGGGTTGCGTTGCATTTGAAACTTGAATCCGCCAAGTACAATACATTGATTTTAGCATGGGACAGTATAAAATGATTCGGCCATTTATACTGTCCCATACTCAAAATCACTTATCTTCCATACCGCTTCGCCCACTCCTTGGCAAAATACGTCAGGATCACATCCGCGCCGGCACGGCGAATGCTCAGCAGGGCTTCCGGCATAGCGCGTTCAAAATCGAGCCAGCCATTGCGGCAGGCCGCCATCAACATGGCGCATTCACCGCTGACATGGTAGGCGGCGATCGGCAGATCTGATTGCTCTTTTAACACGTGGATCACGTCCAGGTAATGCAGTGCCGGTTTTACCATCAGCATATCGGCACCTTCCAGCGTGTCTAGTTCGGCTTCGATCAACGCCTCGCGCCGGTTGGCGGGATTCATCTGATAGGTTTTTTTGTCGCCGCTTTTCGGGGCGGAGTCCAGCGCATCGCGGAACGGTCCGTAAAAAGCACTGGCGTATTTAGCCGTGTAGGCCATAATGCCGGTTTTGGTGAAACCGGCCCCGTCGAGCGCTTCGCGTATATGTCCCACGCGGCCGTCCATCATATCCGAAGGACCAAGCAGGTCGAAACCCGCATCGGCCTGTGCGATCGACATGCGCGCCAGGATCGGCAAGGTCTCATCGTTCACGATTTCACCGTTGCGCACCAGACCGTCATGGCCATCGCTGCTGTACGGATCCATGGCCACGTCGCTGATCAGGCAGCATTCCGGAAAGCGTTTTTTGACGTCGCGCGCCAGCTGCAGGTAAAAATTATCGGCGGCATAACTGTACGTGGCCGTCTGGTTTTTCAGGCTGTCGTCGACGGCCGGGAACACCACGAAATTGGTGAGGCCCATATTCATACATTCTTCTATTTCGCGCAGCAGATTGTCGGGCGACAGGCGAAAAATGCCGGGCATAGAAGTGATTTCACTACGAACGCCGGAGCCATTTACCACAAAAAGCGGGAAAACGAGGTGTTCGACGCTAAGGTGCGTCTCGGTAGCGAGCCCGCGAATGGCGGCGGATTGACGATTGCGTCGTGGACGACGGAGCATGTTTTTTATCGTGAAAAGTGAAGAATGAAAAGTGAAGTACCAGCGGTGCGTTTGATGCGCCCAAATCTATGCGAAGGAAACGTTTCGCGGTCAGAATCGGCCGCTGAAACGGGTCAATTCTTTGTAATAAAATGCTGATTTCGGCTATTTGTGCGCTAAATCAAAGACATTTGGAAAAATGTGGCCTCCAGAAATGCGGCATTGGTAAATCCCGCCTTACTTTTCCCACTGCAAAACACATTTTCAACATGAAAAAATTATTTCTTTCCGTCTGCTGCTTCTGCTGTTATCACCTCGCAGTCGCCCAAAAAGACGCATGGCATATTGTTGCCGACAATATTGATCCGGCCAATTATTACGGTATTACCGTCGCCAATGGGATGATCGGCCTGGTCTCTTCGCCGGAACCGATGAAAGTAAAGGATGTAGTGCTCAATGGCGCGTACGACAACTACCTGCGCGGCCGGGTGAGCAATATCCTCAAAGGTTTCAATTTTGTGAATATGAACCTGGATGTCGATGGGCAGCGCATTAGCCGGAAAGATATTGCCGGGTATAAACAAACCCTGGATATGCGCCAGGCGCAATTGACCACTACGTTCGACGTGGGCGATAAAGTATCGGTGAGTCACAGTGTGATGGCGCTGCGGCACCTGCCGTTTTGCGCACTTTCTATCGTGGAGATCACGGCTAAAAAAGACGTTACGATTACGCCCGCTGCGGTGATCGAAGCGCCAGAAATGCTACAGGACGTGCGCAATTACTACGCCCAGATCGACCGGCCGCACGTGCTGATTCCGCTGCTGACTTCGGTGGGTAAATCGCCGACCGGAAAATACACCGTGGCCGCCAGCAGCGCATTTGTCTTTGAAGAACCGCATGGCTCCGAGCCGGCGCTGATCCACGAGGACTGGGACTACAATATGCACCTGCTGAAATTCAGTAAAAAACTGAAAGCGGGCGAAACGTATCGTTTTGCCGTGGTCGGTACGGTCATTTCCTCCGCCCATGTAACCGATGCCCACAACGAAGCCGAACGTTTGACAATCTACGCCGCCCTCGAGCGCAGCGAGCGACTGCTCAAACGCCACCGCAGCGAATGGGATAAACTCTGGGCTTCGGATATTATCATCGAAGGCAATATGGATGATGCCCGCGCGGTCCATTCCGCGATGTACCACTTGTATTCATTTGCCCGCGAAGGCACTGCGTACAGCCTTTCACCGATGGGTTTAAGCGGTTTGGGTTACAATGGCCACGTTTTCTGGGACACTGAACTGTGGATGTATCCGCCCTTGCTGGCCCTGCACCCTGAAATTGCCAAGTCGCTGCTGGAGTTTCGCTACCAACTGCTCGACGAGGCCAAGCAAAATGCTTTTTCCCACGGTTATCACGGTGCTATGTACCCCTGGGAAAGCACGACAACCGGTCAGGAGGAAACACCGGTCTGGGCGTTAACCGGACCTTTTCAGCAGCATATTACCGGTTGTGTGGCCTGGGCGGCCTGGCAGTATTATTCCGTGACCAAGGACAAGGAATGGCTGCGTACGCGCGGCTGGCCTATCCTGAAAGAATCCGCCGATTTTTGGGCCAGCCGGGTAGAGCGCAACGGGCCCGGTCATTACGATATCAATAATGTAATCGGTGCCAACGAGTGGCAGGAGAATATCGACAACAATGCCTTTACCAATGGCATGGCAAAAACTGCACTGGGTTATGCGACCGACGCAGCCCGCGAACTCGGCCTTACCCCCGACCCGGACTGGGCAGAAGTGGCCGCTAACATTCCGATCCTGAAATTCCCCGACGGCACGACAAAAGAAAATGCAACCTACGACGGCGTTATTATCAAACAAGCCGATGTGAATTTATTAGCCTATCCGCTGAAAGTGATTACCGATCCGGCGCAGATCAAAAAAGACCTGGATTACTACGAGCCGCGCATGGCCAAAGACGGTCCGGCGATGGGTAATGCTATCCTGACCGTTTCAGCGGCGCGGGCGGGCGATCCGGTGCGCGCCTACGATCTTTGGACTAAAAGTTACAAACCCAATGAAGTGCCGCCGTTTGGCGTATTGGCTGAAACGGCGGGTGGCACAAATCCATATTTTGCAACGGGTGCCGGCGGTTTTCTGCAAGCGACGATGATGGGTTTTGGCGGACTGGATATTACGCCTGGCGGCATTGTGCAACTGAAAACCAAACTTCCGAAACAATGGAAGTCGCTGACCATCACCGGCGTGGGCGTAGAGAAAAAAGTGTTTACGGTGAAATAGCGGTTTTACAACATAGGCCATAGCGGAGTTTCATATCGTATTTTGTACTATGTGAAACTCCTATGTGGTAAATAATACCTTCCACAAAATCCACAGACTGACGCAAACAAGAATGATACCGGCAACCCGAACGATTTTTGCCGTAGTACCAGGCTTGACACGCTGTCCGATCCGATTCAGGATCAGCACTTTAGCCATGTCAGTACTGAAAACGGCAATGAGGGTGGCAGTCAAAAAAAGCGAGGTATAATGCTCGTTTTCCAGGGTAGCCTCGGCATGTGCTGCGGTAGCGAGACTGAGCCAGAACAGCCAGTTGGAAGGATTGGACATATTTACCAGAAAACCCTGTAAGGCGGACACTGGCAATTTCGTGACTGCCACTACTGTATCGACGGTAGTGGCAGTTTGTTTGCGGGGTATGAGCGCAGCGATGCCAAATCCGAGTAACAACAGACCACTGGCTACGCCGAATACCGACTGGAAAAGTTGTTCTTTCGTAATAGCGGCAATCCGTTCCGCACTGTACCAACTGCCCAGCACCAGGATTGCGTCGCTGACAAATGCGCCGATCGCCAGCGCGATGCCATTGCGCAAACCCTGCGTAAGGGTAATTTTCAGGCTTAAAAAGAACATAGGCCCCAGCAGCAATCCGTAGGCTAAACCGGATAAAACTCCTTTGATAACAGGTTCCATAGGATCAGCGCTGAATGGTTTTAGTCAAGTGTCGTTCGGAGCGCTCGAAACGCAGGGTCTCCAGGTTGCCGGTTCCGAAAAAATCGAAACGCGCCAGATTGTATTGATCGGGAAAAACGTCGAGTAAAATCTGGTCGGTCAGGTCAACGGTATACCGGTCGGCAGGTTGAAAGCCGTCACCGGCGAACTCCATGATCAGCATAACATCGTTGATTTCGGAATGAAGGTGGCGCAATTGAATGGGCAATGTGTTGATTTTCAGGTCAAAATTCTTGCGTACGAATTCCGACACCAGCCGGTCATTTTCCGACGAAGGTATATTCAACGACAGATCACGACCAGTTTGTTTTTCCAGTGTCGTTTCCAGATCGTCCCAGAAGAATTTGAATTTCAGGGTAAACTGCTGATTGGCATACCTGGCATCGCAAACGCATATTTTGAGCGGATGCACCGGTCGGGCGGCCGTAAAAAACAGCAGGCTGAACAGTAAACAAAAATTTCTCATACCGATGAATCAGATCACTTGAAACGTTAGGAAAAGGATAAATTCCCGATAAAAGGCATAGACGAATCCGAAAGTGAAGTAAAAAGCCATTGCTTTCAGCAACGATATCCACCAGTTTTGTCCGTAGAAATTCCGGACGGCTAGGTATAGATACGGCAAAAGTAAGGCCACTGCAGCGGTTAATAACTTAACTCCATGCAAATTGAGTAACCCCACCAGCATCATCCCGGCAGCACCGAGGAAAATTAAAAGATGCGTGAACCAATGCGTGGCAAAAATCAAGTGACACAGGTAGTAAGGATTGCACCGGAAAAACAGCGCATAAAAAATCAATCCTGTCAGCGGGATGTATAAATATAACAATCCTTTGGTATAGTTGCCAATTTGGACATCGATTTCGCTGATGGCCGTTTCGATCGGTATATTTTCACGCACTGCATAGGCATCGGTAAGACTTTTTAAAGTGTGGCCACTCCAATCCGTCACCTCAGAATTATACAACCATACGACGCGTGGGGCAAACACATCATTTTTGCCAAAAAAAAGAAAAAAGATCAAGTTGATCACAAGGAACAGCTGGAGTGGTTTCATATAGTGGGTCCGTCGGCCCGCCACAAATTCAGCCGTCAGAAATCCCGGCCTGGAAAGCAGCAGCCAAATGGTGCGGAACAATTTGGAGTCAAAATGGGCAAAATGATCAAACACCAGCCGCATATATTTACGGACGCGAAAATCTTTGGCCGACACGCGCTTTTCACCACAGTTGTAGCAAAACTTACCTTGAAATTCAGCCCCGCAACTTGGGCAATTGGCTGGAGGGCTGGCGGGTGGTAATACATTATTTTGCGTTGTTTTCATCCTATAACAGATTTTCCAGAATCATTTTGATCGCTAACCCCGCTCCGGCACCACTTACAAAAAGCGTCCTGCTGCCCTGCCGTGCCGGGTAGATTTTTTCAAGTATAAAAAAACAGCCGTACAAAACAGCCACCGTAATTATTTGCCCGGCCTCCAGCCCCAGATTGAAGGCGAATAACGGCCCAATGATCGATTGCTCGTCTCCCAGCATCATGTTAAAATAACCTGCAAAGCCGCAGCCGTGAATCAGGCCAAAACCCGCAGCCACCATACACGGCCGTGTCATAGTGGCCGGTTTAGGCAAAACGACATTGATAAGGCTGGTCATCAGGATTGTCACCGGGATTAATAACTCCACCAGTTTTTGCGGAAAAGCCACGATTTGCAGCGCCGTTAAAGCCAACGTGAGGGAATGCCCGAGCGTAAAACCGGTCAGCAATACCAATATCCGTCGCCATTCCTGCCAGGTGTACACCGCACATAACACCACAATGAAAAGCAGGTGATCAAAGCCAGTCAGACTGATGATGTGCTGAAAACCGATGGGGAAGTAAATCCTGAACAATGCTTGCTGCTTAAACTATAACTTAACGACCGATCCACGCAGCCGTTCACCGCGTGCGGTTTTGATTTCCAAGAAATAAGTGCCTGCCGGAAAACCTTCCAGCGAGACCTCTTTTGAATCCAGTTGTCTGGTTAAAACGGTCTGGTTTTCCGCGTTGTATATCGTCAGATATGCCTCGGTCAGGTTTTCTTCCGTCAAGATACGAAAGACACCGTTGGTGGGATTAGGTGCCAGCGCGATCGGACGGATCTGTCCGGGTACATTGGTCCCTACTTCAGGACTTACCGTGATGCTCACCAGGAGTGAAGCGGTTTGTGCCCCGTTGTTGTCAGTCGCACGAACGGTTAACTCGTACATTCCTGCGTTTACATTGTCCCAGTTGAAAGTGAAAGGTGGACCATCGATATCTTCGCCGATCTTATTTATTCCGGCAAAAAATGCGATGGAGGCGATGCTTCCATCCGAATCGGAGGCTTCAGCGGCCAGACCGATCTGAGCCGGGGCCGTGAATACGCTATTGTTGAGTGGACTCACTAAACTTACGACCGGCGGCATATTGACCAGTACAATAACTTCTACCGGGGCGGAAGCGGTTTTTGCGCCTAGATTGTCCGACGCTTTGGCTGTAAGGGTATGGATACCAGCAGGCACATTTTCCCACACAAAAGTGAAGGGAGCACCATCGGTATCTTCGTAGATTTTTTGCGTTCCGTCGTAGAATTCAACTACGCCCAATGTACCATCGACATCCGAGGCTTCGGCTGTTACAGTCATGCTGGCCGGTGCGATATACGTGGAATTTGCCAGTGGTGCTACGATCGTTATGTGCGGCGCCATGTTGCTGGCCGCTGCGTAAAAATCGGCTACTTCCGCATCCGGTAAAGCGCGTTCCCAGAGAATCAGTTCGTCGAGCGCACCGTCGTGCAGCCAGTTCTCATTTTCGTCGACATACGAACCGATGCCGAACCAGTCGCTGGGATAACCCGCATAAATAATGTCGCCGCTTTGTTCATTAGAACTCGCTTTGAGTATGCCGTTGACAAACAGTTTCATGACCGAGCCATTGTAGGTAGCTGTAATATAATACCATTTTCCTAAATTAAAATTCTGATTATCAATAAGGTAAGTCATGGCATTGGTATTTGATGATACCAAGGCAAAGGAGAATTTCTGTTCGCGCGTACCCAACACCCAACCTCTTTCATACGTGCCATTATCCTGTAAACAACCAATGAAACCACCCCATGTATCGGCGGCGTTCACCTTTACCCAGCCGCTTACGGTCATTTGCGTAACCGGTAAGCCCAGGCTGGCATCGGTGCCTGTACGCACAGGAATTCCCTGGGTGTTATTGAAAACCGCAACCTGCCCGCGCACCGGTTCATCCTGTTCGAAGGTGACTCCGGTAGCCGGTACTACCCCATCGTGACCGTGTTCGGTGGCATCGTGGGCATCGCCGTCAAAATGCCACCAGGCAATCGGATCAAGCGCCAGGGTTTTGCCGTTTTGGGCAATAAAAGCCACAGGATCACTCCAGTCGCTCCATTCCAGGTTACGATCGCGATACCGCACCCGCAGCCAGTTTTTTCCGCCGGCAAATACCTGGGTGGAATCCACAGTCAATTTAAAAATATCGACGCCGGCCATTTGGTCAACAGGAGAAAAGTAGTCTTTACTTTCGATCTGGAAAAAATCCTCGTAGTCGCGTTTGACCCGGAGGATCGTATGGTTTTCAAAATCGCCGGAAGGATCAGCCATTTCAAATTCGGTCGAGTTGTATAATTCGCCTTCGGTGGAGACAAAGTTGGAGCCGCTAAAAGTATAGGGCAGCATAATTACCGAATCGGCCGGTGCGGTAATGCTTGGCCTCGCCGGTTGTTGTTTGCCAAAATAGCGGTGAAATTTATCGATCAGGACATTGTCCAGCACATAATCGTTGTTGCCGATCGAATAGCAATCTACATCCATTGTACCGGCATCCAGATCGATGTCCATGATCTGGTAGGTCCACACATCAAATGAACGCTGTACATCGGCGTAATCTTCTTCGGGGTTTTGGTTCCAGTTCTGGATCAGCCCGCCGCCGCCGGAAATCATTTCCCACACCGCCGAATCGCGGCTGGAACCACGTGCGTACATGTGTGAGTGCCCGGAAGTGTACATGGCCGTTTTCTCAGATGTACGCAGAATAGGTAAGACCTGATCGCGGATGTAAGCAGATCCGTCGGAGATCCAGTTTTCACATCGCAGGGGATGGTGCGCCGTGCCGAATACCCATTTTACAGTTGGGTCCGTGTTAGCAGTCGTTACAATGGAGTCCAGCCAGTTGCTCTGGGTACTCCACCACTCATTGGAGTTGAGCATGCAAAATAAGACCGGGCCGACGCGGAAAGCATAATAATGCTCGCCGTTTTGACCGGCGATACCGTGGTATTGAAGATCGGGATCGTCGAATTCAAAGTGCGGGAAATAAAGCGAGAGGTCGCTGTTCTGGTAATACTCGTGGTTGCCCAGCACCGTCATGGTCGGAATATGAGCCGACAAGATGTTGAGCGGATCAAAGTGCATGGTGCTGTATTGGGACAAAACCCCGGCATCTACATTGTCACCCTGCTTGAGGATCAATTGTACCTGGTCTTCCAGATCAGGGCCATACTTCTCAATTAATTTTGCCTTCGCTGCGGCAAAGGTGCGTTGGGCCGTGATCGGATGTTGCGTATCACCTACAATCAGCACGCGGATGTGCCCATGCGCTGTTCCCGGCGACTGATAGGTCCGGAATCGAGATACCCCCGACGCTTCTGTGCCGGTGATGACTTTATAATAATAGTGAGTATTTGGCTGTAAACCAGTGAGTTTTGCGCTGTGCCACAGATTATTTGCCGCAAAAGGATGGTATGCACCATTGACCGTATTGGTCAGTGCATCGGGTGCGAGTCCCCAGCGCACGATACTCTCCGTGCCGGCCACCGTACGCCAGCCTACCCAGATCGAATGGTCGGTGGGCGATTGCAGATAAGGTTTCAGGTTTTGGGCGAAAAGCGCGAGATGGAGCAGGTAGAAAAAGACGGTAAGGAAGGAAAGGCGGTATCTCATTTTTAAAAATTGATGCCGGCAAAGATAGATTTTTTGTTCAATCGGTATCTTCATCTTCGTGGTGGCCTTTTTTATTTGCCTTTACCGGTTTTTCCAGACCGCTCACGACCACCACAATTTCACCTTTCACCTCTTTTTTAGTGAAATGTTCGATCAATTCCGGCAATGCTGCGGTTTTTACCTCTTCAAACATTTTGCTCAGTTCACGGGCCACACAGCCTACGCGGTCAGGGCCGCAGACCACCACTAGTTCTTCCAGGCATTTCAGCAATCGATAGGGCGATTCGTACAATATAAAGGTGTGCGGTAAAGTCGCCAGGTATTTTAAGCGGGTTTGCCGGCCTTTTTTGTGCGGCAAAAAACCTTCAAAGTGAAACGTATCGCAAGGAAGACCACTCGCTACCAGCGCGGGCACAAAAGCCGTGGCGCCAGGGAGGCACTCCACCCGTACGCCGCGTCGGACACAGGCGCGGGACAGGAGAAATCCCGGATCGCTAATGCCAGGTGTGCCGGCATCGGAAATCAAAGCCATCGTGGCACCGGCAGATAATTCGTCGACTACCTGCTCTACTTTCGCGTGTTCATTATGGGCATGAAAAGCGCGCAAATGCGTTTTGATACCGTAATGATCGAGCAAGCGCCGGCTCGTACGGGTGTCTTCCGCCAATACGACCGACACCTCTTTTAAAATGCGCAAGGCACGTAAAGTGATGTCTTCGAGATTGCCGATGGGCGTAGGAACGATGTAGAGCATGGCTTTTTTTAAAACCGCAAGGAAAAATTAAACGGAATGCGTTTGGAGCGAATAACTGAAGGTCTCCATGATCAGGTTGGCCAGCAGTTTCTGGCAGGCGGTGTCTACTTTCTGGCGTGCATCGGCTTCTGTAGCAGCCTCCAGGGTCATGGTGACGTGCCGACCGATGCGCACATCGGTAATGCCGGACAAATCCAGGTTTTTCATGTTGTTGACCACGGTTTTGCCTTGTGGATCGAGCAATTCCTTGTGGGGCATAATGTCAATTTCGGCGACGAATTTCATGGTTGCAGTGTGCTTGATGGTCGTAAAACAGGTGCTAAATATAGTGCAGGCGCAAAGTTACCGAAAAGGCTGGTGATTGCAGGACTGGTTTATTGGTTTATCGATGCATGCTCGATCTGTTTATGGGATTGTCCGGACAACTCACGCGGCCTTTTTAAGCCACGAGCCATCCCAATTTTGTGGTATTTTGCGGTATTTTGGCTACATTTTGGGGTCAAAAAAATTTTCCGGGTATGAAAGATGCAAAAAGAACGCTGGTTTTTTTATACTTTTGCACTTGAAATTCGTGAAATGCAAGATTTCGCGGAAGATTATCGGGATTTACACACAAAAAAGTTTGGTAATTAGTACATGGAAAAGAAGCGCTTGTTACTCATCACCCAAGAATTGGACCCGTATACAGAAGGCACAGAGGTCTCCAATATGGTGGCGAAATTGCCGAAGTATTTACAGGACAACGGCTACGAATTACGGATTTTAATGCCGCGTTATGGCGTAGTAAATGAACGCCGCCACCGATTGCACGAAGTAGTACGCTTGTCCGGAATGAATATTATTGTGGATGAAGACGATTATCCACTTATCATCAAAGTTGCCTCGCTTCCTGGAAGCCGTCTGCAAGTTTACTTTTTAGACAACGAAGATTTCTTCAAACGCAAGCAGGTTTTTGAAGATGCCGATGGAAATTCATTTGAAGACAACGTTGACCGGGCTGCATTTTTTTGCAAGGGCGCGATTGAAACCGTGAAGAAATTTGGTTGGGCTCCTGACATTGTCCTTTGCGAAGGTTTTTTAACCAGCCTTATCCCGGTTTATCTCCGTACTGCTTATAAAACTGAGCCGATATTTGCCAATTCGCAAATCGTATACGGTGCCTACGATACGCCGCATGAACGCGTAAACGCAGAGCACTTTTTCCGTAAAGCAGCGATTAATAATCTGTCCGATATGGACCTGGAGCCTTTCCGCGATGGCGATATGGTTTCCATGCATAAAGGTGCCGCCGCGTTTTCCAACGCCATTGTGATTGGCAGCGAAACGCTGGACACCAGCGTTGATTACCTGTCCGTAGCACAAGACAAGCCTGTGTTAGCCTGGAAAGACGAATCAGCCACTGCCGCCGCGCACGTTGAGTTTTTCCGCAGCCTGACCGAGGCCGAAGTAGCGCAATAAGAGTAATCGCACATACTGCGCAAAGATGGCCGATACAGGGCTGTTTCAAAGAGGATACGCCAATTGATCCGGTTTTTTAAAGAAATACTTTTAAAAAACCGGATTGGGCGCGGCATCCTTTTTGAAACAGCCTTTTTGTGTATTGCTACGGCCCACCACTGTAAACACACTAAATACTCATGCAGCAAAAAATTACGGCAATTGCCACCCTTTTAAGCCTTTCCGCCCTTGTTTTTTGGACGGCCTGTAATAAAGCCACTCCATTCGGCGCCAACCTTTTTGACAACCAAACTGCCGATTATACCGCTACCGATACACTAACCCTAAAATGTTCGGTCGAAAGGGAAGATAAAATCATTACTTCAGACCTGACCTCTACCACCGCCTACTTTCTTTGCGGTGAATTGAACGAACCTATTTTCGGTAAATCTACTTCGGACATTTACACTTCGCTCCGGCTGCGCTCCACATCAATTACGGCGTTTAAAGCGCCACAGGTGTTGGATTCTGTGGTGCTTTATTTGCGGTATGCTCCGGCAGGTATATATGGCGACACTACACAGGCGCAAACGCTGGTGGTCGAACGGCTGGCTCAGCCATTGGACAACAGCAATACTTATTACTCGGATGAAACCCTGCCCGTGGCCGAAGAAGTAGGCCGCGTGAATAACTTTTTCCCGAAACCTACTACCCTCGACAGTCTTTCTTCCACGGCCAAAGCCGCTTTTTTGCGCGTGCCGTTAAGTGCCGCCTTTGGGCAGGAACTCTTTGGATACGACAGCCTTACCTATACCAGCGACTCGCTGTTCCGGGCTAAAGTGCGCGGTTTCCGCATCAAATCCTCGTCGGCCAGCAACCCGGGTGCTATGCTCGCATTCACGTTGAATGACGGTGCTTTCAGCATAATACGCTTGTATTATAAAGACAGCGATACTACTACCGTTCGAAAATCAATCGATTATATTTTTTCAGGCAGCAATAAATTTACGCACCTGGCACATGATTACGCCGGTTCGGCAGTGGAGCCGACCCTTGGCCAACCTGCTAACGACTTGATGTATATTCAGGGTGTCGGCGGTTTGCGTATCAAAGTGGAAATGCCATTTGCGGACGATTTTAAGAATATAGCGGTCAATAAAGCCGAGCTGGTCCTGACGGTAGCAAATCAGCCGGGCGACAATGTCTGGTTGACGCCACTACAGCAACTGGTGAGTACAGAATCACAGGGGGATACTACATTTGTCTACACCAGTGATGCCGCGCAGGCGCTCAGCATTTCCACTACCGGCGAATTAGGCGCTTTTGGGGGTATTCCTGAGGCAGAAACTATCAATGGCACTACAGTCAAACGGTACCGGCTGAATATGGGGTATAAATTCCAGGAAATTGTCGACGACGCTGCCAGCAATCCGAAAAAAAGGATTTTTTACGTGAATGTGTACCGCTCCGGACGCATCGCCGGACGAAGCATTTTATATGGTCCGAAAAGTGCCACCTTCCCGGCTAAAATCGAACTCAAGTACACCCGCATAAATTAGTGGCTCACCACAGCGTTTTAGCCATCGCTCACCATTTTTAACCCGCTCATCTCGTTCATTATGTGTGGAATAGTTGCCTATATCGGTTCTAAAAAAGCCTACCCGATTCTGATCAAAGGACTGCAGCGCCTCGAATATCGCGGATATGACAGTGCGGGCATCGCCCTGCAAAACGGCACCCTCAACGTATATAAAAAGAAAGGCAAAGTCGCTGACTTGCTGGCATATACCGCCGATAAAGATACGAGCGGCCATATCGGCATGGGCCATACCCGCTGGGCCACCCACGGTAAACCCGACGATACCAATGCACACCCGCACATCAGTGGCAATGGCCGGCTCGTCCTGATCCATAATGGAATTATTGAAAATTATGCGGTGCTAAAAAGCGCCCTGCAAAAACTCGGACACACTTTTAAAAGTGAAACAGATACAGAAGTGCTGGTTCACCTGATTGAAGAAGTACAGAAAAACGAAAATCTGCCGGTGGAAGAAGCCGTTCGCCAGGCACTTACCCAGGTGCACGGTGCCTACGCGATCGTCGTAATGGACCGGGAAGATCCGAATAAACTCGTGGCTGCCCGCAAATCCAGTCCACTGGTGCTGGGTGTTGGTAAAAATGAGTTTCTGGTGGCTTCGGATGCTACGCCGATTGTGGAGCATACCAAAAAAGTTATTTATCTGAATGACGAGGAAGTGGCGACGGTGACACTGGGCGGTGAATTGATTATCAAAACGCTGCGCAATGAAGTAATGACGCCGACCATTCACCAGATCGAACTGGAAATAGAGCAGCTGGAAAAGGGCGGGTATGATTATTTCATGCTCAAAGAAATTTTCGAACAGCCCACCACCATTGCCGAGTGTATGCGCGGCCGCCTGGATGCCGAAGAAGGCTGGGTGCGACTCGGTGGTATGGAAGAATACCTGAAACGCATGGTCAATGCACAGCGCATGATCATCCTGGGTTGCGGTACTTCCTGGCACGCCGGCATGATCGCCGAATACCTGTTTGAAGATCTGGCCCGCTTACCGGTAGAAGTGGAATACGCTTCCGAATTCCGCTATCGCAACCCCGTAGTCAACACCAACGATGTCGTGCTGGCCATCTCGCAATCGGGTGAAACGGCAGATACATTTGCGGCACTGGAACTCGCCAAAGAACGCGGCGCCCTGACCTACGGTATTGTGAACGTGGTCGGTTCGTCTATCGCCCGTTTGACACACAGTGGTTCGTATATTCACGTCGGGCCGGAAATTGGCGTGGCGTCTACCAAAGCCTTTACGGGTCAGGTGACCATGTTGACCATGATGGCGATCGTCATGGGATATGAGCGCGGATTTATTCCAAAATCGCATTACCAGACGCTGGTCCAGGAATTGGCGCGCATTCCGGAAAAAGTGGACATTTTGCTAAAAAACTGCCATGAACAGATCAAATACATTGCGGGCGAGTTTAAAGATACCACCAATGCGCTTTATTTAGGCCGTGGCTACAATTTCCCGGTAGCATTGGAGGGGGCGTTGAAACTGAAAGAAATTTCGTACATCCATGCGGAAGGATACCCGGCCGCCGAAATGAAACACGGTCCGATCGCTTTGATTGATGAAAATATGCCGGTCTTTGTAATCGCTACCAACCGCAGCGCCTATGAAAAAATTGTTTCCAATATCCAGGAAGTCAAAGCACGGAAAGGAGTCGTAATCGCCATCGTAACGGAAGGCGATGAAATCATCAAAGAACTGGCCGATTTCACGATTGAAATCCCGGCGACCGAAGAAGTCTTTACACCACTTTTATCGGTCGTGCCATTGCAGTTGCTGGCGTACCATATCGCCGTGTTACGCGGGTGTAACGTCGATCAGCCACGCAACCTGGCCAAATCAGTAACGGTGGAATAATAGCCAGTTTATATACTTTTGTACACATGCTCCGAGGGGGACTGGTGTTTAGGCGTCGCAACCTAAGTCCCAATTCCCCTCGGAGCATTTTTTATTTTACGGGCAGGGTATGGCTACTGCTTTACTATTTTATGCACTTCTTTTTTGCCCGCTGTTTCAATCAGGACAAGATAAATGCCATTAGGCAGGTTTGAAATGTCTATCGGTAGATGATCTGAAATATTCGATTTGCGCAGCAACGTTTTCCCCATAATATCTACAACTTTTAAAGTGCTGACTATCTGTTTTTTATCAGCAGAAATCAATATGAAATCATCGGTGGGGTTAGGATAGACGGAGAATATATTATTGTCTGTAAGGGTTTTTATGGATACTGAATTGCCACAGTCTTTGGCCATATTTTCCAAAGTTGCCTGGTATTTTGGGGCCGGTACGAGCGTAAAATCCTGGTCTAGCGTCTCCAAAAGTCCCCAACTTCCGTACCGTGCACTGCGTTCTCCTACAAATGAAAAATTCATGATTTGCAGCGGTTCATTGCCTGTCTGCATGGTCCGGATAAAATCGAACCATTCATTATACAGGTTATACATAGCAGTATCTCTTTGGATATCCAGCAGGGCTTGTTCATAGGTAGGTATTTCGCCAAATGGGGTGGGCGTAAGATGCTGCCCGCCCTCGTAAAATACCATTGGCACATGTAATGTATCGGCCACATAGGTTTTTATTTCCTGAATATACAATTTTTCCCGATTCGCCCATCCACTTCTTACCAGGCCGGCTATTTGCGATACCGTCGCATTTGCTCCTGCTATATCCAGAACAGCATCTGCCTCTTCTCCCAATCCAAAATAATACGTAGGCGATACGGCATCAAAACTACCTGGCATGAGATTGTGTGAAATTCGCACACTCACATCTGTCCAGCCAGTTTGCAATCCTACTGTTCGGGTGATCCTGTGTACATCGGTGCCATACACTGCGGTCCATTGATCCAGGCAATTTTGCACATACGGCACAATGCACTCCGGCCACACCAGCCCGGTTGTTATTTCTCCATACTTCAGGCACCATTGCGCCTGCCCAAACATCCAATTCCAAATCTCATTACTATACTCAACCGTCAGGTGCCGGTCGGTTTCCAGCGTGTTTTTAAATAGGGTAGCCATATTGTTGATATAATCGTTGCTAGCACGATGGGGTACACATACCCATCCATCTAAATCGTAGTCATTCAGTAGTTTTATCATCATTTCATAAGGGACGCCTTTATTATTTGCCCAGGTTTGATAATCCATGCTAGCCCGTTCATTCCAATCAAATAGGGCTGTATGTGCCCAATCCCATTGATTTGTCTGCCCCCAATTATTGGTCTGCCCCCAGTCCATAAAGCGCAATGATTTGAATTGCAGCACTTTACTAAGCCACGTTGGATTAAAAGGTTGGGTTTGGTAGGTAGCTTCTGATCCGGGCATTAAAACCCTGATATTTCTGATGGGATTGGCAATACTGGAGGAGTCTATGGTCATTTGAATGACGGACGTATTATTGTTCACATACTCAAAAGTAAGCCGGTTCGGGGATGTTTGGATTAGGTTATTGATGCCTCCCCAGAAAGATAAACTTCCGGCACCATCGTACAAAACAGTATAAGTGCCATAAGGCCAGCCATTAGTAGCCCCCCAAATAGTTGAAATTTTTTGCGGATAGGTACGTCCGGCAACGATTTGCGGAACATGGGTCGGATAGCCATCCGGTCTAAAGGCCATACTATCGGTGGCTTCGGTATTAAAAGGCCCGCCGGCGGGATTAAGATAGTCCTGCGAATAAAACACCCTGCTATTGTGCATTAAATCCACAAACGGAAGTTCTGTGCCGTAATCTGCCAAACCACCAAGATTCGTACCAATGCTAAGTTTACAGTTATCGGGTAATTGCGCAAAGGAGCAGTAGAGCGTGAAAACTGAAATAAACAGCGTAAAAGTTGATTTTTTCCTCATTTTATTGATTTTAAATAAGAGACATTAATGTGTCGACTTGCCTTTGCGTATAACTGATAAATAGTCTGCAAATTTCCCAGCCAGCGTAGATTTTAGGACAATTGACTATTGTAGACAGATATAATAACCTGCTGACTTCTTGCCTGAACCACGCCGCAAAAGGTTGTTTTCCCGACAGAAATCTATAAAAATACCCCACTTACGACCGATCTGGCCCTAAGTGGGGTATTTAAAAAGATGAAATCGCCCGGACCCGGGCGATTTCATCCGTTATTTTAGCAGTAAAATTGGCTGACTTTAAACCAGCAACTTTTCCTTATTGTACGATGAATTTTTGGGCTTTACCATCCAGTTTGATGAAGTAAACACCGCTGGACAAACCTTCCATTGTAGCGTGGTCCGTCTCGAAACCATGTTTAACGAGGTTGCCTTTCATATCGAAAATACCATAAGAAGTAACCTGGCGACCGAAGTTCAGTGTACCGTTGCTGATTGGGTTGGGGTAAACTGGCAAGTCCTTCGCTGTAGTAATCTCATAGGCGGAAGTAGTCAAGTTTACCAGCAACGGATTGCTGTAGAAATTGGCACCCGCCAATGCTGCCGAACCGGCCACCGGACGGAAATCAGGCGTAGTAGAACTGGCCAATGGATTGACCAGCACTGCGCTAACGCCGCACGAACCTGCGGGGTTGATATTGTTGGCCAGAACACCGGCCTGGCGGATGTACGCGTCCAGTGCATTTTTCTTGGCTTGTGAGCCAACAGCACGGGCTACTTCTACCAAGCCGTTGGCGGTAGTGTCAGTCGTACTGCTGAATGCGGCATCCGTACATACGATCAGGTTGTTGGCAAAAGAAATTTGCTTGGTCGTTACGTCCACGGGGGTAGCGGGATTAACCAGCGACAATAAAGCCGGATAGTTCGTGTTGCGCAGGCTACTGTCGCCGTCGATCATCACGAAGTTACGATAGCCCATAAAGACGCTGTTCACAATACGCAGGCTGCTGTTTCTGCGAATACGCGCACCGCGACGGAAAGCCGCTCTGGTGGTGCTGTTCATGCTAGCATACGTAGATCCGGCAGGAACTGGTCCGACCATCGTGTAGTTGGAAAAAATAGCATTGGTGTAGGGCTTTACATTTGCCGTACCCGTTGCTTCATTGTCGCTTTCAAATCCTTCCGAGGTAGATGCACCGGAAGGAAGTAGATATGTCTTGTCGTAATAGGCAGTGTCGCGGATCGCGATGCCAAACTGGCTGATGCCGCCGTAACCGTTGTCCGTATCGAAGTCGTCGTCCGTACCTTTGAAAGCAATCAGGTGGGAAGAGTTGACTTTACCGCCGAACCATTCGAACGAGTCGTCGTTGGAGAAAGATACCTGGATGTATTTGAGTTGCGTAGCGGAGCCAACTGCGCCCAGCGTCAGGCCATTGATTTCTTTGTTGGCTTCGAAAGCCAGACCACCGAATTCCAGGCGCAGGTAACTGATCGAACCGGAGTTATCGGCATCGTCGGTACCGCCAAAACGGGCCAGCGTTGGATCGAAGGATACATTATTGAAGCCTTCCATTTGTACGTTATCGTTGGTTGTACCGTTCAACAGGTTGTGCTTGGCACGACCGGCGATTACGATGCCACCCCAGTCACCGCGATCGCGGGCTCCTGGCGCCTTGTCGGAAGTAAACACAACCGGGCTGTTTTTTGTACCGTTCACTTCAATCTGACCGCCACGCTCGATCAACAGCGAAGCGTAGTTCTTTGGTGTAGCGTTCAGGTTGGATTCACAACGGATAATGGTGCCGGCAGGAATGATAATTTTTGCACCGCTTCTTACGACGACAAATCCTTTCAAAAGATAGGTTTTTGTAGCATCCAGGGTAAGTGTATTGGTAATGCTTTTTTCACCTGGCACTGGCAGGGAAGCCAGCGTGCCATTCAGCGTAACAGTATCGGTTGGAGCCGGGTAAACCGTTGTTTTAGGATCAAAGTTGGTCCAGGTTTTTGTCCAGTCCGCCGCAAGGTCTGCACTGAGAGCGCCGACATAATCGGTTTTCACCAGGTTGAAACCGATTTGTGCCGAAGCAGTCGACATAAACAGGCCGGTAAAAATTGCGCAGGTAAAGAGTACGTTCTTTTTCATTTTTAGCGTGTAAATTTTGTTCGCCGCAAAATTCAAAGTTTGGTGTTACTCCAAGGTTAAGTCCATGTTAGCAAAACATTAAGCCCCTGTTCAGGATCCCGATTGACCTAGAATGCCGGGATTACCTGAACAGGGGCTTATGAATTTTCAACCGCAACGCGGCTCTACTAGAAGGTATAGCCTACGCTCAGATTGCTGGTAAAGCCATTGGTAAATTTAAACATCAGGCGGTCTTGCTTACCGGCTGGGGAATATTTTCCGTTATCATCTGCGTCCTGATAATAGACGAGATCCTGGTGGAGCAAGTCGCCCAGCGTAAATTTCAGGTTCAGGCGGCCAATGCTTTTGCCGATCTGAAAATCCAGTACGCTGCGGGGCGCTTCATAGATATCCTGGCGGGTATCGCCAAATGTAGGATCAACGCCTACGTACGCGATCCGACGACCGATGCGATTGAAAACGACACTGGAGAACCAGCCATTTTCTGAATTTTCATACTGTAGACCTATATTGACGATATAAGGCGACTGACCTTGCAGCGAGCGATTGGCTTTTGCCTGCGAACCGGCGTCGAAACTCAGTTTTGATTTTACCAAAGCCAGGTTGGAAAAGATGGTCAGGTCTTTAAAAATAGCAGCGCCGCCGATGAAATCGAAGTTTTTGCGCACCTCAAATTCCAGTCCGTAGATGGTGGCAGACTGCTCATTTTGATACGTGAAGGTGGTAAAGGGCTGCGTAATATCGATGCTGAATTCCACTGGATTCTTGATCGTTTTGTAGAAACCACCCACCGAAATCACCTGACTACCGGACGGATAAAATTCGTAGCGCAGATCATAGTTGTTCAACGTAGCGATTTGCAGGTCTTTATTACCGCGAATCTCCGCATTTTTATCAAATACAAAAAATGCAAACGGTGCCAGTTCCCGGAATTCCGGGCGGTTGACCGAAGCGTAGTAAGCGCCGCGCAAATTCATTTTGTCCGATAAAGAATACGAAAGATTGACCGATGGCAAAGCGACCCCTTCTTTGATGCGCGCGACTTCGCTGTTGATCTTCTCATTGAAAACATGAATGTCTGCATGCTCGTAGCGCACGCCATAAATCGCGCGCAATTTTTCAGAAAATTTCTGATCGGCCATCAGGTAACCAGCGTTCAAGGTAGATTCACCATTGTAATACGCAATATCGTTGGCGGTTTTTTCGGCTAAATACAAACGCGTCGGGTTGATATTGGCGCTGCCAAGGTCGCTGGCCAGATTATAGGTGAGCCCAGGAGCAGTGCCATTGTAGACAAAACTGCGACCATAAAACGAACGTACGCGTTGCTGGGTGAAAATACCGGCTTTCAGTTCGGTATTGATCTTTTTACCATTAAACTGTTTGGCCAGTTCAAAATTTCCACCGTACAGTTGCTCTTTCAGATCGGATACAAAACGACCGGTACTGCTATTGAAAAAATCGCCTAGTGCGAGCTGGTAATTGTCAAAATCAGGGGTAATGGTATAACTCACGATACGATAATCCGGCACTTTCCGGCGCACATTCGAATAATTGAACGAGGCATTAATCGTGAGGAGGTTCGCGCCAATAACTTGCTTCAACGATGCAATACCGTTGTAAAGCCGGTTGTAGTTGATGAGATTTGCCGTATTGCGCACCATCAGTGCATCGGCGATGTTAGCGGTGCCAGTACGCTGTACCGTGTTGTTATCGGTATTCAGATTGAGCAGGTTGCGCAGATTGATCTTGGTCTTAGCCCCCACATAACTCACGTTGAAAATACCGCCGCTGCTGATATTTTGGGCGAAAATATTGTCTTTAAAAGCCGCAACTTGTCCTGATCCATCAAATGTATTGATTTCACCGGCCGAAAAACGACGGGTATTGGCATAATTCAGCGCCAGCAATACGCCGAGTTTTTTGGTGTCGGACAAATGGATCGGCGCACCAAGGGAATAGGCCAGACGTCCGTTAGGCAGGGCGTTTTTAGTAGTCGAAGACCAGTCGTTGTTAAAATTCTGGGAAATAGCGGCAAATTTCCGCACTTCTTCCGAGGTCGCAAACAAAGAACCGGATTTCAGGTCGTTGTCACCAAAAACCGGAAGATTCCGCTCAGAGCCAAAAATATTGAACTTTTCAGTGGGGTATTGCTTGAACTGGGTGAACTCCTTGAAGGTGGTGAGTGAATGCGTTTGCCCGCCAATGGTCAGGTTTTGCGTAAACTGCTCGGGAACCGTTTTCGTATTAATCTTGATAATACCACCGCCGAAATCGCCGACCAGATCCGGTGTGCCTGTTTTAATGATGGTCAGGTTGTCGAGCAGGCTGGCAGGAACTACGTCGAAAGCGAAGGCCTTGCGGTCGGATTCGGTGGAAGGCAGCAAAGCACCATCCAGATAGCCTGCGTTATAGCGGTCGTTCATACCGCGGATGACGGCAAACTTTCCTTCCTGGATCGATGCGCCGGTTACGCGTTTCAAAACATCGGAGGTGGTGCGGTCGGGGGTTTTGCGGATAAGTTCGGCAGAAACGCCGTCCGACATTTGCGGGGCGTTTTTACGTTCGGTCAGCAGCGACAACGCGGAAGACTTTTCGACGGTATAGGTGATCACCACTTCGGCCAGTTGGTTTTCTTCTTCCTGCATCACCGACTCTACAAAGGAAACCTCATTGGCTTTGACATCCACGGCAATTTTGGTGGTCTGGTAAGAAATGTAACTGAGTACGAGAGTAACGGAAGCCGGAGCCGGCACAGAAAGCAGAAACTTGCCATCTACATCAGTGACGGCGCCGGTGGAGGTGCCTTCCACTAATACTGTTGCACCGATCAGGCCTTCACCGGTTTCTTTGTCCAAAATTTTGCCTGAAATTTTGCCTTTGGTGTCTTGCGCCCGCAGGGAAGGGACGCTGCATAAAAAGCAAAATAAAATGAGCAGTAAAAAAGAAAGAAATCTTAACATAATGTGGCGCAGTTGTTTTTTTGCACCGCAAAGGTCCGAAAGAGACCGCAAGGAAGGGGAATTCCAATTTTAAGTTACCGTTAAGTTTAGATTTCCCTATTGCAAATTTATGGCTAAGGTGCTAAACGAACCAGCTGCCAAACCCCGTTTCCCAGCGTATAACAGATGCGATCGTGCAACCGGCTTCTACGGCCCTGCCAGAATTCAATCCGGTTTGGCCGCAGATTATAGCCTCCCCAAAATGGGGGCAAGGGTAATTTTTCCGTATCAGCATATTCTGCCTGGAGTTCGCGCTGGCGTTGTTCCAGTACACTTCGATCGCTGATGATATCACTTTGTTGACTGATCCAGGCGCCAATCTGACTGGCTTTGGGCCGACTTTGAAAGTACTGCAGGGAGGTGGCCGCGCTTACTTTTTCAACGGTTCCTTCGATACGAATCTGCCTTTCCAGTTCGAGCCAGGTAAACGATAAAGCAGCCTGGGGATTTTCCAGCAACTCTTTTCCTTTACGACTTTCATAGTTGGTGTAAAATGTAAACCCTTGATTATCAAATCCTTTTAATAATACGGTGCGTACGCTTGGCAATCCATTGGCGGTAGCTGTGGCCAGCGACATGGCATTGGGTTCCAGGATTTGGCTATCGATGGCATGTTGAAACCAAATGGCAAACTGGGCAATCGGATCGGATTGGACGTCGGTTTCAGCCAGGGATTGAAGCGCGTAATTTTTGCGGAGGTCGGCGAGGTTGAGCACAGGAAAGAGTAGAAGTTAAATGGTTTGAAAAAAGAGGATTTTGCTATTATAAAGGCGACAATACGTTTGCCTGCTGGTGAAATTGCACTAAGAATCAGGTAGTTATCGGTTTTGAGAAGCGAATTTTCTTGGCCCAGGCCAGCGTAGGCTGCTCCACACGATCGTAAAACCAGCTTGCAAACCAGACACTGACCAGCAGCGCCGCAAAAATAGCAAATGTCATGATAGTTGGGTCCTGGGTATAGGTTTTCAGGCTGTTGAGCAGTGTCCAGCCACTAAAAACATGCGTGAGATAGAAGGAGTACGAAATTTTGCCCATAAATTGAGCTGCACTGCCCACCTGTTTTATAAAGAGAATAATAGCGCAGGAAAGCGTAGATGCTACCAAATGCTCGTACCCGAACGCTTTAAAATGGGCGAATAATAGGGCTAGCAATACCACGCCCAACTCCCAGCGACCCATATACCCACGGTAAAAATGGAACAGTGCCACGCCTGCGCCAAAGGGTAATAAATGGTATGGCAACCATTCATACGGGGCATACCAGTGCGCCAAAGCAAAAATTAAATAAAGCGGATAACGGGCCCACCTTTCGGACCGGTTAAAGAGCCAGAATGTCAGGCAAACCACCAGATAAAACTGCCAGTCGATGGCCAGCGTCCAGTAAATGCCGCGCAACCAGGGCTCATGCCAGATGGCATTGGCATGAAAAAGATGGAGAAAAATATTGAACCCGTCAAAGTGCGGTAAATGCCCCTCGCGATACCAGCCACCAAATGCGTCGATGCAAAGCATCAGCACAATACTGGCCCAGTAGGCCGGTTCGATGCGAACGGCGCGTTTGAGAAAAAACGCGGGAAACTGCCCTACAGTATACTTTTTCTGGGCGAAAGACAGCGGAATGACCAAGCCGGATATTACAAAAAACGCCTCCACTCCCAGATAGCCTTGGGCAAAAGCCCAGTGAAACCAGTGCGTTGCCGGCAAAAAATAATCGGTAAAGTGGTATAATGCTACCGTAATAGCCGTCAGCCCCCGCAATAAATCAATGGAATTCAAATGGGGCGACGGCGCAGGTTTCATTACATATTCAGGTAAGCCATAAAGGAGTCATACCGCTCGCGGACACTATCGCTGTGCTCCAATTCGCCGAAGGTCTCTTTCACATCGTATTCATGGCGTTCCAGCGCATTGATCGTGCGGGACAGGTCGCGCCGGTTCAGTTTCAGCGTTACCTCCGCGTATTCCGGATCGGGCATCGAGGTAACAAAACTGCTGAGTATTTTCACGTCATCGTCTTCCACGATACGGGCAATAGCGGCCAGTGAGTAGTCACGGCGGGGCATTTCCAGGACTAACACAGCGCCACTTTCAATAAAGGCGGCCGCAGTCGCAAAATAGCGTAATAGATCATTTTGCGAAATGAGCCCTACATAATCGCCATTTACATCGATCACTGGAATAATGGTCAGGCGATTATCGCCCATCACGCGCATGACCTCAAAAACGTGTTCATTTTCCTGCACCGCAAAACGGCGGAGCATGGAAAAGTCGTATTCGCTGATAGGATCATACAATTTATGGTTAAACACATCTTCTTCCGATAAAATACCCACGAGTTTGGTACCGTCCACTACCGGGAGGTGCTTGACGTGGTAATCGTTGAGCATGTGAAACGCATCACGGCCAGTTTGCGTGATCGAGAGCGCGGGAATATCTTGGGCAACTAATGTTTTTGCCGTCATAGTTGAGTATTGATACGGTTGTTGGAGGCACAAATATTGGCGGAAAATTCTTTTTTCCAAAAAATAAAGAAACGAATGTCCAAGAAAAGCGCCAATTCTTAGCTATATAAAACGAACGAGTCCATAAAAGGTTAAATCAAGCCCAATTTTTCTACTTTTGCAACCTTATTTTCCCTTGTGCCACCTTGCTTGTTATGAGTTTTCTCCGACGCATTTTCAATTCTACCGCTAGTGCCTCCCCCGCGCAGCCCGATATTGCATTTGGGCGCTATACAGATGCTTACAAGCCGGATCAATTATTTGAAACCGCCGTGCAGGAGTTTGAAGCAGGTGAAGTGCAACAAGCGTACCGAAATTTCTTACAATATCTGAAAGACAGCCAACAGGACAATATAACCTGTAAAGAAGCCGATGGCGTCTTAAGTTTTGATTTCTGGCAAGGGTCGCAACACGTGTACGGCACCATTACCAACGACAAAATCCGGGTAGAAAGCCGGGTAGCGCAGGCAGACGACCTCAATGTCGGGTTTCTCCGCCGCTTGATGGAGTACAATTTTCGCCTGCAATACAGCCGGTTTACCCTCGACAATGAAAATTGCCTGACCATTGTGTTCGATTCGCATACGGTAGACGGCTCTCCGCTCAAACTGCTGCACGCATTTCGCGAACTGGCGATTCATGCCGATAAACAGGACGATCTCCTGCTGGAAGAATTCCGGTCGTTGAGCCCCGCTGAGCCGCGTTTGTTTGGAGAAATACCGATGGAGGAAAAAGAGGTGAAATACGCCTTCATTCAGCGTTCTATCGGTGCAGTTTTCACGCTGATAAACAATGCCAAACCAGATCCGCATAAATACGCGGTCAATTACGCGTATTCAATACTGGCACTGACTTTTAAACTGGATTATCTGATTAAGCCGGAAGGTTTTATGATGGATACGCTGGAGCGCATACGCGGCATATTTTTTCAGAAAAGCGATCGTACGGCACAGATGAAAGTGACGGCCGCCTGCAAGGAATTGCAGCAATTACTTGATCGTCCCAAGGAGGCTTTTTTTCGGGAGATGTATCGGACGCGCAGTACTTTTGGCATTAATCCGGCGGTTAACCTCGCTACTATTGTCAATTCAATTGAAGGGGAGATGCCTAAAATGGATTGGCCGATGCAGCAGAATTATGCGGCGCTGGCGTTGGCCGTGCCTGATTATATCGTTTCCTCGGCCTTATTTCATCATACGCCGCCGGCACCCGTGCGGGAATTATTTCACCTGTATTGGCAAATCCGGGAAGCCGGATTTTTCGAAGATCTGGGGTTTGACCTGGATTATGTAGATGCGGCCGGAGCAATGGATAAAAAAGCCATTCTACAGGAAATTAAAAATATTGCCCAGCGGCATCGGATGGTTTATCCACACCTCAAGCCGATAGTGCAAAATTTAGTTTTTGACGGACCGATCGCTTTTACCAGATCGTATCTGCAAATGCTGAAGAGCCTTAATCTCACTAAAACGCCATGATCGATTTTGTTGAAAGGTACCGGGATGTAATTGTGCAGATTGCTACACCCAATAGTACCGGAACCGGCTTTTACCTGCGCGACCCCGGGCTTATTGTGACCAATCACCACGTGATCGAAGGGAATCAAATGGTGGTCATTGAAGGCACCCGTTTTACGAAACAATTAGTGCGGGTTTATTTCACGGATGAAAAATATGACCTGGCTTTTCTGGAAGCGCCCGACGCGCTGGGTGAATTGCCGGCTATTCGCCTGAATCTGGAATCATCGCTGCGCGAACGCGATTCTGTAATCGCGATCGGTCACCCGTTCGGACTGAAATTTTCGGTAAAAAGCGGGATAGTTTCGAATACGCGCGAGATTCTGAACGGTATTCCTTACCTGCATATCGATGCGGCGCTCAATCCCGGTAATAGCGGCGGTCCGCTGGTCAACAACGCCGGCGATGTGGTCGGCGTCAATACTTTTGTGATTCAGGATGGCGATAATACCGGGTTTTCTTTACCCGTGGTATTTTTACATGAAACGCTGGAAGCCTATTCCAAGGTTGAACCCGGCAATGCCTGCCGGTGTAAAGGCTGTCTGAATATCGTCACGCCAAAGACAGTTGAAAACGGTTTTTGTACCTTTTGTGGTAACCGTGTCACCTTGCCAGGGGCCTTGGAGACCTATGTCGCGGCGGGTATTTCAAACACCATAGAGCGCATGATTTCGACCATCGGTCACGATGTCGCTTTGAGTCGCAGTGGCTCGAATGCCTGGGAAATACAACAGGGCAGTGCGAAGATTATGATTACCTACCAGGAGAAAATAGGGCTTATTACGGCGGATGCAATTTTGTGCGAGTTGCCGAAAGAACGTATTAAACCCGTTTACGAATACCTGTTGCGTGAAAACTACGCCAATGAAACGCTGACATTAAGTGTTCATAATCAAGATATTATCCTGTCATTACTAATTTATGACCGACACTTGAACGAGGAGACGGGCTTGCTGCTGCTGCAAACACTTTTTGAAAAAGCCGACTATTACGACAATGTGCTGGTGGAAAAATACGGCGCCAGCTGGAAGACCGCCGAATAGCGGGTGGCCCCGCAGGGCAATCAGATACTGTTTTCCACAAAATACATGGCAATTTCGCCTTTGTTTTTCGCAGCCAGTTTTCCGCGAAAAGTGCATTGAAACAGGTGTTTCACTTCCTGATAGGTCGTTTCAGAAATATTGATCCGATTGGGCTCGCCGCCTTGCTCCAGCCGGGCCGCCGTGTTCACCGTATCGCCCCAGATATCATAGGCGAATTTATGGCTGCCTACCACCCCGGCCACCACGGGTCCGGTATGGATGCCGATCCGCATTTCAAATCCAGGTAAACCTTCGGTTATTTTTCGCTTGCGAATCGTCTCCAAACCGCGTTGCATTTCAATGGCGGCGCGCACCATGTCTTCTGCATGGGTCGAGTTGATGGTAGGCAAACCGCCTGCACACATATATGCATCCCCAATCGTTTTGATTTTTTCGAGCCCATGTTGTATAATGATCGCATCGAAAAGCCGGAAGCACTCATCCAGTTCGGCCACCAGCGATTCTGGTGAAACCAGTTCGGCAATGGTCGTAAAACCTTTAAAGTCGCTGAAAAGCACGGTAACCGACTCATAACGAACCGGTTGCACCGCATTGCGCAAGAGCAGTTCCTCCGCTGTTTTTTCCGGAAGAATATTGCGCAGTAAATTATTCGAGCGTTCGCGCTCACGCTGAATGACTTCATTTTTGGCGGCCAGATCCTGTCGCGCGCGTTCGCGGATCCGGCTGCTGCGATACAGCAATCCGATGACCAGCATCAACGCCAGCGCTCCACCACTCAAAGCCTTGGTAACCGTGCCTGATCGGTCGAGTTCTACACTTTTCAAATCCAGTTCGTGTTGTTTGCGCTGAATTTCCAGTTGGCGTTTCCCTTCGGAAAACAACACTTCTTTTTGTTCAAAAACCTTGGCGCGACTTTCATCCAGGCGTTTGTAGCGCAATTCATCGTATTTGACCCGGTATTCGTAGGCTTTGGCAAAATTGCCCATGGCAGCGTAGATCTTTCCAAAATCCTTGTACGCGCGCTGGATGAATTTTTCGTCGCCGATGGTCTGGGCAATTTTAAAATATTGCTCCGTATATTGAAGCGCCTGGGCATTATTGCCTTGTCCGTACACTACGTCGCCCAAGCTGTTGTACACTTCCATCAAACCCGGTTGATCGTCCTGTTCCTTGCGCAGCGCCAGCGATTGTTGCAAATAAAACATACCGCGTTCGTATTGTCCAAGGTGTTTATAGGCCACGCCGAGATTATTGTAAATGGCAGCAATACCTGGCTGGTCGTCCTGATCCTGGCGAATTTTCAAGGCAATCAGGTATTTCTGAACCGCCAGGCGGGAGGAGTCTGCATTCCCCATTTCATCCAGCGCGATCCCCAGATCACTGAGTGCATCGGCTATTTTAGTGGGATCGCCTAATTTCTCCTGCAAGCGCAGCGCTTCGGTGTACCAGCGGTACGCTTCATTGAGCATCGCCAGTTCGAACCGGATATGACCCAGCAACGTGTAGGATTTAGCCAATCCAGCCGTGTCGTTTTGGGCTTCAAAAATAAGCCGCGCCGCATTTACCTGATCGTACGCTTCCGGGAAAACCCCCATTGCCTCATACACACCACTCATGTTCAGGTGCGTACGCGCCATGCGCAGGGTGTCGTGCAAGGTTTCCAGAATAGCCAGGCTTTCGCGGTGTGCTGTCAAGGCGGCATCAAACTGGCCTAATAACTCATAGGTATTGCCGAGGTTGTTGTGCGATGCGGCTACCCCGCGCAGATCGTTTAACTCCTGCCGTAACGCCAGGGCTTTTTGATAATGGCTGATGGCTTTGTTTAAATCGCCGCGAATTTCTTCAGCTACGCCCAGACCATTCCAGGCGGTTGCTTCTCCCTGTACAAATTGCAAACGCTGGGCCAGCGCAATGGCTTCGTTGAGCCACGTGATTGCCTGTTCCGTATGCGCTTCGTTGATATTCCAGGCTGATTCTGTCAGGACGGAAACACGGTGCGTATCGGCCGGTATGGTACGCAGCAGTTTGGCCAATGAATCTACCGTTGATGATTGCGCAGCCGCACAAACCGGCAGCAGCAACAAAATCAATACGGTAATACGAACGTGCGTAATGGACATGAGCAGGCGTATAAAAGAAAGTGCAAGGTGAGGGTTCTTTCCCGAAAAATTCAACCCATGCTTATTTTATACACTAATAACGCAGATTTCGCGCTAAAATGGCAGATTAGCCGTACAATTCATAATGAATTTGGGAGCGATCGTATTTGAGTGTTATCAGCAGATTGGCGACCGCTTCATCGATCATATTGCTCCAGCCGCACAAATAGAAGGAGACGTCGGCGCGTACATCCCGGTATTGTTCCAGGTAAATCTGGTGCACATGCCCCTGATAACCCGACCAATCCGGCTGGCGCGACAAGGCGATGTCGTATTTAAAATTGGGAAAAGTGCGACTGAGTTCGTCGAATTCAGCGCGGTACAAAATGCTTTCCGCTGTGCGCGTGCCGAATATCAGGTGCAAGTTGCGATACGATTGTCCGGTGTTTTTTATGTGCTGGATCATGCTGCGAAACGGCGCAATACCGGTACCCGTACAAATAAAAACCAGGTCTTTTTCAATTACAGGCGGTAATACAAATGCACCTTCCGGCCCTTTGAACCGAAGCGAACTACCAACGGTAACTTGATCGAACAAATAACCACTTCCCTCACCGGATAGCGAGCGTACAATACACAGCTCGATAATCTGGGATCCATCGGGGGCATTAGCGATGGAATAACTCCGCCACCGCTGTAGGCGCTTTTCGCCAAGGGGCAAGTCGAGCGTGATAAATTGTCCGGGTTCGAAGTCAAATTTTTCTACGGCAGGCACGTCCAGCCAGTACCGCTGTACACCGGGCGCAAGCGGTGCTATTTTTTTTACAATACCCTCGTACCAAGTGACCGGCATACCCTGAAGCAATTTGATGAATGGTACTTCAAACGCCGGGCGCGTACATTAGTTCACCGAAAACGTCGGTGTAAACGGGTGCGACGCATTGTAAAAAGTCAGTTCGCTGATGCGCATTTTCATAAAATGCGTAAGCGGAAGACGGTCAACTGCTTCTTCCAACTCTAAAAGCGACTGGACTGAAAAAACGACCCAGAGTTTTGAATTTTCTAAGGACAGGGCATAATTGAGCAATTTTCCTTCATTCATTAGCTTATTTACCATTTCGCGCTGCTGCGGAATGAGGCTTATAAATGTTTCAGATAGGTCTTTGGGCAAGGTGAAATCCACCATGTACTGGATTGAATTTGTCGGCATAACAAATGCGTGCAACGCGGTCGGTTTAGTAGGTGCGAAGTGAATGTTTTTTTAAGCGTATTTTGGAGACGATTAAACGGATGCATAATAACGGTCAAAAATCGTGCAAGTTTTATAAAGAAAAAAAAATTACTGCCATTGCGTCATCTGGCCGGCAAAAACTTAATTCAGGCTCCGACTGCGCCACCATATTGTTGCAACAGGATTTGCAAATCTTCCAGGGTATTGATGTCTTCTGCGGTTTTATCTTTGCGCCAGCGCAACATCCTTGGAAAACGCAGCGCTACGCCGGATTTATGGCGTTTACTGGCCGCAATGCCTTCAAAGGCAATTTCAAAAACCAGTTCGGGTTTGACGGTCCGCACCGGTCCGAAACGTTCCAGAATATGGCGTTTGATCCAGGCATCGACGTCCAGAAATTCTTTGTCGGTCAGGCCGGAATAGGCTTTGGTGAAGGTGACAAATTGTCCGTCGGCGTTGCGTACGGCAAAGGTATAATCCGTGTAGATATTTGCCCGGCGGCCGTGTCCTTTTTGCGCGGCTACTAATACGCAATCGATGGTCATGGGCGCTATTTTCCATTTCCACCAATCGCCGCGCCGTCGGCCGGCCTGATAAATAGAATCTTTGCGTTTGAGCATAAACCCCTCACTGCCCATGTCACGCGCCTGCCCACGCAGCGCATCTAGATCTGCCCAGGTTTTAAAAATTACTTCTGGCGACAGGATGAGCACGGGTGTATTAACTTGAATGACCAGTTCTTCCAGCAGCAACCGGCGCTCTGCCATCGGCCGCTGGCGAATATCCTCGCCCCGCCACTCCAGCAGATCATAAGCGACAAAAACGACCGGGGCTTCCTGTAGCTGCTTTTTGGTTACGTTTTTCCGCCCGATTCGGGTCTGCAAAACATTGAACGTAAGGGGTTTAAAAGAATGATCGGTCAGGGCTGCCGGCAATATTTCACCATCCAGCACGACCCCATCTGGCAAGACCGGCTGTAAAACCTGGTACTCCGGGAATTTTTCCGTCATTAGTTCTTCGCCGCGACTCCACAGGAAAATCTCTTTATTGCGGCAGATCAATTGGCCACGGATACCATCCCATTTCCATTCAACTTGCCAGGCATCCGCAGCACCCAGATCATCGAGGTTAGATTCCAGCGCATACGCCAGGTAAAAAGGATATGGTTTGGAGGCGTCTGTTTGAATATGGTCTCCATTGAGCAGTTCGTCGTATGTGACCGAGCCGGGCGTCCAGTTGCCACTAATGCGGTGTGCAAGTGCTTGCGGATCCAGTTGATGGGCTTTGGCCAGGGCATTGACCATCAGCGCCTGGCTCACCCCGATGCGGAACTGGCCCCCGATCAGTTTATTAAAAACAAAACGTTCGTCGGTGCCCAGTTCATTCCAGGCTTGCAGGATTACCGCTTTTTTGGTGGGCTCATCCTGTTTATCGATTGATTGCAGCAAGGCCATCCACGCACTCAGGCTGCGTTCGCTGCGGTTTGCTGATTCCGGTAGGATCAGTGCGATTGTTTCACCCAGATCGCCGACACTGTGGTAAGATTCTTCAAATAGCCATAAGGGGATATTAGCCACCTCGGCGCACCATTCGTGCATTTTGGTGGAATTCACCACGCGCCGAATGCGTCTTCCGGTAAACAGTGCCAACGTCCAGAGTTTGTCATCTGCCGGCGCAGTCTGGAAGTAACGGGCAATGGCAGCCTGTTTTTCCAGCGTTTTGGTAGATTGGGCAACGGTTTTGACAAGTTCAGCAAATTGGCGCACGGATCAGAAATAGATAAAGGTGAAATACGGGATGCTTGAATTAGGCTGGTTATTCAAAACTTCATTCCAAGTCTATAATTCAATGTTTACGGATATATTGTTACTCATCGACCGGTTTTGGGACATTTGTATCTGCATAACCCAGGCGTGTTTCCCACATTTGTCCATAGATTGAGGCGTATTTTACCCGGATTTTAAATTCGCCGAAATGTTCCTGGAGTACACGTCCGCCCTCGCCACCGATGCGGATCCATTCCCAGTTTTGGTTAGGTGCAAACGAGAATCCCGGAATCAGGCTGTTCAAACTCATACTAGACTGGGTAAGAGAATCGCGGTTTAAATCGTGGTAGAGTACCCGCACCGCGTCGTATGCCTCGTTGTACATCTGCCCACGGAACTCTACTTTTACCTCCTGAATGATCGCAGGGCCAACACCTTGGTTCCACAGCGTTATCGATTGAGAGAACTGGTTATTCTCCAGACTATTAGTAGAAAATAAGAGCAGATTCGGCCAAACCGACGCGTTTTGCTGTTTGATCATAATCTTAGTCTGGTAAATAGACAGGAACAGGGAACACAGACTTACAATCGTGGCCATGATGGCAATGGTCGTTTGCGGGGTCAGCGTTTGCACAAAATTGTAGAAACGCCGCAATGCAGTTTGGCGAGTAGTCATGGCACAAATGACAAATTTATAGATTTGGTTACAGCACCGAATGCTCTACAAATGGCAACTGCTCCGGATAATCAGTCGTAAAATGCAAGCCGCGGCTTTCGCGGCGATGGGCTGCCGAGCGGGTGATCAAATACGCCACGGAGATCAGGTTGCGCAGTTCCATCAACTGGGGTGATATTTTTGTGTCTTTGTAGAGTTCCTCGGTTTCCTGGTGCAGCAAAAATAACCGGTCCAGCGCCCGTTTCAAACGCACATTCGAGCGTACAATACCAACGTAGTACGACATAATTTCTTTTAACTCCTTCATACTCTGCGTGATAAGTACCATTTCCTGTGGATCGGTCGTGCCTTCCGCATTCCAGTCGGGTATATTCTCCTGATGGGGGTACGTATCTAATTTGTCGGTGATATCGAGAAAAATGCGGTGGGCAAATACCATCGCTTCGAGCAGCGAATTAGAAGCCAGGCGGTTGGCTCCGTGCAATCCCGTACTGCTGCATTCGCCGGCTGCATACAGGCGATGGATACTGCTACGCCCGTGTTCGTCTACCAGAATGCCACCGCACATATAGTGACAAGCCGGCACTACGGGTATCATTTGCACCATTGGATCAATGCCGATGCTGACGCATTTATCATAAATGGTGGGGAAATGCGCCACAAAATCTTCTTTTTCCAAATGTCGGCAATCCAGGTACATACAATCGGTACCGCGCTTTTTCATCTCGGAGTCAATCGCACGGGCTACAATATCGCGGGGTGCCAGCGAAAGCCTGGGGTCGTATTGGTGCATAAATTCTTCGCCTTCCGCACTTTTCAAAATAGCGCCATGCCCGCGCACGGCTTCAGAAATTAGGAAAGACGGGTTTTCGCCAATCGGATTAAACAGGGAGGTGGGATGAAATTGCATGAATTCCATGTTCTCGACCCGGCCTTTGGCGCGATAGGTCATCGCCACGCCATCGCCGGTAGCAATGACGGGGTTGGTCGTAGATTTGTACACTTGTCCCGCACCACCGGTGCACAACACCGTGATGCGTGATAAAATCGTATCGATCTGCCCCGTTTCTTTGTGCAGTACATAAGAACCATAACACTCGATATCCGGTGTGACGCGGATAACCATGCGGCCCAAATGGTGCTGGGTGATCAGTTCCAGGGCGAAGTAATGTTCCATTACTTTTATGTTGGGATACAGGGCCGCTTCCTCCATCAGGGTACGCTGCATTTCCCAACCAGTCAGATCTTTGTAATGTAAAATACGGTGTTCGGAATGTCCGCCCTCGCGCGCCAGGTCGTATTCTTCGGCATTTTTTTCCTTATCAAAACGGGCACCCCATTCGATGATTTCCCGCACGCGATCTGGCCCTTCTTCTACTACAATGCGGACAATCTCTTCTTTGCACAGACCGTCGCCGGCGTCCAGTGTGTCGGCAATATGTTTTTCGAAGTTATCTTTTTCGCCATCCCAAACTGCCGCGACGCCGCCTTGTGCATAACGCGTATTGCTTTCGCCTTCCACTGTTTTGGTGAGTACCAGGATCTGGTGATCCGGAAATTGACGCGCAGACTTAATGGCGAATGTGAGTCCAGCGATGCCAGAACCCAACACGAGAATATCGGTTTTAATCCTTGTCATGGTAGTATTTGCTGTAGGGTGGAATGTCGATAGGTGATATGAGCGGATTCGATCTATTGGGCAACCACAAAAACTACGCTTTGTTTATTTCCGCAAATCGTACAGCGACGTATCCTGCGGATTAAAATAACGCTTGGGCAGGTCGTCGTAATTCCAGACTTCCCATTCCGTGATGATCGCCCGGCGTTTATCGGTGGCCCATTGCAAATGCCCGGGATCTTCGTCGATCGTAATCAGGCGTGTATTATTGGGATGGTCTAAGGAAGAAAGCAACATGAACTCAAACGATGAGCCCCAACTCATCACCAGTTTATCCATAGGTGCCTGACTTTCCGGAAGGATGATTTTCGGTTGTGGGAGGGTAGCCGTTTCGGATAACAATTGGCGCTCCCAATCCAGCCGGCTGGTCCAGGGCTGATGTGCCACTCCAATTTGCAGCAATCGAAAGCCTAATGCCAATGCCATCGTACCAAAAGCCCATGTCATCCGCTTTGAATTCGCTTTTTGCAAGGCTAAAAAATAAGGCAGCAGGTCAAAGGCAAATGGTACGGCCACAAACAAGACCAGCGGCAAATATAGATTTTCCAGGTAAAACCGGTTGTCGCCGTTGGCAAAGGACACATTGACCAGCAATAAATAACCCAGAAAGAAACCGCTCATAATCAGCAGTTTATACCAGATTTTTTGCCGGATGTAAAAAACAATAGCCGCCAGAAAGGTGAGCGGGAGGAGAAAATAATCGCCCAGGCACCAGCGCAATAAATCTTTATTGGATTGCAGATCGAAGTAATGCGGAAACAATTTGCGCAGGTTATCCGCCCGGCCCATCGCGCCCACATCATACCCTGCCGGACCAAAAACCTTGTTTTTGATCAGTAGCATAATTCCCACAAATACGGCCGATCCGATCAATAATTTCGGGTGAATGCGGGCCGTATCAGTCTTTCGTTCCCAGAAAAATAACAGCAAAAAGGCGATGGGAAACAACAACATCGGGTGTGCAAAGACTACGGTAAACCAGCAACCAAACACCAGGCCTAATTGCCAACCGCCCAACCCATCCGGCGTGCGGCCGCGCAAAAGCAGCGCGAAGGTGAAGACCAGTAAAGCCAGCCCCTGCGGCAGTTCCGATTGCACCCAATAAAAGGTGTCGGTCACCAACAAAGTCGACAGCAATAACATCACCAGACCCATTTGCCACTGTCGCAGCCAAGTCACACAAGCCGTAAATACCGCCCCGTAGTACACGATAAAGCCGACTGAATAGGCGGTGAGTACGCCTTTGAGCGGCAAGTGCAAACGCTCGGCCGCCAGCGGAAATACCTGAGAAAACAAGGCCACAAACCGTTGATTTTGAATGAAAAGCGATTTTTTCTTCAAAATCGTCACCGCGTGAAAAGCCACATCTATGAATACCGTGCGTTCCAGATAAAAGACGACCGCCAGGATCGCCAGCGTCGCATAAACAGCAAGGCCGAGCAGCAGCGTAACACGGGCGGGCGATCGAAACATAAGGTCGGGCGGGTGTTTTTAAAACGGCAGGTCTTCCATATTGCCCGTCGCTGGGGGGGCGTCGGCATAATTCGGAAACGGATCGTTGCTCGGGAAGTTATTATCGGCCGCCGCATTATCGCTACCGCCACCTTCCCCCGCCTTTTCAATACGCCAGGCGGTCAGGTTAGTGAAATATTTTCCATTCCACTCGCGACCGCTCAGGTCGAACGATACTTTCAGGCGATCCCCCTCCTTAAAGGCGTCGAGCAGGGTACAGCGCTCTTTAACTGCCTGAAATTTAATCAGTTGTGGATAATTGCCATCGGCAACTTCCAGGACGAATTCACGGGCCGAGAAACTGGCCGTTTTTTGTTCGGTTGGGAAAAGGCGGTGGAGTTTGCCTTCAATTTCAAAAGCCATTGTCTGATAAAGTTTGTCACAAGGTACGGCTTTCCTCGTGTTGACAAAATGTTGCGGTCGCAATACATTTGCCGATAGCAACTTAACTGCTGCAAATGCTGTTTTAATAGCCGGTTCAACCTATATTTGCCGAATCAGACATACATTTTACCATGACCGTAAGCAAACAGCGCAACGAACAGGAGCAGATCCAGCAAGTACTCAATCTTTTTTCCGCGCACTTAGAGAAAGGAAATCTTCGCCGGACGCCGGAGCGTTTCGCTATTCTGGAAGAAATTTACAAACGCACCGATCACTTTGATGCGGAGGCGTTGTATATCCACATGAAAAACCGCAGTTACCGGGTGAGCCGTGCTACGGTCTACAATACGCTGGAGTTGCTGGTGTCGTGCGATCTGGTCAAGAAACATCAGTTTGGCCGCAATCTGGCGCAATACGAAAAGTCGTACGGTTTCAAACAGCATGATCACGTGATCTGTGCCAATTGCGGGAAAGTCGTCGAATTCTGCGACCCGCGTGTACAGCAGATCAAAGATATGGTCGGGGAATTGCTGAATTTTAAAATTACGCACCACTCTTTAAACCTGTACGGCATTTGCGGTACGTGTCAGAAAGAAGTGGAGTTTGGCATCATGCGCAAACAACCGAAAATGGTGGAAGACGAACCGGGTTGGGGCGATTGATGCATATAATGATGAACGATGAATAAATATTGACGGTCATTACATCAAATTGGTTCATCAATCACCTTCTGATTCCTAGATTGGCAATGCTGAATACCGGTCAATAAAGGCAATCAATTCCTCCACCATGGCCGGAGAGCCAATCGCGATGGTGCCGCGCTGGTGCAGTTCGGTCGGTTCGATATCCAGGATGCGCTTAAGTTGGGTATTAATCGCTTTACCGCCGGCCTGCTCCACGATCATCGACAGTGGATTGCACTCGTACAACACCCGTAATTTTCCTTTTGGGTATTTTCGCGTACTCGGGTAGAGAAAGATGCCACCATGGATCAGAATGCGGTGGATATCGCTGACCATGCTGCCGATATACCGCAGACCATAGTTCTGATCGCTACAGTGGTCGATGTAACGGCGCATTTCCAGGTCAAATTTGGAATAATATCCCTGGTTGACGGAATACGTCTGCCCGTTATCGGGGATGCGCATGTTGCGGTGGCTCAGGCAAAACTCCCCGATGCTAGGATCGAGCGTAAAGCCGTTTACACCGCGTCCGGTCGTATAAACCAGGATAGTCGAAGTCCCGTAAAGCACATAACCGGCCGCGACCTGTTTGGAACCGGGTTGGAGAAAATCTTCCTGGGTAGCCGCGCCATCCGGACTGCTCTGGCGACGGTAAATGGCGAAAATAGTACCGACCGAGACGTTCACATCGATGTTGGAAGAGCCGTCCAATGGGTCGAACATCACCACATAATGGCTTTTTTTAGAGCCTACGGGCGGAATGTGGATAATTTCTTCGTTTTCTTCGGAAGCAATAGCACAACATTCGCCGGAATTGCGGAGGCACTCGATCAATTTTTCATTGGCGTACACGTCCAGTTTTTGCTGGGTGTCACCGCTGGAATTAGACCCGTCGGAAGCACCGACAATATTGACCAGGCCGGCTTTGTTGACTTCGCGGTTGACAATTTTTGCAGCTACGCCAATATCGCGCAGCAAACCGGTGAGTTCACCGGTGGCGTAGTCAAAATCTTTTTCCGAACGGATGATAAACTCGTCGAGAGTGACAATACGGTTGCCAGGAATGGTGCTGGCAGAAGGCAACATGCCGTTTGTAGCAGATTTTTTCGTTGTGGTGGTGGGCATAACGCGATGGTGGTTAGGTACCCCGCGAAAGTAAGACACCCAGCGCAAATGGCGGCAAGAAAAATATCTTACTCCAATACATTTTCCAATTCGGCCATAATCAGGTGTACGCCTGTTTCCGTCATGGGGACCAGCGGTAGCCGCACTTCCCGGCTACAGATGCCCTGCAATTCCAGCGCGGCTTTTACACCAACCGGATTGCCTTCGATAAAAAGCAGCTTGTAAAATTCCAGTAATTTGAAATTCAATTTTTGCGCAGTGGGCATATCCTGCCGCAAGGCTGCCCGTACAAGATCGGTAAAAGGGCGCGGCAACGTGTTGGCAATCACCGAAATCACGCCATCGCCGCCACCGGCAATAATAGGCAGGGTCATAAAATCGTCGCCACTCAGCACCAGAAAGTTTTTGGGCTTGCCTTTAATGATTTTCATCACCTGGTAAATATCGTCGGAGGCTTCTTTTACGGCCAGAAATTTGTTGCTGGCATTGGCCAAGCGCAAAGTCGTCTCCGCAGTCATATTAGAGGCGGTACGACTGGGCACGTTGTAAATAATAATCGGTCGCGGCGACACTTCCGCGAGGGCCATGTAGTGTTGAAAAATGCCTTCCTGGCCGGGTTTGCTATACGATGGATTGCTCGATAACAAGGCATCGATCCCTTCGAAGTTGTAATTTTTTATCTTTTCAACCAGTTCCAGGGTATTATTACCACCAAAAATGCCGGCCACCAGCGGTACGCGTCCCCGGTTGATTTTTATCGTAAAATCAAGCACCTGCCGGTGTTCGGCATCGGAAAGGGTCACCGATTCGCCCGTTGTACCCAGACTGACGAGAAATTCCACGCCGCCGGAGAGCACGTGTTCAATCAGTTTTTCGAGGTCTTCCCAGTCAATTTGACCGTTCTTAAAAGGCGTGACTAAGGCGACGCCGGTGCCTCTAAAGCGCTCGTGCAGATTCATTTTTGGTAAGGACTATTTTTTCCAGATAAATATGGAGTTGCTCGGTAAAGTACCGGATGCCTTTATCGGACGGCACTTCCAGCAACATGTCAAAATCGTTGGGTTGGGTGGTCGGATACCCTATTTTCATAGCGGCAAGGGAAGTCGCGGCGATCCAGGCCAGCGGCGCTTCATCGTTCGGATTGAACACCAGCAACAGATCAAATTTTTCTTTAGAGAAGGCTGCCGCTTTTTCCGCCTTTGGCTGACCGGTCCACCGCAATTCTTTTTGAAAGAAAAAATCAAAATCAGGTGTAGTCTGGGGCGGCTGTTTGGATTTGAAGTAGCCACATAAGCGCACTTTCTTGCCTTTCTTTTCGAGCGACCGCACATATTCCAGTACGTCTTGGCGGTTTTTGTCGGCCGTAGCGTCGAATAAAATCCCGATTGCACTTGCGCTGTCAGTCGTATGGGTTTTGCGGGTCCGTTTCTGAGCGGCCAGTGCAGCGCGCAAGGCTTTTCGGAAAAGGGCAATGCGGAGCGATTCCAGCATAGCGTGTTTGGTTAGGTGTTCGTTTATTTAGTCGCGGGCACAGGTACAGGCGTCAGTTCTTTGTAATTGCCCATTTTGCTATATTTGCCAATGCGTGCTACGATTCGTTCCTCGGGGTCTTGCGGCATTATTTTGGCCAATTCGGCTTTGATATGTTGTTTCAGGGTTTCGGCAATTACTTCCGGCGCATTGTGTGCGCCGCCAATTGGTTCGCGAACAATATCGTCGATCAGGCCAAATTCTAGCATGTGATCGGAAGTGAGTTTCAGCGCTTCGGCTGCCTGCTCTTTAAAATCCCAGGAGTGCCAGAGAATCGAGGAACAAGATTCGGGTGAAATAACCGAGTACCAAGTGTATTCCAGCATAAAGACTTTGTCGCCTAGGCCGATCCCCAATGCGCCGCCGGATGCGCCTTCGCCGATGATGTAACACAGAATCGGCACGCGCAGCTGCGCCATTTCAAACAGATTGCGGGCGATGGCCTCCGCTTGGCCGCGTTGTTCGGCTTCCAGACCCGGGAATGCACCCGGCGTATCGATCAAAGTTACCACGGGGATACCGAAGCGCTCGGCCATTTTCATCAGTCGCAGGGCCTTGCGATAGCCTTCCGGATTGGCCATACCAAAGTTTCGGTATTGGCGCATCTTAGTATTTACACCTTTCTGGTGACCAATAATCATCACCGTTTGTCCGTCGATAATACCTAAACCACCGATAATGGCGTGGTCGTCGCCAGCGTAGCGGTCGCCGTGCAGCTCCACGAATTTCTGGCACATGGTCGTCACGTAATATAAGGTGTAAGGGCGCTCCGGATGGCGCGACAGTTGTACTTTTTGCCAGCCCGAGAGGTTTGCGTAAATTTCGGTACGCTTTGTGGCTATCTTACTCTCCAGTTCACGCACCATTACGGTAACGTCCAACTCGCCTTTTTCGCCTACGTCTTTCAGTTTTTCTAACTGTTCGTAGAGTGCTTCGAGGGGCTTCTCGAAATCCATGAAGGTCATTGCCATGGTGTCGCCAATATTATTTTTGGATGAACAATCAGCCGAAATTGCTATAAAAATCGACTGGGCAGATGCTTTATAAATGGGGGATTGCAAAGGTACGTCGCGGCAATGAATTTTCATGCAGAAACAGACTGCGCAACTTTTTTGAAGATTTTTAAAAAAAAATTTGTCAGTCCGGATTTTTTGAAAGTATCTTTGCCCCGCTTTCGAAGGAAGGTGTTTGGATTGGTAGTTCAGTTGGTTAGAATGCCGCCATGTCACGGTCCCGCTCCAAAAAGCGGGACGGGTTGGAGGCTCGACCAGTCCGCAGTAGTAAGTAAGTTTTTTTAGTAATATATTTGGATTGGTAGTTCAGTTGGTTAGAATGCCGCCCTGTCACGGTCCCGCTCCAAAAAGCGGGACGGGTTCGAGGCTCGACCAGTCCGCAGCAGTAAGTAAGTTCTTTTAGTAAGATATTTGGATTGGTAGTTCAGTTGGTTAGAATGCCGCCCTGTCACGGCGGAGGTCGCGGGTTCGAGTCCCGTCCAGTCCGCAAAAAGGCTCAACGCAAGTTGGGCCTTTCGCGTTTTAGGTATAATAATGAAGTTAGTTTGAACTTTTATTTTGCATAAAACTTTGATTTTCAAATATTTCAGTAAAAAATTATAGTTCAAAGTAAAAGCGATCTCATACATG
>JBBRDQ010000007.1:0-53658 GCA_038203695.1 Chitinophagales bacterium
AAAGGGATCGGTGTATAGCCATTCCAGGGATCAACCGTCAAGCCGTTGTTGAAATATTGAAACTTCGAATTTTCGAAATAAAAACAAAACTGGTCGTCATACTGGGCATCCTGCAAGCCATTTACCGGTGATTTGTACCATTCTTTCGAACCGGGAACCGGCCCCACCCGCACTGCTTCGGCGGCGTGCGTGAACGTCCAGCATTTGCCGGCGGCTTCACAACTACCAGTCAGCAAACTTATCATCGGATCGCACAGGGCAGTCGCGTCCTTGGTGATTTTGGTGACTTGGGTCTTTTTGGAAACCCCGCCGCCACCTTCTCCGGCGATGTAAAGCGTTACCAGATAATCGCCTGCCTTGGCGTAAAAAACAGTGTCGACAATGCGTTTCGATTTGGCCGGAATGCCGCCCGGAAAGTCGAAGGTCTGGTCAAAATATTCAGCCGAAAGATTTTTGACAATGATGCGATTGGAGTCGCCCGTCAAAAATTCCATCGAAAAATTCGGGAGGGGCGGTTGTGCCGGCAGGTCGATGTCATCTTCCTCGAAAGGAGTGCAAGCGGCAATTGCCAGCATAACGGCTAAAAAAAGGCATGTCTTTTTCATAGTTTTAGATCCGAAACGCCGTTTCGGGAGCGTCAAAAGTAGAAATAAAGATTGTTTCCGGGCGGCTTGTTAATACCCCGGATTTTGCACGATGGCACCATTGGTCGCCTGTACCTGCGATTGTGGCAACGGAAATAAATTATGTTTTCCTTCCTGGTATCCGAGTGCGCCCAGTACAGCGGCGGCTCGTCCGGTGCGCACCAGATCGAAAAAGCGATGTCCTTCCAGTCCCAGTTCGACGCGCCGCTCCCGATAAATAGCCGTCAATAAGGCCGGTCCGGTAGCGGTGATATCGGGTAAAATATTGGTAGCTGTACCACGCGCCCGCGCCCGGACTTTATTTATGGAAGTACGTGCACCGCTTTCGTTTCCGTTTTGTGCTGCAGCCTCCGCGTGCATTAGTAATACATCGGCAAAGCGAATGACGCGGTCGTTATTGCCACCGTTCGGCACGGGATCTCCAAAAGGTGCATCTTCGCTTTTATTGCTGAAATTCTTTTTCGGATAATAATCATAGGCAAAACCGCCGGTCGCATCTTTGGTAAAAATGCCGCGGTCGCCCATGGCATCGCCGACCCGGAATACGGTGCTGCGCAGGCGCGGATCTTCAAAACCTTCCTTGAAAAATTCCTGTACAAAATCTTCCGTTGGAATGTCAAAACCGAAGCCTTCGAATTGACCGCGCGCCCGTTGAAAAACTGCGGTGAAACTTCCTTCATTGGCATTGTTTTTACCCCAATTGCCGCCGGAAGCATTCATGTACTGGATTTCAAAAACCGATTCGGCATTGTTTTCGCCGGCGGCGGTGAAAATGGATGCGTAGTTTGTAACCAACTGATATTCATTGGATTGAATCACTTCATTGGCCGTATTTTCGGCATCTGCCCAGCGTTTTTGCCAGAGGTAACTTTTGGCTAACAAGGATTGGGCAGCGCCTTTGGTAATACGCCCCAGGTCTTCTGCGGTATAACCGCTGCGCTGCGGCAGGCTCGCTGCTGCCGTCTTTAGGTCCGCCTCAACCAGTGCCCACACTTGGGAAGCCTCGGCGCGTGGCAGGTTGTATTCGCTCGGTGCCAGCACGTGATCGGCCAGTGGCACGCCGCCAAACAGGGTGACCAGGTTGTAGAAAAACCAGGCGCGGATAAAATGTGCTTCGCCCAGAATCCGGGTTTTCAACGCCTCATCCATGGCAATGCCCGGCACGCGTTCCAGCACGATATTAGCGCGGTAAATGCCTTCGTAATCTGCCGACCATTCGCTCTCCAGGTTCTCTGTGTTGACAGGCCCTTGAAAAGTTTCAAGTTGTAGCAATTCGTTGGAGTCATTGTCGCCCGATCCGCCTTTAATAGCATCGTCCGACATAATGTCACCCCAGATCCAGCGGAAGTGGCCGGCCGGAGATATCTCGAATTGTAACGGTGCGTACGCCGCATTAACGGCAGCGATTGCATCTGCCTGCGTACGATAGAAATTTTCCTCGGTCGAACCGATCAGTGGTTTCCGGTCCAGAAAATCCTTTTGACAAGCGCCTGGCAGTAAAGCCGTTAACGCAATGATTATGAATATTTTATGTTGTTTCATATCGTAGAAAAATAAAGAATTTGCAATGCGCAAAACGCGTAATCCACCAGCCCCAACGGGGCGAAATCACTAAGGTAGGGCAACGCTCTGTTATCTGCCCACCAGCCCCAACGGGGCGCAATCACTAAGACAGGGCAGCGCCCTGTTATCTGCCCACCAGCCCCACCGGGGCGCGATCACTAACGCAGGGCAGCGCCCTGTTATCTACCCACCAGCCCCAACGGGGCGCAATCACTAAGACAGGGCAGCACCCTGTCATAATCCACCAGCCCCAACGGGGCGCGATCACTAACGCAGGGCAGCGCCCTGTTATCCGCAAAACAACACATCCACAGAATTAGAACGTCACACTAATCCCGCCCAGCAACACCCGCGCCTGTGGATAAAATCCCCGGTCTACGCCAGCGTTCAAGGCACCGCCATACGCGCCGATTTCAGGGTCCATACCACTGTATTTGGTAAAAGTAAACAGGTTCTGTGCCGATACATACAGCCTGAATTTCTGGAACTGTATCTTTTTTAGCACTGATTTTGGGATCGAATACCCCACCTGTATATTTTTCAAACGCAGGTACGAACCATCTTCCACAAAACGGTCGCTAACCCGTGCATTCTGGTTTGGGTCGAGCAAATTGACCCGCGGTTCGGAATTGGAAGTGCCGGGACCCGTCCAGCGATTCAGTACAGATACCGGGCGATTGACATAGTTAAAATCGTAGCGAACCGTAGCGTTATACAGTTCATTGCCCTGGCTACCCTGGAGAAAGATGCCCACATCGAAGCCTTTGAACTCGCAATCCAGCGTCAGACCGTACGTGAAGTCCGGTGCCGGATTACCGATATAATCCTGGTCAGCGATGTTGATAATACCGTCGCCGTTGAGGTCTTTAAAACGGATATCGCCTGGCGCAGTGTTGTCATTTTGTAAAGCGGCGCGTTCAATTTCTCCGGTATTTTGAAAAATACCGTCGGTCACATAGCCGAAAAAAGAACCGATGGGATGGCCGACTTCCGTTTTTGTGACATCGGCATTGCCGGACTGTACCCGGCCGGCAAAAACGGGTTCGCCGCCTTCGCCGAGGCTGGTGACTTTATTTTTCACAAAAGCGATATTGCCGCCGACACTGTATTTAAAAGCATGGTCGCGGTTGCGGTAATTGACAGCTAGTTCCAGCCCTTTATTTTCCACACTCGCTACATTGCGTACCGGCGCAGCGGTACCGGGCGTCAGTGGAATTGGGGCTGCGTACAACATATCCGACGTATTTTTCAGGTAATAATCGCCCGTAAAGGAAACCCGTCCGTTGAATAATTCGGCATCGACCCCAAAATCTGTTTGGGTAATGGTTTCCCATTTCAAATCCGGGTTAGCGGCAGTGAGCGCCACGCTGCCATTGGTAATCACCTGATTGGCACCGAACGTATAATTCTGGCCGGAATAAACTACGGTCGTAAAATTGTAGTTGCCGATTTTATCATTGCCGTTCTGGCCCCAGGAGCCGCGCAGTTTCAGAAAATTAACCAGATTATCTTTCCAGAAACTTTCGTGACTGATGATCCAACCGGCCGAAACCGATGGGAAATAGCCATAGCGATTGTTCACGCCAAACCGCGAAGAGCCGTCCACCCGGAAGGCGGCACTCAACAAATAGCGGCCGTCGAATTCGTAATTCGCCCGTCCGAAATAAGATTGCAGCGCTGATTGATCGGCTCCACCGTACGCGCTTTGGGAAGCGATCGGGTCAATTGTATTGGAGATATAGGCATCTTTTGGATCATTGGACGGCAGATTGGTATTTGCCCCGCCATTGTACTCGTGGCGATTTTCCAGGGCTGATATACCACCAGTCAACACCAGATCATGGGTTGTAGCAAATGTTTTGTGCCAGGTCAGCACATTTTCCCATTGCCAGTTTTTCCAGGTATTATTATTGATAACGACTGAATTAACGGCTTTTTTTTCACCGGCAGGGGCATCGGCCAGCACCGGATCATTACTCAGGTCAAATTTCGGGTAAAAAATATTCTGCTGCGCAAAAGTAGCGTCTACGCTATACGCCGAGCGGAACGTCAGCCCTGGCAGCAGCGTCAGTTCGCCGTATACATTGCCAACCACCCGGTCGGAGTGCCAGCGATCAAAGGTCTGTTCGATGGCATTGACCGGATTAGTAATATCGGTGTCAGCGTACCGCGAATAGGCATACGTGCCATTGGATTTGCGCACGGGCGTTACCGGGTCGATGTTCAGCGCTCGCACCAGCGGTGTGACGAACTCATTATTTTCCGGCAATCCGTTGCGCGTAAGCGAAGTGAAGCCGATGTTGGTACCGATGGTCAGCCACTTTTTCACGGCATTCGAACCGCTGGCGCGTATCGTGTACCGCCGAAAATCTGATTTGTCACCACCTACAATGCCTTTTTGGTTGAAGACATTGCCGGACAGCGCATACGTACTTTTTTCAGAACCACCGTTCAAACTCAACTGGTGACTGCTCATCGGCGCATCGCTGAAAATGGCATCCAGCCAGTTCGTACCTGCACCCAATGCGTCGGGATTGGCAAACTCCAGGCGCGGCGTGACGCCGGCCGCCACATGGGCTTCATTGGAAAGAACGGCATATTCGCGGGCTGACAGCAGATTTGCCGTCTTCCACGGACTCTGGGTGCCGTAATACGCTTCATAACTGATCGCGCCCGCTTGGTTTTTTTGACCGGATTTGGTCGTAATCAGCACTACGCCATTGGCGCCACGTGCGCCGTAGATTGCCGCCGAAGCCGCGTCTTTTAATACATTGATGCTGGCAATATCATTTGGATTGAGGAAATCCAGTCCGTCGACCGGGACGCCATCCACAATGTAAAGCGGATCGGAATTATTGATCGTACCCGTACCACGTACTCGAACGGTCAGGCTGCTGCCTGGCGAACCGCTGTTTTGTGTCACCGTCACCCCGGCCACCCGACCTTGCAATGCCTGTTCGGTGCGCAAAACCGGCAAGGCGGCAATTTCATCGGCTGTAATGGACGACACTGCGCCACTGATACTGCTGCGTTTTTGTGCGCCATAGCCTACGACCACAACTTCATCAAGGACGGAATTGCTTTCCGGCAGCAATGCGATGATGTTGCGCTGTGTACCGACTGGAAATTCTTTAGTCGCATAACCAGCGTAGGAAATTACCAGTATGGCTGCTTCACTGGGGACTTCGAAGCGAAAGCGACCATCTACATCGGAGGTAGTGCCGCGTGTCGTGCCTTTCAGCGCTACGGTCGCGCCAACGAGTGGCTCACCGTTGGCCACATCCGTAACCTGGCCAGTAACTGGAATCTGGGCGGACACCTGTAAAGCCAAAAGCAGTAGAAATATAGATAAGGTAAACTTCATAGTAGTTGCATCTAAATGTTTGCCGCTCCCCGCCTTGCAGACTACTGGAACCTGCGCGGGTGGGGGAGCGGCAAAGAAGAGAATTAATCTTGTTTGATAAAGCGCCCGGTGGCGGCTTTATCGGCCGTTTGGACATACAGGAAATACAAACCGTTTTGCAGATTGGCTACCGGCAAAGTATAACGGTCGGCCACATTGCTGCGGGTTTCAGCGATTACTACTTTACCGGCCGCATCCAGGACGCGGATGTTGAGGGTGCCGGTTACCGGGGAAGCAAAGAACAGTTGTACGGCATTCGTAGCGAGCGATGGTTGCAACGTCAGCCAATCATTCGAAAGCGACGGTGTGCTGGTACCCGATGTACAATCGGCACTGGTGGCGCAGGAAGCGAAACACGTACTGATAATAGTATCTTGCTGCACCGGCGAAAGCAGGCGGTCATCGTAGTTGGTTGGTACCGCACAAGGCTGTCCAGCCAGCATTTCCTTGCAGGAGTAATCTGCGCACGGGCCATTGGCAAAATCATAAAAGGTAGAGTACCCTTTCTGGCGCTCGATCTCAATGCTGAAAATGCCGTCGCCATCCGGGTCAGTCATTTTGAAACGACCACCGGGCGCTCCGAAATCCAGGCCACCGGCCAGGTAGACACCGCCCGGATTGGGCGTATAAGTACCCATACCCAGGTTTACGGTAATTTTCACTGCGCCACCGCAGCTATAGCACGAGTTAAAACAAACCGGTCCGACCGTACTGTTGGCCGATAAAACCAGTTTGCGGTTGGTGAAAACATTGGCACCATCGATTGTGGTGTTGGTGCAGGTGCTGGTAGGGGAGAATTGCTCCTGGGCAGCCCAGTTATCCAGCGTAAACTTATATTCGTATAAACCTACTGGAATGGTTAGTTTGGCTTCGTAGACTTTATCACCATCGGCATCAAGCAATTGATTGGCATCGCCCGACCAGCTGTTGAACGAGCCACTTACATACGCTTTGGTAAAGGTACCGCCGTATTGGTTCATGTCGAGTTTGAAAGTCACCTCTGCCATAGGAATACTGCCGGAAGTACACACCTCAATATCATCAATGTAGTAAACCTGATCTACGGCAAATGCCTGATCAAAGTCGGCAAAAAGCACAATTTTATTGTATATATGGCCGGCAGCAGGCATATTCGGTCCCTCGATGGAAGGCAGCGCCGGGTCGAAGGTGAGTTCCACCCACTGGTTAACTACGCTGTTTTCTACTTTCAATGCCCAGTTGGGCGCACCATCCTGGGCTTCTTCGAGTTTGAAGGTCAGATTTCCGGCGTGATTAGTGTGAAATTTCACCTTGATTTTTCCACCCGTCAGGAGGTTGACCGGCGTCGCGGCATTCGGATTGGAATATGCGCCCGCCCAGGTTTGTGAATTGGCGGGTTTCTTAAATTCCAGCACGGTTGCACTGGTATTCAGTCCGGTAGCATTTGGGTTGGCTATTGTATTCGACAATTGACCGTCGATGGTGCTGCCAAAATACTGAAAATTGGTGCTGGTAGCGGGTGCCTCGAAATTGAGCAGGGTCGTGCATGAAACAGCCTGCTCGACCTTGATGTCATCCAGGTAGGCCACCAAATCAGTCGTCGGACTCACCCCAAAATCAGTAAATAGCGTAATTGTACTATAAATGTGCCCGGCAGCAGGCATATTCGGCCCTTCAATACTTGGAATGGTTACGTTAAACGTAAGCGTTTCCCATTCATTCACCTTGGTATTAACAACCGTCTGGACCCAGTTTGCGGCACCATCGGCAGCATTTTCCAGTTTCAGGGTTAGGTTGCCAATATGGTCAAAATGGACTTTGATGCTGATTTGCCCGCTGGTTACAACATTTACTGGCGTAGTCGGATTGGGATTAGAAAATCCACCGCCCCAAACCTGCGCACCTGCCGGTTTTTTGAACTCCAGTACCGTGGCACTGGTATTAACCCCTCCGGGGTTCGGGTTGGCAATTGTCTGAGTGAAGCCCCCATCTAATGAGCTGCCAAAGTATTGAAACGCGGTGCTGGTTGCCGGGGCTTCAAAATCAAGAATGGTCTGGGTGAATGCGTTTTGCAAGCCCACAAAAAGGAATACAAAAAGCAAGGGTAAGAGTCGGATCATACGAAGGTTACAATTTTAAAAATGAAATTTAATTTTGAATTTGCCTGGGTTGTGCGCCACAAAATTAGGAATACACCTTTTGTAAACGCATTTTACCCCTACGACTCCATTACACAGCGACTACGACATTACTACGACAATGCAAAAATTGTCCAACATGCTTACCTTGCAGCATGCTTATGCTAAAAATACGCTACCTGCTTTTGATTTTTCTTCCGACTGGCCTGTTTGCGCAGACCGGGAATCTTGGTTTGCCTCCGGTAACCAATTATCCCAAGGCTGCGTATCACGCGGGTACCCAAAACTGGGACATTGTACAGGATGCCGCAGGGCGTTTGCTGTTCGCCAATAATGAAGGTTTATTGATTTTCGACGGTGTATTTTGGCAGTGCTATCCGATCGCGAACGGTACCTGCGTGCGTTCCGTGGCAGTGGCGGCAGACGGCAGCATATTTGTGGGTGGGCAGGGAGAACTGGGTGTCTTTCGTACGGATACGTACGGCAAGTTGATATACCGATCGCTGAACAATTATATTCCCCTGGCTGATCGCCAGTTTACGGATGTGTGGGACATCGTGGCAGCCGGCGAAGGCGCCGTTTATTTTCGAAGTGCAGAACGGCTTTTTCAATGGCACAATAACCAGATGTGCACGTTCGCCAGCGGCGGCAAAATAAATTTTTTTGGCGCGGCGGGCAGTCGCATGTTGCTCCAGGATGCCAGTAATGGCCTGATGAATTTCAACGGACAGCAATTTACGCAGATTGCCAGCGAAATAAAACTGGAAAGTCCGGTCACCGCAATATTGCCGTTGGGCAGAGACACCATTTTAATCACCACCCTTAAAAATGGCATTTTTTGTCTGGTTAAAGCGCAACTGACCCCCTGGTATACGCCGCTGGACGCTTTTTTTCGCGAGAAACGAATCTACTGTGCGACCGTTTTGCCAGACCGCCAAATCGCAATCGGCACTTCACTGGGTGGACTGGTTATCCTCGGTAACGATCGACGCCCGCTGCAATGGCTCCAAAGAAATGAAGGCTTGCAGAATACCAATTTGCTGGCTGTTTTTGCTGATAAATCCCGTAACCTCTGGCTCGGGCTGGACAATGGCATTGCGCAGGTGGAAACCAGTTCGCCTTTTTACCGCATTTTGCCCGATGGCGAATTAGGCGGTACGGGTTATGCCGCAGCCGTTTACGAAAATCGTCTCTGGCTGGGCACTTCGAATGGCCTGTTTGTCAAAGCATTTGGCGGATATACCGACCCGTTTTCCCGCCAGGGATTTAGCCTTTTTCCCGGGACAACAGGGCAAGTATGGGGACTCAATACAATTGAAGCATCACTTATGCTTGGCCACCACGAGGGCTCTTTTCAAATAAATAGACAGCGATTACAGCAAATGTCTGCCATACAGGGTGCCTGGCAATTCGTCGCGCTCAACGATACGGCGATGGTAGCCGGCCAATACGACGGGCTGACCTTATTTATCCGCTCCGCAGACGGTGCGTGGCACTTTCGACGAAAACTCGACGGACTCAAAGAATCGTGCCGGGTAATGGTGCGCGATGCGGATGGTACGCTATGGGTATCGCATCCGTACCGGGGAATCTACCAGGTACGTATCCGCGATAATTTCAGCGATCTGGATGTACGGTTATTTGGCAAAAATGACGGTTTACCTTCCGATCTCAACAACTACGTTTTCGCGATCGGCGGTAAAATGCTGGTCGCTACCGAAAGTGGTATTTTCCAGTTTAATCCCGCGACACAACAGTTTATCTCCGCGCCCATTTTCGATCAGTGGCTAGCCGGTGCCGGGCGGATCCGGTACCTGCGCGAAGATGGGCAGGGTAATATCTGGTTTTGTCGCGGCACGGAAGTGGGCATATTATGGGTGGAAGATGCCGGTCTGGAGAAGAAAATCCGGCGACAGACCTTTCCGATGCTCAGCGGGCAGTTGGTCGGCGGTTTTGAGCATGTTTTTCCGGCCGACGACCGCAATATCTTTTTCGGTTCGGAAAAAGGTTTTTTGTTGCTGGATCCGGTACGATTGCGGCGGGTCGATACATCCATACAGGTAGTGATTTCCAGCATAACCCTGCCCGGTTCGCAAGATAGCCTGCTTTTTGGTGGATTTTCTCCGGCTGCTGCGGCCATCTCTTTACCAGCGTACCTGAATAGTATTTCCATTGCATTTACCGCTTCAGTGTTTGGATCAACGCGACACATTCGGTATAGTTATCAATTAAAAGGGTTGGATAAAAACTGGTCAGCCTGGACCGACAAGACCGTCCGCGACTTTATGAATTTGCCCACTGGCGATTATGTTTTTTTAGTAAAGGCCCGCAATGAATATGATGTGGAAAGTGTGCCCGTACAATTTGCTTTTCGGATTAGTCCGCCCTGGTATGCCAGCCTAACGGCGAAAGTAGTGTATTTACTGTTATTTCTATTGGCATTGGCATACGGATTCCGTTGGCAACGGGCCCGGTTCGAACGGGAAAAAACTGCCCTGGAAACCACCTTCCAACAGGAAAGCGCTCAACAACAACGCGTGGTGGCCCAAAATGCCCAGGAGATTACCCGCCTGCGCGCGGAAAAACTAGAATCGGAAGTATCGCACAAAAACCAGGAACTGGCCTTGGCTACTATGCACCTGGTGCAAAAGGGCGAGATACTAACTACATTGCAGGAAGAACTCGAGAAAGTCCTGCAACAAAAGCAGCCTGTGCAAACCCTGCACGAAGATATCCGCCGCATCATTCGCACGCTGCAATTCGATACCCAACTCGATGCCGACTGGGAGCATTTTGCTATTCATTTCGATTCGGTACACGGGGATTTTCTCAAACGGCTGCGCGAACACTATCCGCAGACCAGCCCGAACGACCTGCGCCTGTGCGCTTATCTGCGCATGAATCTGAGCACCAAAGAAATCGCCAACCTGCTCAATATTTCCGTGCGCGGCGTGGAAGGAAGCCGTTATCGGCTGCGCAAAAAACTGGGTTTGCCGGGCGATGCGAATCTGGTGGAGGTGATGATGCAAGTGTGATTTGCAGGCAGGGATTTTAGGCCGAAGGCGCAGCCGCGTTCTGCGGAAACTCCACCCAAAACTCGCTGCCTTCTTCCACGACACTTTCAAAACCCACGGTTCCATGCATCATTTCGGCATACCGCTGCACGATATAAAGGCCCAGCCCTGTACCCTGGGTGGTGTTCACGGCATTGCTGGCGCGAAAAAAGCGGTCAAACAGGTGTTTTTGCTCGGCATCGGGAATGCCCCTGCCTTTATCGCGTACACTGATGCGGATTCTTTGCGGGTCCGCTTTGGTTTCCACTACAATAGGCGCACCGGGCGGCGAGTATTTTATCGCGTTGGAAAGCAAATTAATAAGAATGTTCTTCACCAGGTTTCCGTCCAGATGAACGATGGCCGGACCTTCCTGCCGGTGTTCAAAAGTTTGATCGGCTTTAAACAAATTTTTCAGGCCCTCGTACACATCTTCCACACAAGTAGTGAGGTCGGCATCTTCCCACTGTACGGCTACGCGGCCTTCTTCCAGCCGGCCGAGCGACAGAAATTCGGTCAGAATTGTGTTCAGTCCGTTTACGGCATTTTTAATCCGACCGGCATGTTTTTTTACACTTTCAAAATCCTGGCGGTCGGCGTATTGACTGGTCAGTCCGGCCGATGACAAAATCGAGGTGAGTGGCGTGCGGAATTCATGCGAAGCGATACTGACAAAGCGACTTTTGAGTTCGCCCAGTTCGCGTTCTTTGACCAAGGCAAGGGCTAATTCATTTTTTGCCTGTTCGAGTTCGACGGTGCGTTCGACCACTTTGTTTTCCAGTTCTTCATTAAGGTGTTTCAGGGCTTCGCTCAGGTTGGCGAGTTCCTGTTTTTGCTGTAAAATGGACAATTCATATTGCTTACGGTGCGTATTATCTACTACAAATGCCACGACAAATGCGCCTTCCCGACTTTTAAAGGGACTCAGGCTCACCTCTACGGAAAATTCGGAATTATCTTTTTTCAACCCTTTTAAATCCATACCGATCCCCATACTGCGCGGCTGCGGGTTCTGGTGAAAGCGCTCCCGGTGTTGTATATGTTTTCCGGTAAGATGCGTAGGGATCAATATTTCAACCGGTTTGTTCAGTAATTCTTTGCGTTCATAACCAAAAAGTTGCTCGGTGGCCGGGTTGGCTAAGACGATCAGACCTTGCCGATTGACGAGTAAAATGCCACTGGTGGCATACTGAAACAATGCTTTGAACCGCTCTTCTTGCACACCCTCCAAATCGCGCAGCGTTATAAAACGGATCACAAAAAAGGCCGCTGCCCAAAAACTCAGAATCGGCGGCGTCCGTTGGAGGAGTAGTTGTTCCAGCGGAATTCCATAGGGCTTTAACACGGCACCAAAAATGGTCAAGGAAGTCGTGACCACTGCCAGCAACAATACATCTCCTTTTTCCTTGAAATAAATCGCCAGAAAATGGGCCAATAAGTAGGCAAATGCCACGTCAAATTGCTGCGGCAAAAACAAATCTGCGGCAAAAACAACAGATACCAGCAGCCAGATAAAACGCGACCACTTGGGTTCTATGTGAAAGTTGAACATGGAGCGAAGGTAGGGATTAGTTATGCGAATATTGGGTCGAATTAGCACTTCGCATGCTTACATCATTTCCCCTCCTGTAACCCCCAGTTTTCGCGCCGCCAGATTACTCATGCCTACCCCAAACAATACAATAGAAACGGAACTTACCGGCATTAATACAGCTGCAACCAGCGGCGATAACGCGCCGGTAACCGCAAAACTCAACCCAATCGCATTGTACGTCAACGCGACCAGGTAAGAACGATGCACGATTTTTACGCCAGCCCGGGCCAGCCGCACAAACTTTGGTATATTAGCAAACTCGTCGGCATGTAAAATAGCGTCGCAGGCGGGTGTAAAGTTATTGGTGTTTTCCGCTAGTACGATGCCCAGATCACTTTGGCGCAATGCGCCGGCGTCGTTCAGACCATCCCCGAACATCATTACGTGCTGTCCGGAGCGCTGGAGTTTTTGGATGAAATGCAGTTTCTCCTGCGGACTGCGGTTAAAAAACATGACATCCTCATCCGGGAAAAATGCAGTCAGTGCTTTTGCTTCCTGATCCTGATCACCGGATAACAAGAATACGGTCGATGGCCGGTGCCTTACGGGTGCCTGGAAAAAAGTCAGGACTTCGGCCAAGCCATCGCGGAAATGATTTTTTACCGCAAAACGGCCCCATAACACCCCATCAATCGTTACATAAACACCGCCTTTCTCATGGATGGATAGTGAATCGATCGGCGCATTTTGTGTCCGCACGAATGCAGCTGAACCTACCTTCACCTCCCGGCCATGCACCAGTCCCTGCACGCCCAGCCCCGGTATTTCCACAAAATCCTGCGGTGTTTCCGTCGGTACTCCCGGCATGGATTCGTAGATGCGCCGACTCAGCGGATGTGCAGAATGCCTGACCAGCGAACGAATCGCTACTTTTTCCGCAGGTCCGATCAACCGCCCGTCGTGTCCCATCCATTGTCCACCATCTGCCGTTCCCGGTCCCCCGCCTGCCGTAGTGATCGTACCGGTTTTATCAAAAACGACCGCATTGATATCGGCAAATGTTTCCACGACCTTGATATTTTTCAAATAAAAACGATGCCGACCGAGGATGCGCTGAATATTACCCAGCGTAAATGGAATCGCCAACGCAACGGTGCAGGGACAAGCCACGATCATCACGGCCGTAAAAGCGTTGATAGCCGTTGGCATATCGGCGCGCAGCAACCACCAGTAACCAAAGGTGCCGCAACCAAAGGCCAGAATCAGCAAGGTGAAATAACGACCCGCCGCATCGGCGAGTTGCGTTACCTGGCCTTTGGCATTGGTCTTAAAAGCCTCGTTGTTCCATAATTCGGTCAAATGGCTCTGTGCGACGCGGCGGGTGAGGGCGATGTCAATGCTTTCTCCGATTTGTTTGCCGCCGGCAAAAATTCGTTCGCCGTTTTGGACGAGTACCGGCTCGGATTCGCCGGTTACAAAACTGTAATCCACGCGTGCGGAGCCTTTTAGCAGGATGCCATCGGCCGGGATAATTTCTTGGCTGCGCACGACAATGATATCGCCGGGCACCAGCCGACTGACCGGCACGGAGGTTTCAGTATCGCCGCTGCGCACGGTAGCGGCCACCGGGAAATAAGATTTGTAGTCGCGTTCAAACGATAACTGGTGCCAGACGTGCTGCTGAAACCATTTGCCGATGAGCAGTAAAAACGTCAACCCGGTAAAGGAATCCAGGTAACCTGCACCGGTATGGGTCAAGATTTCCCAGACGCTGCGGCCGAACAGGGAAAGCAAGGCCAGGCACAGCGGAATTTCAATTTTAAGTTGTCGGTTGCGCAGCCCTTGCCAGGCGGCCACAAAATAATCGCGGCCACTATACAACAAGACCGGCAATGCCAGCAGCAGGCTCAGATAACCGAATGCAGCAGAAAACCAGGCATCGGTTTCGCGGCTCATGCCGACGTATTCCGGGAAACTGAACAGCATGACATTGCCAAAAGCAAACCCGGCAATACCCAGTTGATTGGCCAGGCGCCGACTCAGCGCCGGTGGTTTTTTGTTTTCCACATCGCCCAGATTGATGTCTGGCGCGTACCCGATCGATCCGAGCAGCGCGGCGAGCTTACGCAGCGAAGTCTGGCTTGCACGAAATTGAATCGTGGTAGTTTTTTTGAGAAAATTAACCCGTGCGTGCGTTACACCTGCATCGAGTTTGCCAAGATTTTCCAGTAGCCAGATACAGGAAACACAGTGCATTTGCGGCAGGTAAAATGTAACCTGTGCCGTATCGCCACTTTGAAATTCCAGTAGTTTTTCCTGGACTTCGGAATCGTCCAGGTAGGCGTAGTTTTTGGCAAATTTTTGATTTTTAAGACTTTGCCCGGCATTCGCATCGAAGGTATAAAACGCGCATAAATCGTGCGTATGCAGAATTTCGTAGACCATCTGGCACCCATTGCAGCAGAAATACTTGTCGCCGATACGCAGATACGCTTCGCCACCGGATGGGGGAGGCGGACAAACATCCTGGCAGTGAAAGCAGGTATGCGCTGTGGCAGGCGGTTTTTGCGGTGGAACTAGTACGGATACAGGCATGACAACGAAAATTTGTGGTACAAAAATCCGGCACGCGGTCTGTCTGCCCGGTGACGGGCGTCATCCAGGATAGTGATGCTGGTTTCCGTTCAATGTCATACCTGGCAGTGATGCCAGTCATCGCCGATGGTTGGTCAGACTACGCAAATTTGTATCATAAAACGATGCATATTATGGTACTAACGATCACACCGACGCGGACGATTGGCGAAACACAAGTGGATTTCGCCGCCGCATTCCCAGGTTTAAAACTGGTTTTTTTCAGCAAGCCGCATCTCGCACATGCGGGCAGTCCGGCCAAGTTTCTGATTGATCAACAAGATTTGCCGCTGGGCGAATTGTCACACCACATGAAAACCGGCTATCTTTTGCTGGAGCCGGAAATGGTCGTCTGGCAGCTGGAGCGCCTCTTTGAAGAAGAATACGGCCTGCACGTGCAGGTGTTTCGCAAATCGGGCGAAACTTGGCTCGAAACCTCGACTACCGACGATATCACCCTCGAACAACAACAGGCCAAGGTGCATGCCAGCGAACACGTACACCCGGAATATATCGACCCAATCGATTATCGCGAACAAGATTAAAAACAATTACTTCATCACAATAGTATCACCATCAACATTTTATCTCAAAATATGAAAACGATTCTCGTTCCGATAGATTTTTCAAAGTGTTCCAATAACGCGATGATGTACGCCATGGAAATTGCGCAGCGTACCGGTGCATCTATCACGGCGTTGTATGTAGTCTATCCCAATGAAGGCATTGATAATAACATGTATGATGCCTTTTTTATCGACGGTTATGTACAGCAACGCCTCGAGGGCATGCAGTCATGGGTGGCAAAATTTACGCGCAGTCCGCACCTGAAAGAAGTTAAAATCGCCACGGAATGTGAGATCGGTATGCCGGTTAGTACCATTTGTGCGCGGGCAAAAAAGCCGGATATCTCGCTGGTTGTAATGGGCACGACCGGCGGGACAGGTTTGCGCGGCATTTTGCTGGGAAGTATCGCGGCGGGTGTATTAAGCAGTAGCGATAAACCCGTGTTTGTGGTGCCGGAGAAAGCCGTTTTTCGCAATCATGCCCGGTTTGCCCTGGCGACGGATTTCGATATGCCAGTCAGCAAAACATCCTTACAGGTCATGCGCGAGTTGCTCAATCTGCAACATACCGGACTGAATGTCATTTATGTTGCCGGTGAGGACGGTGCACAAGTTGGTAAAAAACACGAAGCGGCATTGAGCGAGCGGCTGGGCACTATCCCCCACAATTATCATTACTTGCATAATGAAAATGTCGTGCAGGCGATTCATAATTTTCTGGAATCCACTGATTGTAATGGTCTGGTGGCCGTAGCGCACAAACATTCCTTGCTGCAAAAGTTGTTTTCAAAAAGCATCACCCGCGCATTGGCGCACCATTCGAGGGTACCGGTACTGGTGCTGCATGATGCGTAATTGGTAACAGCAAACCATAACCTGCGCCGTGTGGGAATACCCATAAAAAAAGCCTGACATCAGTACAAATTACTGATAATCAGGCTTTAAAAATGTGGGCACAGAAGGATTCGAACCTCCGACATCCTGCTTGTAAGGCAGGCGCTCTGAACCAACTGAGCTATGCGCCCTTTGCTTTAGCGAGTGCAAATGTACGATGACCCGGTTTTAATTACCAAATATTTTTTTGAATAAATTTTTAGTTATCGAAAAAAATCTACTTTTGCGTTGGTAAAATGCACATTATCAATGCAAAACTATTTTTTGTCCGGCGTATTTTTTTTTATTTTTTTTACAGCGTGTACGCATCAGCCGGAAGTTTCTTCGCCTGAAATGGTGGTACAGCAGTGGCAATCGTACATCGATCATAATCAATTTGATCGTGCGCGCACACTCAGTATGGGGCAGGCTACTACCTACGTTGATTACATGACCACGATCATCACGAAGGAGACTGCCGACACGAGTCTGACGGAGATTCTCCAGTTGAAATGTGCGGTCAGTGGCGACACCGCCGTGTGCCGCTATATGATCGAAGATGAAACTGGCGAAAAAATGCCAGGTGAAATAAAATTACGCCGCGTCAAAGGCCAGTGGCTGGTAAATCGCGTGGAAGATTTTGTGGTCCCGGCTGCCGATACCCTGCGCCCGGAGGAGATCGAACGCGTTTTTCCGCAAGATTCGCTGGATGAGGAATTTCAGTAAACCTATGGTTGAATCTGCCCGGTCAATGTTTCTCCCAGGCGGGTCGTTGCTCTCCTGCTTGTAATGGCCTTTCAGCTTTGGCCGGTGGATCAACCGTTAAGTCCGTAATTTCGACGGCTACTTCCTGGTCATCCAGCACTTTGACCAGCGTTTGCCGGTTGCCATTGACCAGCACCCAGAATGGCTTTCCCTGCGGCGTTTTCAAGGCTAAAAAACCTTGGCCATAGTATTTTCCCAGCACGTCCAGTACATCCGGAACTGCCTTATCCGCATAACATTGTTTGTTCCAGGGTGCCCAGGTCTGATAACTGAAATACACATCCATTTTCCAGATTTTTTCGTCCTTGAACGCCGGGTAGAAGTTCATATCCAGCGGATATTTGTACCCGCCAAAAGTATAGAGTACCGTACTGTTTTTCGGCCCATTGGTCACGATCCCCTTGGCATTCAGCGTTAGGCATTGCTGGAAAAAATCGGACCGCGACATACCAAAATGCATTCCCATAAAAATACTGTCCTGCCGGATGCCGGAAGATTTTTCACGGGTTACCATCTTTTCATAATCGCTTTGGCAAGCGGTAAAAATGCAGGCGAGCAGCGCAATGGTGCAGACGAATTTAGGTGCCATGAGTTAAATAGTTTCAGATGTTGAATTGCCGGCAAAAATAAAAACAAAGCGGCAGACGGAAAACCGCCTGCCGCTTTTTACAATAAAAACTGTATCAAACAGGGTAAATAATTCGTAATTCGTACTTGAGAATTCGTAATTACTAGTATCCTGGATTTTGACGCAGGTTTGGATTGGCATTGATCTGTGGCGTCGGAATCGGGAATAATTCCTTAGATGGCGCCGAACCTGGCATCCAACGCGTTGGATTGCCATACACACCGAAACGGATCAGGTCCTGACGACGCGTGCCTTCGTAAAACATTTCACGACCGCGTTCATCCAAGAAGTTTTGATCCGTCAGGGAAGTATAGGCAGTGCCTGGTGTTTTCAACGAACGGTTGCGAACCTGGTTTACCAGCGCAAGCGCGTCAGCATCACCGGCGTTCTGACGGTACAATACTTCGGCCTTGGTCAACAGAATGTCGGCATACCGGAAGATCGGCCAGTCATTGCTCAAACTGGCGCGTGCGCCGGATTTGAACTCATATTTACCGATACGAACACCTGCCTGACGCAGGGCACCTGGAAAGTGTTCGTTGATTTCCGGTGTAAAGTTAATTTGTGGACCATCCGGGTCATTTGATTCCGCTGCTGGATCGAGCAGTGGCGTAATTCCATCCGATTCGAATTGTGGACCGGCGATGAAGTTAATTTTACGGGAGTCAGCGTCATCGTGCAGGTTGTAGAAATCCTGCAGGGAGCAGTAACCATTCCAAGGTTGTTCCTGCAGGTTATACGTTTTTTGCGACGCATAGTGCAGGGTCATTTGCGGAATGTTGTGACCGCCGGCAAAAATTTCATCGTACGGGATCGCCAGGATAAATTCTTTGCTGGACTGATTGTTGGTGATGAAGTTATTGCGGTAACTGCCTTCCAGCGCGAACAGGTTCGAATTGATAATCTCGTTGCAAGCGGCCAGACATTTAGCATACTCCGGCGTTCCTTTGTAAACCTTAGCATTCAGGTACAATTTCGCCTGAATCGCTTTACCGGTCCAGTAGTTCATCCGGCCATACGCTGCACCACCGGTTGTACGGTCGAGCAATGGAACCGTGGCATCCAGTTCAGATTCTACGAAAGCGTAGATATCTTTACGATCTACAGTCGGCGGTGCGAAACCTTCCGGCACGTCGAAATCGGTTACCAATGGCACATTACCGAACATATCCATTGCCCAGTAGTAGTACAGTGCGCGTAATACGCGCAATTCAGCGATAAATTTATCAGCCAGGGCTGCATCTACTTTACCGTCGTTTTTCAGATTCGTGAATTGAAAAATCAAACGGTTGCACGTATTGGCGCCGCCAAACAGGAATGACCAGGCACCATTTACGTTCGGATTGACCGGAGCCAGTTCGTGCCGGTGTGCGTTAATCCATTGACCACCGTCGCCCCAGTCACCACCGCGTTGCGGGATCATGACCTCGTCGGAAGATATTTCCAGACAGGAAAAGAAACCGCCGTGATTGCCCATGCCGTACAAGCCGGTATAAGCAGCCCCCAGTGCCGAAATGAATTCTTCTTCCGTTCGCAGGAAGTTTTCGTCTGTCACCGTATCGTAGAGCTTCTCGTCCAGATTGGTGCAGGAATTGTTGAAGGACAACACTAACAGTGCCGGCAGCATCAACTTTCCAATGAGTGATAACTTTTTCATAAATAGAAAAAATTTTGTGTGAATTATTTGAATGAGTTTTCTTAGAAGCCGAACGTTACACCGAAAGAAACAGTGCGCGCCAGGAAATACGTGCTGCGACGGTCGATACCAGGTGCCAGCGGATTGTCACCTTCGTTTGAGTCGCCGAGACGTGGCTCCGGATCTACTCCGGTGTAGTTAGTCAGCGTAAACAGATTTTGTCCGCTTACATAAACCCGTGCCTGGGTAAACCAGCTGCTAGAAGCCAAACGGAAGTTATAGCCCAATGTAGCATTATCCAAACGCAGGAAAGTTGCTTTTTCAACGTGGGTGTTGTCAAAACGGCTTTGTGCAGTCAGATTCGGGTTGAAGTATTCGGTTTTGATCTTGTTCCAGGTTTTAGCAGTTGGATCCAGATTTTCGTAGAAATTGCGGTATTCGTTGACCAGATCATGTCCGAACACGCCGCGCAGGAAAAAGTTCAGGTCAAATTTGCCTAAAGTAAAGGTATTGTTAATACCTAACTCGAACCTAGGGACACCGTTACCGATTTTCGTCTGGTCTTTGTTGAACAGGTCTTTCTCGATTTGACCATCGCCGTTGATGTCTTTGTAAGTAACTGAACCGTCGCCGTTTACGCTTTCCCGTATTGGTCCCCAAAATTGGCCTAATTGAGCGCCACTGTACACGATCGTATAGTTAACGCCGTTCTGACCAGGTGAACCGGCGTTGGCAATTGGCAAGGTATCCGGACGGCCGAAGTCTTCCAGTTTCACTTTGTAAGTCGAGAAAACGATACCAGGGGTATACGTGAAGTTTTCTTTGTTAATCACATTGTTGAAGTTCAGCGTTGCTTCAAAACCGGTATTGCGGATCGAAGCAATGTTGTCAAACGTCGTTGGCGTCAAGTTTGGTGGTACTGGTACGCTTAAGGCAATAATAAGGTCTTTCGTCAGACGGTTGTAGTAGTCAAACGCACCCGTGATTTTGTAATCCGCAAAAGCGAAGTCCAAACCAACGTTGATCTCGCCTTTTTCTTCCCATTTCAGGTTTGGATTCGGGTTTTGATTCGGACCATAACTCGGAACATAAGAACCGTTGTAGAAGAACTGTGCACCCTGTACGAACGTACGGCGGTACAGTGAGTTTTGATTGGGCTGGTTACCGGTTACACCGTAACCTACCCGCAATTTCAACTGATTTACATCGGCCAGGTCGACCAGTTTCTCAATGTTAACACCGGCGCTCACGAATGGAAATACGCCCCATTTGTTGTCTGGACCGAAACGGGTAGAACCTTCCCGACGCAGACCAACCGATCCAAAATAGGTATCGTCAATGTTGACCGTAGCACGGCCAAAGAAAGCGATTAACTTATTGCGACCCTGGAAGCTGTTAATATTTGACTGACCGCGTGGCGTGCTGATAAAATTGCCCAGGTTGCTGCTGCCAAACTCATTCGAAACAATGTTCGCAGCCGTAATGCCCAGACCATTGTAGTCAAACTGTTGATAAGAGTAACCGCCCAAAAGGCTCAGGTTACGATCTTTAGCGAAGTTGATTTTGTAATTAGCTGTAAGTTCCAGCAAGTTACTGACAAAATTATTCACGTTTTGGGTACCTACACCATTGCGGTCAACACCAGTGCCGAATTTGCTCTGTTTGCTGAAATACTGCGATTGGGTAAATGAAGAACGCTCTTGCGCTACGGAAGCGCTCAGGATCAAATCTTTCACTACTTCAAAATCAGCCTTGACATTACCCAGCAATTGATTGCCTCTACCGCCGTTGGTATTTTGATCAATGATCGCCACCGGGTTGATGTAGTCGAACAGATCCTGCTCTACATAACCGCCATAGCGCTTAAAAAGTGGGTCTGTGCTGGTGATTGCGCTGGTCGGGTTCTGTACGATGGCAAATCTGAAGGCATCGTTGAAACTGAACTTCCGGTCGCCGGTCGTCAGGTAAAAGTTACCGTTGAACGTCAGTTTGTTATTCAGTGCTTTCTGGGTAAAGCTCAGACCGCCATTGTACCGGTTAAATCCGCTTTCGCGCAGGATACCTTCCGCAGAACGGTAGTTGAAAGAAGCACGGTAAGAACCATTTGCTGTACCACCAGAAAGGCTCAGGTTATGGGCCTGTGATTTACCGGTTTGGGTAATGGCGCCGAACCAGTCCGTATCGGTACCGCCCGCAGGATCCTGTGGCGACAAATCGACCCCACCATATTGTACGAACTCTTCGGCGTTTAATACGTCATAACGTTTCGCTACCTGGTCGAAAGCTACAAAACCATTGTAGCTGGCCATCGTACGACCGCTTGCGCCTTTTTTCGTGGTAATCAACACTACACCAGCCGAACCCCGTGTGCCATAGATAGCCGCAGCGGAACCGTCTTTCAAAATGTCGATTGACTCGATGTCATTCGGGTCGACCAGATTCAGACTTACACCCGGAACACCGTCGACCACGATCAGTGGCGAAGAACCGGAAGACAGCGAAGACAGGCCGCGCAGACGGATCGTGAACTCACCATTCGGGTTGGAACCCGGACGGGAGATCGTGACGCCGGCTACCTTGCCCTGAATCAGCTGTGCCGCGCTGGTTACGTTACCTCGGTTAAAGTCGCCAGATTTCAACGAGGCTACCGCGCTCGTTACCTCTTTTGATTTAACGGTACCATAGCCCACGACGACCACTTCATCCAGCACTGTACCTGCTTTTAAGGCTACTTCCACCACATTGGAAGCAGTCAGCGCAATTACTTCCTCGGCATAACCCGTGTAAGCAAAACGCAGTTGGGTAGCACCGGCTGGAACTTCAACCGAATAGTTACCGTCAATGTCGGTAACGGCACCACGTGTGGTGCCAACTACTGTTACTGTCGCACCAATCAGGCCCTCGCTGCTTTCAGCATCGGTGACTTTACCTTTTACAGTGCGTTGAGCCAAAAGCGAGCTGCTCAGCAACAGAAGACCTGCCATGAGTAAGCCGCACTTGGTTAGGGTGTGCAAAAACTTCATACGAAAATGAGTTTAGTTTAAGTGAAAAAAATATTACTCACACAAGGTGAAAAAATGCCTTTCGCGGTGTATGGGCTAACACATGGATTAAACCTGCAACACCTTAACATTGTGTATGCAGTACCGGATAAAATTTGGTAGGGCGAAGGCAACTTCTACTGGCAATGGAATAGGTGGTGACTATCCTGATGGGCGAAGGTACTTATTCGTTGGTGATTTGACCAAAGCATTTTTTCATAATTTTTTAAGTTTTAATTTCTCCAAATTTAATAAGGAAATTGTAAAACGCAGGTGACGTGACCTTTGCCGGTCAACCCGACCATTTCAGAATATTATTCTGTGTCATTTGCTGCGCAACCCGTAAGACGGTTAATTTTTGTAAAAGGTTTGGTCGGTGGAAAAATTTATAGTAAGTCCGCTATTTTTGCCGCTGAAATTGTAGGAGGGGAGCGTCCCTCCGCTAACCACATAGCGCGATCAGACCGGTGCAACCTGCTTGTTATGTAAAAAATACCTTGTATGATACTTGAAAATATCCCGGTGCGGCTGCCCGCAGAATGGGAGCCACAAAGCGCTGTGCAACTCACTTTTCCGCATGAAGGCACCGATTGGGCTGGTGTGTTGCCCGAAGTGTTACCCTGTTTTGTGGAAATCGCCGTTACAATCAGCCGCTTTCAAAAGGTCCTGATCGTTTGCCAGGATGTTGCAGCCACTGAAAAATTGTTGCACGCGGCCGAGCAACGGAATCTTATACTGACCTCGGTGCCTTCCAACGATACCTGGGCACGCGACCACGGTGGTATCACCATCGAATCGAACGGCCGGCCGCTGATCCTTGATTTTGTCTTTAATGGATGGGGACTCAAGTTCGCGGCCGACCAGGATAATCTTATTACCCAGCACCTATATAATAATGGTGTATTTAACGTGGGCTTCCATCCTGGAGGTATTGTGCTGGAAGGTGGCGGTATTGAAAGCGATGGACAGGGTACGTTGCTCACTACGGCAGCCTGTCTGCTTTCACCCAATCGCAATCCGCACTTGTCAAAAACGGAAATTGAAGATTACCTGAAATCTATTTTCGGTTTGCAACGGGTACTCTGGTTGAACCACGGGTACCTGGTCGGCGACGATACGGATTCACATATCGATACGCTGGCGCGGTTCTGTACGCCTGATACGATTGCTTATGTCAAATGCACCAATCCGCAGGATGAACATTACTCCGCCTTACAGGCCATGGAACGCGAACTACAGGATTTTCGGCAGGCCGACGACACGCCGTATCACCTGGTCGCATTGCCCTGGCCGGATGCTTGTTTTGATGCTGCCGGGGAGCGGTTGCCGGCCACGTACGCTAATTTTCTGATTATTAATGGTGCCGTCCTCGTACCTACCTATGCCCTGCCGCAAGACGCGGAAGCATTGCAAATTATCAGGGACATTTTTCCGGACCGGGAAGTGATTGGCATAGACTGCCGTCCGCTCATTCTGCAACACGGGTCGCTGCACTGTGTGACCATGCAATATCCGGTTGGGGTGGTGTAAGAAAATAGAAATAATTGACGAATGTCGATTGATGATTGGTGATTTTTGATGTTTTGGCGCGTGCCTGGCATTTTCAAATTTGTCTGACATCCATTCCCGTGCTTAGCAATGGTGCGCATTCATTCTTTGCATTCCTGCGCAATCTCAAGCATATCCGCCCACATCAAAAATCAAAAATCATCAATCGACATTCATCAATCATTTAAACTATTGTTTGACCACCGCTGCCGAATACAGTTGGTTGCCCATTTGTACGCGTACAAAATAAGCGCCGCCTGGCAAATCAGTTACATTGGTGCGGGTCTGCCATTCAGCCGCTGTTTTTTCAAAATGCAACGTTTGTACTGCAACGCCGGCCGCATTGATAATTTGCAGGCTTACCGGGCCGTTCCATTCGTTTTCCAGCCGAACCTGAATGAAGTCAGTGGTTGGATTGGGGCTCACATCAATTGGCAATACCTTGGAATTCGGGCTGTGCGTAGCGTTGGTACCAAACTCGTAACTGCCTTTATCGGGCGCGCCTACGCGTACTTTTCCATCGATATCTACCGTTGGCGCTCCGGCGGCAATACCACCGTCAATACATGGACTGATTGGCGACAGGTGAAAGTCGTAGTTCAGCAGATCTACGAAGAGCGGATCTACCACGTTCAGATCTTTGGCAGCCGTCAGTTCCAGCAGCAGGGTAGCATCGGTACTCAGGTTTCCACCCGACGAAATCACTTCCGGATTGCCGAATTCGATCATATAGTTGTTACCCGGATTAGCAAATACACAGTTTTGCAAGGTTAAAACCGCGCTGGCGCTGTCCGATTCTTCCCACTGCGCGATACCGGCACCAATGGTTGCTTCATTGCCGGCAAACGTGCAGTTGACCGCTTTGACCGGAGCAATTTTAGTGCCCGAGGCATTATTGGAAATAACGCCGCCGACCCCGCCGTCTTTGGAGTTGATATTGCCATAAAACAGGCAGTTGGTCAATTCAACATCCGCATTGGACAGATTGATTGCGCCGGCTTGTGTGGTCACGAAGTTATCGTGGAAAGAAGAATTGCTGATTTTAAGAACGGCTAGTTCCAGGCTGTCTTCCACCAGCTCGATAGCCCCGCCGAAGTCGGCAGAACCTTCATAAAAAAGCGAGTGATCAATCGTGATATTGATCCCGGCACCACCGCGAATACTGCCGCCATTGTCGGATGCCGTATTGCCGGAGAAAGTGCAACTATCGACAATCAGTATGGTAGAGTCGTTCTGACAAGCGATTGCACCGCCAAAACGGGCATTATTCTGGTCGAAAATGCAATTTTTGAACGTAGAGGAACTGACAAAACCATTATTTACCGCGCCGCCGCTGGTATTTGCATTGTTATTGGCAAAGGTGCAGCCGGTGTAGGTAATCGACCCACCCGTATTGTAGTTAGAAACGGCACCGCCAAAGTTAGTGCTGCCGTTTGAAAACAGGCAATTCGTCACCGTCCCGGACGTAGTTCCACCACTATACATCGCCGTTGCGCTGGTCGGCGCCACATTCAGGTTGAACGTGCAGTTGTTCAAGGCGATGGTAGCCGAAAAATTGAAAATACCGGTGCCGCCGTAACCGACCGCTGTATTGCCCTCGAACAGGCAATTGGTGATCGAGCAGGAATTGCCGCCATCGCGGCCGTCGTTGTAAATACCGGCGGCATTCAGCGCCTGGTTATTTTTGAACGTGCTGTTGGTGAGCGTATAGCTCGACTGATAGTTGTAAATGCCGGCACCCCATTGATTGGTACCGGTTTTGTTGTTTTCAAAAATGCAACTGTCGACCACGCTGTTTTTGGTAAAGCTCAGATAGAGACAACCGCGGTTGGTTGTATTGTTCTTGAATTCGCATTTGTTGACTTCTGCTGCGGTAGTCGATCCGACGATCATCACCGCGCCGTCCAGTGCCAGGTTAGCGTCGAACGAACAGTTGCTGACGATCATACCGCTGGCGTTGGCTGAGATGACGGCCAGCGCTGCGCCCGTCAGGCCGTAGTTATCCTTGAACGTACAATTGGTTACTTTCAATTTTGACTGGGCCAAAATGCCACCGCCACGTTTGGCATTCGTCGGGTCGGCAGTCGCGATCAGTGTTTGACCGCCTTTGATGACAAATGCGTCAACTACCGTAATCAACGTACCATTAGCCACCAGAATGACGTGGCGGCTATTGTCGGTCCGCTTTTGCGTAAAATCACCGGTAATATCATCGCCGGTCAGGTCACCGCTTAACGTAGTGACATTGGTGAGCAGATTGCGTTGCGAAAGGCTGGTCTCCGTACCGGCAAACCCACCGTATAACCGGGTGCCGGAAGTAAGCGAAAATACATTGTTCGCCACTGTAGTAGCCGGTTTGTACGTGCCGGCAGCCACCCATATTTCTTCACCGCCGGCCACGCCTGCGGCAGCAGCCAATGCGGGGTCTAAGGTTGTAAAAGCATTTGCCCAGGAGGAGCCATCCCCGGAGCCGGTTGCAGTTGCTTTGACGTAAATCGTCGCACTGGCCGGGTTACTGCCCAGTAAAAAGGTAAGTGCGAGCAGACTAAGTTGGAAAAGTTGTTTCATACGATAAAATTGTTGTGTAGGTAAAATGTTGATTGAAGGTTCAAACATCCGATTTTTTTCACAAATCCAATTGTCCAATTTTAGCAAAAAAGGTTGCACCGCTTTGTAATGTTTATTCCTTACATTCGCCAATCAAACAAAATAGACATAGAATGGTGAAATGGGTGACTTTTCTGCTGTGTTTGTGCGGTTTTAATTTTGCCGGCGCACAAGTAACCTTTCAACGCCAGGTTGATAGTTTAAACGGTATATTTTGTTTGGAACAGACCGATGACGGTGTATTCTGGCTGGGTACCTTTCTGGGTAAAATAATTCGGGTGACGCCCGATGGCCAATGGCTGAGCGGCTACCGGCTGGAAAAGGGCGATACCAGCAGCGCGCGATTTATTTACGATCTGAAAAAAACGCCCGAGGGAGGTGCCTGGGCATTGTTCGACCGCACCAATAATAACAACGCGCTGGACGATTATTTGCTGCTCGCCCGCATGGATGGTGCCGGGCAACCGGTGTGGCAAACGACCGTACATTACGGCGATGTGTTGCATTGGGCGCACAACCGGCTGGCCGGCGATCCGCAGGGCAATGTATACGTGGTCTCCGCCAGTTTCAGTGCGCCGGGCTCCGGCGAAAACAGCCGCATTATCTATGTGAAAGTGGCGCCGGACGGTACTGTTGTGTGGACCAAGTCTTTCTACAACCAGGGCACCAACTATTCGCGGGCTTTCAAACGCTTATCGGATGGTTCATTCCTGATTTGCGGCAATGGTCAGCTGGCTTCACAGTATGGTTTTACGCTACGCCTTTCGGCCGACGGCGCAGTTATCTCAAGCGCACGGTATTCCCGGTTTTTATTCAAGGCTTTCGCCGAAATGCCGGATGGCGACTGGGTTTTTGCCGCTACGGAGTCGGGCCCCTTGCCACAGGCGGCCTGGGTGGTGCGCATGCATCCGGATGGAAAAATCGTTTGGGCCAAACAACTCGACATGCCCCTCGCGCTGAACTGGATTCCGGGTTTAACCCTTGCTCCGAATGGGAATGTACTGATTTTCAACTATGAGACCTTCAAGACCGCATTGGTTCCGGATATGATAGCCTTGACGCCCGATGGAGATTTTGCATGGGCAAAACACTATGACGCCTGCCATAATTATGGTATTACCAATGGTATAGTCACTAAAGATGGCGGGATTGCCAATATCCGGTATCGTGCCCGCGGTCATTTACTCTTAAAAACCGATAGCCAGGGTAATTGCAATTCTTGTCCGGCCACTTCGCTGACGATCCCGCTTTCTTCCGGTACCGATACGCCATATCCTTTTGAATGGTTGACCGAAAATGGAACGCCCTCACCACCGGCGGCTACAGATTTCAACCCTTTTACGACCACGCTGCGCGATTTTTGTGAAACCGACCAACCGGTCGATGGATTTTATAGTGTGCCGGCCAGTCCATGTGCCGGCCAGCCGCTGGTGTTCGCCGCCACGGGTGCCGAACCTGCGGATCGTTATGAATGGACTTTCCCCAGTGGCACACCGGCATCTTCCAGCGGTACATCTGCTGTAGCGGCTACGGTGTTTGTTTTGCCCGGGACGCCCGTCGTTTCTTTGGTGGTCAAATCCGGTTTTTGTCTGGACACTTTTGTCAATCCCTTGATCGTCAATGCTTCACCACAACCCTTTTCACTCGGCCCCGATACGACTATTTGTGGCGTCAACGCTAAAATAACCTTACATGCGGGTGCTGCCATGGCGACCGACTGGCTGTGGAACGACGGCCTGACCGATCCGGTTCGTGCAGTGCTTACTACAGGTCAGTACAGTGTAATGGCAAGTATCGGTGCGTGTAGTCGTACCGATACGGTGCAAGTGCAGATACTGGCTGGATTAACGCTTGATTTGCCGGGCGATACGGTGCTGTGCGGAAGTGATACGCTCTGGCTGGACGCCACCACCAGCGGCGCGGATCGCTATCAATGGAATGACGGGTATTTGCTGCCCCGCCGGCCAATTACGCAATATGGATTTTATGTGGCGACGGCTTTCCGGGGCGCTTGTTCGGCTTCGGATTTTGTGGCCGTAGGGCCGTTTTCTCGTCCGCCCCTTTTACCTATCGATACTGTTTTATGCAAAGATGAACTATTGAAATTGAGTGCTGGCAATAGCCTGGCCGGGCAGATTACGTGGAATGGACTGCCGGGGTCCGGTACGTTTGAGTTTGCCGGAGAAGGCTGGGTGCGACGGGAAGTTACTTACCAGCAGTGTTATTTTGCCGACTCCGTGCGAGTAATTCGCGCTGATTGCCGCGATGGATTTGCTGTATATGCGCCCAATGTTTTTTCACCAAACGGCGATGGGGCGAATGATGTTTTTGAAATTTTTGGCGACGGACTGGAGGTGTTGCATTTGCAAATTTTTGATCGCTGGGGCAATCAAATTGCCGATATAAAAGATGGGACCACCGCGCGCTGGGACGGGTATAGCCAGCAACGCGCGCTCGCTCCCGGCATTTATATATGGACTGCCACCGTTCGGCAACGCGGCCGGCAAGGCACCCTTTCCGGAGATATTTTAGTGGTGAAATAGGCTGATTCTGAGTACCTATGCGGTACTTTTGCAACACAAAACATGACCCGATCCGCCTATTTCCGCCTGTTAATCTACCTGTTTTTCTTTTTACACTGTCGGCAGCAGTCACCGGCGCTGGATGGGCGCGTTGCTTTTCGCTACAATCAACACAACCCGATTACGTCGCTCGACCCCGCCTTTGCGCGTACCCAAAATAATATCTGGGCGGTGGATTGCCTCTTCAACGGACTGGTGCAACTGGACGATAGCCTGCAAGTGCAACCCTGTATCGCCAGACACTGGGACATTTCACCAGATGGATTGACCTACCGTTTTTTGCTGCGCAATGACGTATATTTTCATGATAATGAAGCTTTTAACCATGGAAAGGGCAGGGTAGTGGTGGCTGCGGATGTCGTGTATAGTTTCAAAAGACTGCTGGACGACACCTGGCCCAAACCGGGCAGTTGGATTTTTAAAGGACGGGTCGTGGCAGGCGACGGTGCTTTCGTTGCTGAAAATGACTCCGTATTTATCCTGCGACTGATTGCGCCATTTCAGCCGATGCTGCAAATTCTGACCATGCAGTACGCCAGTATTGTGCCGCCCGAAGCAGCAGAATTCTACGGGCGCGATTTTCGCCGGCATCCTGTTGGCACCGGACCGTTCAAATTCAAAATATGGGCGGAAAACCAGGGTTTGGTGGTGCTTAAGAATGCGCATTATTTTGAGAAAGATTCGGCCGGCATCTCCCTGCCGTATTTAGATGCCGTGAAAACGACCTTTATTACCGATCGCAAAACGGCGTTTCTCGAGTTTAAAAAAGGCAATCTGGATTATTTGTTCGGACTGGAAAGTTCTTTTATCAACGAATTACTGACGGCAGACGGTGTCTTACAACCAGCGCTGGCGCACGACATCTATTTTCTGAAAAACCCCTATCTCAATACGGAATACCTCGGAATTCTGTTGAAAACGGATGCAATGAATCCGCTGCAGCAGCAAAAAATCCGCCAGGCCCTCAATTACGGTTTCGATCGGGTCCAAATGCTGCGCAGTTTTCGCAACGGTGTCGGCCAGCCGGCTACCTCCGGCTTTACGCCCCGCGGTTTGCCTTCTTTCGACGACCGGATTGTGCCGGGCTACACGTACGATCCGGAGCGTGCGGCGCAATTGCTGACTGAAGCCGGTTTTCCGCGTGGTAAAAATTTGCTGGAAATTACCTTGTTTTGCAACGCTGATTACCTTGATCTGTGTACGTTTATCGTGCGACAATGGGAAGACCTGGGCATTCGATGCCGTATTGAAACCATGGAAACCGCGTTGTTGCGCGAGCAGATGCGCAACCGCCAGGCACCGTTCTTTCGCGCTTCGTGGATTGCTGATTATCCGGATGCGGAAAGTTTTTTGACGTGCTTTTACGGCGAAAATGGCGCACCGCCCAACTATACCGGCTTTAAGAATGTCGGGTTCGACCGGCTATACGCGGCCTGCTTGCAGGAAACGGATACCCAAAAACGATATGCGCTGTATCGGCAAATGGATAAAATTATAGTCGATCAGGCACCGGTGGTTTTCCTGTTCTACGACCAGACCGCGCAATTCGCCCAGCGTACTATCAGTGGGTTGCCGCGCAATGCCTTGAATTTGTTATCGCTCAAAAAAGTAAAAAAAGAACAATAATGGCCTGGCTCCGCAATCAATATTTTTGGGCAACTCTATTCTTCCTCGGTACGCTGATCGTGCATTGGCCCAGCCATAATGCCGGTTTCGTCTCCGATTTTTTGGGCTGGCAGGCCCATTACCGCGATGATTCGTTCTGGGATTTTATCAAGTCGTATGGGTACAACGGGCACCAGCAAGTGTTGCAGTTGATCAATAGCAGCATGTACCAGGTGTTCGGTACGGCCGGGATACCGTGGTACATTTTGTTCTGTGCTGCACATACGTTCAACGGATTGCTCCTGTATCGTTTCCTGTTGAAAATCACCCAGTTATGGGGTACGCGCGACGGTTTGTGGATTGCGGTGACCGGCACGGCTTTTTTCCTTTTCTCACCGTATCATCCGGAAGTTACGGTGTGGCGGGTGTGTTTGCACTATATGATTTCGGCGGCTTGCTTGCTCGGTTCCCTGCTGCTGACCATCGACTACCTGGAACGCAATAACCGGCGTGCGTTGTGGTGTGCACACGGACTGATGCTGCTCAATTTATTCACCCTTGAACTGGCACTGGTTATACCTTTATTAACCCACGCTTTCTGCCTGACATGGTGGCTTACGCGTCCTACGCGCAAAAATGACCAACAGCCGTCTATTAATTGGTCCGTGCTTTTTCGGTTCATGACCTTGCCGCAAATCGGTCTGTGGGCCTTTTATTTTATTTTCAATAAACTGACGCTGGGTGCCTGGGTCGGCCACTACGGCGTAGAAAGACACCTGAAAATCAACTACTTGCAGATTTTTTCCAACGCACTAAAGTATGAAGTAAAGTACCCGATTTTTGCCCGCCATTTTGCCCATCCGGCCAAAGCGAAGTTGTTTAACGCGCTGAGTGAAGCGCACACCGTCTATTGGGGATATGGAATTTTGGCGGCGCTGGTATTGATCGCTGTCGTATTCCGGAACCGGTTGACCCCCAAATTCCCGATTTTTGTCATGCTGCTGGGCATGGGATTACTGGCCGCTTTACCGACGGCACAATTGCATTTCGAGTGGGTACAATACAATGAAAATGACCGCTATGGCTACCTGACTGCCTTGTTTGTATTGCCCGCGCTGGCCATTCTTTTTTCGGGTTTGCCGGGCTCCTGGAAATACGTGCCTGCTACCGGATTTATGTGGCTTTCGGTCGTGCTCTTACTGCGCACTTGTGGCTGGTGGGGCGATATGGAGCGCATTTATCGCAAACTGCTCGCCGATTTTCAGTGGTACGACAAAAAGGAAATCTACGTGCTTTCGCTGGCCGACAACTACCGGGGGATCTGGATGTTCCGTATGTACGGACCGCAATCTTCGCTGGTCGACGCCCTTAACCTGGTGGAAAACAAGCACTTAGCTGCGAACGTACACGAACTGGCTTTTTTCAATATGAATACACCTCAGGATGGCGTTACCGTCACCACGCCGGACAGCACCGGTATGTTTCGCACCGAATTTAATCAGTGGGGAAACTGGTGGTGGCGCAACGGCATCGGCGCACTGGACTACGAAACGGATCAGTACAAAGTCCAGTTCAAAGGAAAATGGCACGAACTCACTTTCAAAAACGGACGCCCCAAGGATGCCGTGTTTATTTATCAATCGGGGGATAGTTGGAAAGTTAAGGATTAATGGTTAACGATTAATGTATAATGATTAACGGTCAATGGTTCTGTTAGACGATTGTATGGTTTCTGAATTAATAAGCATTATTTAAAACAAAAAGTATATTTTTGCCTCCCCCAAATACGCCCTTAACCGGTATGCATTCATCATTATGCTAACCATTAATCATTAAAAAAATATGGATTACGCACCACGCATCGCCCCGCTGCTCAATATTCCCCTGAAGCGGGTCGAAGCCGTTATAGAATTGCTGGAGACCGGCGCTACAATTCCCTTTATTGCCCGCTATCGGAAAGAAGCCACGGGATCGCTGGATGAAGTGCAAATCGCTGCCATTCAGGATAGTTGGAAGAAAATGCAGGAACTCGACAAGCGCCGGCTGGCCATACTGGAAAGTATCCAGGAGCAGGGCAAACTGACTCCTGAACTGCGCCGTGCCATCGAAGCCGCTTTTACGATGACCGAACTGGAAGACCTGTATTTGCCGTATCGCCAGAAGCGCAAAACCCGCGCTTCCATGGCAATTGAAAAAGGGCTGGAGCTTTTGGCGACCCGCATTTTTGCCCAGCGTGATAAGGATGTAGAAGTGCTTGCGGCCCAATATATCAACGACGCCGTTCCTACTACCGAAGATGCACTGCAAGGTGCGCGCGATATCATTGCCGAATGGGTGAGTGAGGATAAAAAAGCCCGCGATAAAGTGCGCCGTCATTTTGAGAAAGGCGCTGTCATCGCTTCGCGCCTGGTGCGCGGCAAGGAAGAAGCCGGCAAGAAGTACCTCGACTATTTCGACTGGAGTGAGAAACTGTCGAATTGCCCTTCGCACCGCTTGCTGGCCATGCGCCGCGGAGAAGAGGAGGGTTTTCTGCGCGTCTCTGTTGCCCCCGATGAAGAAATGGCTTTGCGCGATCTGGACGCGCTGTTTGTCACCGGTTATGGTGGTGCCGCTACACACGTAGGCATGGCGGTAAAAGACAGTTACAAACGCCTTTTGCAGCCGGGCATTGAGACCGAATTCCGCCATACCAGCAAGGACAAAGCCGATCTGGAAGCCATTCGGGTTTTTGCCGAAAACCTGCGCCAGTTGTTGTTGTCGGCGCCACTGGGCGAAAAACGCGTACTGGGTATCGATCCCGGATTCCGGACGGGTTGTAAACTCGTTTGTCTGGATGCCGGCGGCAATCTGGTGCACAATACCACGATGTATCCGCACGAGCCGCAGCGACAAGTGTTTGAAAGTCAATCGCTGGTCGAGGATTTAGTGGAGCGCTACAACATCCAAGCCATTTCGGTCGGCAACGGTACTGCCGGTCGCGAAACCATGGCTTTTCTGGAAAAAATCAAGTTTCCCCATCCGGTTGAAATCTTTCAGGTCAACGAAGCGGGTGCCTCTATCTACTCCGCTTCGGAAGCGGCGCGCGAGGAATTTGGCAACTATGATATTACGGTTCGCGGCGCAGTTAGCATCGGCCGTCGACTGATAGATCCTTTGGCGGAACTGGTAAAAATTGACCCGAAAAGCATCGGTGTGGGGCAGTACCAGCACGATGTCAACCAGACCAATCTTAAGGAAGGCCTGGATCGTACAGTGCAAAGTTGCGTCAATGCGGTGGGTATCAACCTCAATACTGCGAGTAAACACTTGCTCACCTACGTCTCTGGACTTGGTCCGGTACTGGCCCAGAATATTGTAAACTACCGGACTGAAAACGGCCCGTTCCGCAAGCGCAACGACCTGAAAAAAGTACCCCGTCTGGGTGACAAGGCCTTCGAACAATGCGCCGGTTTTCTGCGCATCCGCGAGGCGCAAAATCCGCTGGACAACACTGCAGTCCATCCAGAACGGTACGCACTGGTTGAAGAAATGGCGGCCGATCTGCACTGTAAAGTCGCTGATCTGGTGCACGACAAAGCCCAGCGCCAGCTAATCGACCCCAAAAAATATGTGCGTGGCGATGTGGGCTTGCCCACTTTACAAGATATTCTCAAGGAACTGGAAAAACCAGGACTGGACCCGCGCGGCAATGCCAAAACCTTTGCCTTTGCCAATGTACACAGCCTGGACGATCTGCATCCAGGCATGATTTTACCAGGTATCGTCACCAATATCACCAATTTCGGCGCTTTTATCGATATCGGTGTTAAAGACAGCGGCCTGGTGCATATCTCCCAAATGGGCGATAAATTCGTCAAAAACCCACTGGAAGTAGTCAAGTTGCAGCAACAGGTAATGGTACGCGTCGTGGAAGTAGATTATGTGCGCAAGCGGGTGGCGCTGTCGATGAAGGGGGTTTGAAGCAAGGGCATAGCATAAAAAGGGCGACAAATTAGCTGTACTAATCTGCCGCCCTTTTAGGTAAGCATTATGCCTTACTCCAGGATCAACTCAAACTCCACCCGCCGGTTCAAATTCCGGCCGTCGCTGGTTGAATTATCCGCAATCGGGCGATTTTCACCAAACCCGGCATACCGCAGGCGGTTGGCTTTAATGCCGCGGAAAATGAGGTAATCATAACAAGCCTTGGCGCGGTCGTTGGATAGCCGCAGGTTGCGGGCGTCGTCGCCGATATCATCGGTGTGACCACTGATCGACAGTGTGTAATCCGGGTACTGGCGCAAAATATCCACCATCTCATCGAGTACGGCAAACGATTCATTTTTTAGCACGGATTTGCTGGTCTCGAATTGTACCGCTTTGGTAGCGGCGGCCAGTTTCGTTTTGGTTTCCTTTTTTACTTCCGGACAGCCATAATTGGTCGAAAGGCCCGGCGTCGTCGGGCATTTGTCCAGATTGTCGGCTACACCGTCATTGTCGGTGTCCGGGCAACCGCCAAACGCACCGGCAGTCGTTGGGCACGGGTCGCGTTTGTCATCTACGCCGTCGCCATCGGTATCTTTGACGGGTGGGCAGCCATCGTTGGCTTTGATGCCGGCTTCGGTGGGGCACAGGTCGTCTTTGTCAGCAATGCCATCGCTATCCGCATCCGGGCAGCCGTTAGCGGTGCCGGCGCTGGTTGGGCAAGCGTCGTTGGCATCGTCAAATCCGTCGCCGTCGCTGTCTTTGGCGGCCGGACAACCATCGTTCTCTTTGGTGCCGGGCTCAGTGGGGCATTTATCATCGATATCCGCCACTTTATCGCCGTCGGTATCGGGACAACCGTACAAGGTGCCTGCGGTAGTCGGGCACAGGTCGATCGTGTCGTCAAACCCGTCGCCATCGCTGTCTATCATATCGGGACAACCGTTATTTTCGATGGTGCCAGCCACCGTCGGACATTTATCATCCTTATCGGCAACGCCATCAAAATCGGTATCTGGGCAACCGTTGAAACGACCAACTTCGGTCGGGCATAGGTCATCTTTATCGGCTACACCATCATTATCAGTGTCGGGACAGCCTTTCAACGTGCCGGCCTGGTCCGGGCAATCATCCATTGTATCGGCGATGCCGTCATTATCCGTGTCCGGGCAACCCATTGTAGCAGCCGGTCCGGGCTGCGTCGGGCAGGTATCCTCCGCGTCGGCGATGCCATCTTTATCCTGATCCGGGCAACCAAAAGCGGTGGTTGAACCGGCCACTTGCGGACATTTGTCGATGGCATCCGGCGTACCATCGCGGTCGCTGTCGGTCATGCGCGCATCTGGTTTGTGGAGCAGGTATACGAATCCGACACCCAGTTGCAGGTTATCGCGTTCATCGACCAGCGCTTTGCGGTATTCAAGTTGCAAATTGGCAAAAGCGTACTGCGATACCTTGAATTTGAGTCCGCCGCCAAATGGAAACTGCGCGTGGCCATTTTTAAATTTCTCCAGGAAATAGCCAGCGCCGACAAATGCGTAGGGCAGTAACTTACTTTCGCTGGCAGTGTTTTCCAAATGCACGAGTACATCCAGACTGGTCGTAACGGTGTTGCCTTCGGTGCGCGGCAGTTTGCCCAGACCGAGTTTGAAAGGAATGCCGACGTTGATAAACGAGGAGACATTGTGAAAGTAACCCAGTTCAAAACCCTGGCCAAGCCGTGGGTTATTGTCGAACAAAACACCGTAATCCGATACATTTATTTTTGCATGTATGGCATTCGGAAAGGTTTGGTTTTGAGCGATAAGCGGTTGTTTTTGCAAAGCAACGGCTAAAAGTAGGAGTAAAAGGAATTTTTTCATTTTTACGCGATTATTGTTTTTCTGCACAAAACAAAAGCAGTGCCAATAACCGAAAATGGGTATAAATAAATGACGGGTGTAAGACAGAACGGTAAGAGTTCATCACAACCCGACTTGCACCCCTAAGAATATACTTCGTGCCAAAGGATAGGTGCTGTTGCGGTCGATACCGGGCGAAACCGGATTATTGGCTTGATAATTATCAATATACCGTACCTCGGAATCCAGCCCGGTATATTTGGTCAGCGTAATTAAATTTTGTCCGCCTACATATATACGAAATTTATCAAACCATGCGCCTGGTTTTAACGTTACATTGTAACCCAGCGTACAATTATCCAGGCGTACGAAACTACCTTTTTCTAGAAAATAACTGTTAAAGCGGTTGCTGGCCGACCTGACATTTTTATCAATGTATTTTGTAACGGGTTTATTCCACATGTTGCTGAAGACGTCAAAATTTTCATACAGTGCCCGGTTTTCATGGGCAATATCATGCCCGACGGCGCCGCGCATTAAAAAATTCAGGTCGAAATGGTGCAAAGTCAGGCTACTGCTCCATCCAAATTCAAAAGCCGGCAGCCCACTTCCGAGATAGGTTTGATCTCGATTATAACTATACGGATCTAGTTGACCGTTTCTATCAATATCTTTATAAATGACCGTACCATCTGCGTCAACTCCCTGCCTTACAGGTCCCCAGAACTCTCCCAAACGGCTGCCCGAATAGATGATATTATAAGTGGCACAACAAGCCCCTGGAAAAGGCATAGAACTAATCGGAAGCGTATCGTTTCTGCCGGCATTGCTTAAAACCAAATTATTGGCGGTAAGCACTGCGCCCATCGACCAACTGAAGTTTTTACTTTTTATCAGGTCCTCCCAGTTTAGAGAGATTTCCAGCCCATTGTTGGTGATTTCGGCAATGTTAAGGTAGGTTGAGGTCGATACGTTCGGCGGAACTGCCACCGTCATTTGTTGAATCAAGTCGGATGTTCGCTGTTTGAACCAATCTACTGAACCGGTTATCCGGCCATTGTGTAGCGCGAAATCGAGTCCAATATTCAGTTCCTGTTTTTCTTCCCATTTCAGATTTGGATTTTCATTTCTGGTCAGCCCATAACTCGGTGTAAACCCACCGTTATAATAAAACAGTGTGCCTTGTGCGAACGTGGCACTCGAAAGGGCAGATTGCCCGGGCTGCTGGCCCGAAATGCCATACCCAACGCGCAGTTTTAACTGCTGTAAATTATTGATCGTCAAAAATCTGGATAAATCTACCCCTGCGCTCATAAATGGAAACGCACCCCATTTGTTGTTTTTGCTCAAGCGGCTTGATCCTTCGCGCCGCAGGCCGGCCTCCAGAAAATAAAGGTTGTTAAAATTCACCTGCGCCCGACCAAAAAAGGCAATCAAGGTATTTTGGTTGCTGTAACCGCTGATGCTCGCATTGCCACGGGTAATATCCAGAAACGCTCCCAGGTTGTAATTTTCAAATGCATCCGACAATATATTGCCTGCTTCTACCTGCAAGCCTGCCTGCTGGTAGCGCTGCCAGGCGTATCCGCCTAAAATATTGACTCCAAAAGCATTAAACTGGTGTACATAATTCCCGGTGAGCTGTAGCGAGTTATTGTTGCTTTGTTGTTGGGACTGTACCGCATATCCGTTTCGATTAATCCCGGTAGCCTTAGATTCTTTGCTGAAATATTGGCCATAATTGCCGTTAGAAAGTGCTTGTGCTACTTGCAAACCCGCAGTTAATCCGGGAATGATCTCAAAATCTGCCCGCACATTGCCCAGCACCTGCGTGGTTTTACCGTCGTTTTTATTCTGATCGATCATAGCGGTGGGATTCAGATATATAAAAAGGTCTTGTTGTACATAACCACCATACTGCGCATATTCTGGAGCATCGCTGCGCACCGCCATGGTCGGACTGGTGCTGATTGCATGCTGGTAGGCGTTCAGAGAACTATAATTCGCCTCTCGTACATTCGCATAAATATTGGCCTGGATAGTAAGCCGGTCCGACAAGGCTTTCTGCGAAAAAGATACGCTGCCATTATATTGTTGTAATCCGCTCTTGCGTAAAACGCCCTGCACATCCCGGTAGTTAAAAGAAGTGCGAATGGTTCCTTTGCCGACCGCGCCGGAAAGCCGCAAATTGTGATTCGTCGATATGCCGGTTTGTAACACCTCGTTTTGCCAGTCCGTGTCGATATCTTCATTGGGTGAAAGGTCCCTGCCGCCTGCGGCAATTAATTCGTTGGCATTCAGCAAGTTATATCGCCGGGCTTGGTCTACGCAAACCTGACCGGTATAGGTTACGGTTGACTTTTGTGCGCCTTTTTTACTGGTAATCAACAGTACGCCCGCTGCACCGCGCATCCCGTATATGGCTGCCGAGGCGGCATCCTTGAGCACGGTGATGCTTTCTACATCGTTCGGGTCGATCAATTGCAGATCGACGCCGGGCACGCCGTCCAGTACAATCAAGGGCGCTGTCTCGGAAATGAGGGATGACAATCCCCGCACCCGCACGATAAAATCCTGATTCGGATCGCTGCCCGGCCGGGTAATACTCAACCCGGCTAATTTTCCCTGGGCCAGTTGTATCGGGTTGGTAATATTACCTTGGTTAAAATTTACAGGTGTAGCAGCATTGAGCGGTTTGGAATAAACGGAAACACACGCACCATTTGAAGTTAAAAGCGTCGGATCAAATATTGGTATCAGGGACACCGCTAAATAATCCATCCCTTTCACCTCAATGCGCTGTTCGGAATATCCGAAAAATGAAAAAAGTAATTGGGCACTTTCGGTGGGTACTTCTATATTGTATTGACCTTCTATATTTGTCACTGCCCCCCTGGCCGATCCCATCAGTGCGACGGAAACACCGACCATCGGTTCGCCAGTGTATTTATCTTTGACAACGCCTTGAATTATACGTTGCGCAAACGCACCATGAAAGATTGCCAGGCTAAAAGATAGAATAATAAATGGTTTGTAGCGATTTTTCATATTTTTTGAAAGATTGTCCTGAATAATTCCGAAAGATATATCAAATTAAAAATCAATTAAAACAAAATCCAATAAAAAACGCCGTGCCCCATTGCTGGGACACGGCGTAGCTGTTTCGCTTGGGACTATACAGGGCGTTATGGTTTATTTGCGGTGCGCGCCCGGGGGACATGCGCGCTTGGATCTGTCTGGAAAGTCGTGTTTGTCGGCTGGGGGTCGGGGGTTCGATTAGCGTACAAGTACACAGCAACGCCTAATGCGAAGTGCAGGGTAACGGTGAGCAACAGGGCCTGATGGCGGCCACGACGCTCATTTTGTTCGGTGATGTGGTACATAGGAAGAGTTTGGTTGGTTCATTGAATCGAATTACCAAACCTTAACGCAGTAGATCGAAAGATTAGTTTCGTGATAAATTTAAAACATTTGTTAATTTTTACATGTCCAACAATCCGTCCGGTAAATCCATCTGCACTACTTTGGTTGTTTTGTCGACGGTCACGATCAATTGTGCATTGAGCGGGATCAAAACCATCTTGTTTTTATAGGTCAGCATGGCCATTTCCTGTTGCGGCATTTCCAGCACTTCTTCGATCACGCCGATCTCCCCTACGCTTTTATCGGTAATAGTGAATCCGGTCAGGTGCTCATATTCGAGCCCTTCCTCTTCGATCACTTCGAGTTCCCGTTCTTCATCCGGGATCAGATCCTGCTGGCGCAGAAATACTTCGCGCGACTGTAATCCGTAGGCGGCATCGCGCGATTCGACATCTTCCAGTTGCAGGATCATTTCGCCTTTGCCACGCACACCGACCACAAAATAGGGCACTTTGGCACCCTTTACGTCGATAAACAAACGCTCGTTCTTTAAAAAATCTTCCAGGTAACGCTCCTCGATCGACAGTTTAAGTTCGCCGTTAAGGCCGTGCGTTTTTTTGGTGTATCCGATATTAATGTATTGAATGTCAGCCATTTACTTAAAATTAAAATTCACCGGGCAGCGATCGTTGCCCGGTGAATTCTGGTTAGTTGCAAAATAACGCATAACGCCTTCTATTTCCCCTGCTTTTTCTTCTCCTCCTGGAATTTGATCACCTGTTCCATCACTTCGCTGAGTTGTTCGGCACCGATGCGTTTCATCAGAATTTCATGGTTGCGGCCGAGGATAAAAATCTGTGGCGTCACGCGTACATCGTAAAAAGAGCTATAGCGGCTGGACAAATAGGGGTCGTATGTATTCAAAAACAGGAAATCGCTGAATCCTTTTTCTTCGACGCTTTTCCAGCATTCCGGGCCTTTGTCACCTTTTGCGGTGCAAACGGCAAATACTTTCACGTTTCGGTCCTTGAATTTATTGGCAAACTCGACCATGAACGGTGCTGCTTTTTTGCAATGCCCGCATTCCGGATCCCAGAAGAACAGCACTGTGTAATCGGCATCTACTTTCCACAGTTCAGCCGGTTGGTCATTGCGGTCTTTGACAATAATATTCGGGGCGATTTTACCGATCAGAATTGGCTTGAGTCGGGCGGCGTTGTCGCAGATTTTTTCCAGGTCTTCCTTTTTGGTCCAGTTCGCACCGTTTTTGCAGTAATATTCTTCGGCGATATGCACATACACCGCGTCCATCCCAACGATATTCGACTTGGCATAAAAATTCAACAACTGAATCAGGTAGAATTTATAATTGTCGGGGGTGGGTTTCAGTTTGCTCAGTACAAAATCGACTGCCCGGATAAGGCTATCGGGATGTTGCACCGTAAATTTCTGAATGTATTGTTCTATTTTAGGGTTCATAACCGGACTGCGCAACAGACAAATATCTGTAATGTCCACATTATCAAAGAAATGGGTGCGGTACCATTCGCGTTTTTGCAGTAAAACCGCTTTATCATCACCTTTGAATTCCGGCGCTTCGGGCTCGATAGAAGCGCGCACAATCTTGGCAGTGATCGTATTGGGGTATTTTGTCAATACATCCGCCTGAAACTTTTTGACTTGCTTGTCCATGTCGTTCAGTTGATTGGCCAGGCGGGTTGAATCGGCCACTACTTTACGCACCAACTCCAGATGTGCGCGCAGCGTATCGGCTTCCGGGCGGAGTTTAGCCAGGAAACGCAAGTAGTCGTAGAAAATATCATTGTCGTCCGAGCCTTTAAATTTCATTTTCTCCACCGAATTTTTAACGTCCGTGGTCATGGTGAAATCCTGGTCGTCGGCGGGTACGGCGAACTGAATGAATGAATTATCTGGTTTGAGCACCAGCAAATACACGCCACAAGGCAGCAGCGTATCGGCTTCAAAAGAGAAATAACCGTCGGCACCGAGCGTAACCGTATCTTTCACGTAGGGTTTATCGCCGTAATAGAAACCCAGAATAAGTTCTTTTTCCGGATAATTTTCCAGTTTGACCCGGATTTTATGCCCTTTGGCGGCAAAAGTGGCACTGACGGCCAATAGAGAAAAAAGCAGAACTGTGAAAATGCGTTTCATCCGCAATGAATTTTGTCGTTTTTGGAAAAGAGATATATGCTTAGACGTGCAAATATCGACAAAGGCTTTGGCCGCATTCTGCCTTTTTGCAATTGTTAACATCGCCTGTATGAACACGAGATACCGTGTCGGGGCGAAACGCTGATTTATGCGACCTTAGGTTATTGCAAATCGTACTCTTTGATCTTGCGGTAGAGCGTACGCTCGGAGATTTGTAATTCTTCGGCGGCTTCCTTGCGGCGGCCGTTGTATTTTTTTAGCGCCCGTTTGATCGCGCCTTTTTCGATCTCATCCATCGCCAATGGCGCGTCTTCTACTTCCGATTTGTCGTATGCGTGGGAAGATTTGTTTTGATCGATAATAATCGGTGTTACCTTACCGGAATCATCGGGATAAAAAGAAGGCCGGTTGTCATTATAACCATTGGTTTCCAGGATGGGCTCATTCACGGCAGGGTAGGAGCGGGTCGGGAACGAGGGCTGCAACTGGCGGATATTGGTCAGATCGGGCATGCGCAGGTTGTTGCTTTTTACCAGTTCATAGATCAATCCTTTTAAATCGTTCAGGTCGTTTTTCATATCGAACAAGACCTTGTACAGCAGGTCGCGTTCCTGAAAATCGTTGCCGCCCGTATGTCCGTTGCGATCCGTAGGCACAGGCAGGTTGCGACTCAGCAATTGCGGCATTTGTCGCTGGATTTCTTCAAAGGTCACGAGTCGTTCTTCGGAGAGTACGGATAGTTGCTCGGCGATATTTTTGAGTTCGCGGATATTGCCCGGCCAGCGGTAATTTTCCAGGGTCATTTCGGCGCGTTCGTCCAGCCGGATGGGTTGCATGCGGTATTTCTCGGCAAAATCGTGGGCAAATTTGCGAAAAAGCAGGGCGATATCATCGCGGCGATCATGCAAAGCCGGTACGCGGATCGGCACCGTACTCAAGCGATAAAACAAGTCTTCGCGGAATTTTCCTTTGCGCACGCGTTCTTCCAGGTTCACATTGGTCGCGGCAATGACGCGTACATCGGTGCGTTGCGTTTTGCTGGCACCCACCCGGATAAATTCGCCCGATTCCAGTACGCGCAACAGATAAGCCTGGGTATCGAGCGGCATTTCGCCGATTTCATCCAGGAAAATAGTGCCGCCGCTAACCGTCTCGAAATACCCTTTCCGGTCGCCCAATGCGCCGGTAAACGAGCCCTTTTCGTGACCAAACAGTTCCGAATTAATCGTGCCTTCCGGAATTGCGCCACAGTTCACGGCGATGAATTCATTGTGTTTGCGCGCACTCAGGGCGTGGATAATTTTAGAAAACGCTTCTTTGCCTACCCCGCTCTCGCCGGTAATAAGTACCGTCAGATCGGTGGGCGCAACACGGGTGGCCGTTTCCAGGGCGGCATCCAGCAAACTGGAATTGCCAACAATCCCGAAACGGGCTTTTATAGATTGCAAATTAATTGCCATGTTTACTAGTTTTTGTGCGGGCGATTGAAATATTGCATTTTAAGTATTTGATTTTCAGATACTTAGATGCTATACCATTATACAATTTCGCCCAGCAGCGTCGCACTCGATACGTCCAACACTTTGACCATACAGTAGTCACCCGGCTTCAGGCCTTCTTTTTTAGGGAAGACCAGCATTTTGCTCTGCGTATTGCGACCGCAAAAGTCCTTGTCGGATTTTTTGGAATTGCCCTCGATTAGCACTTTAAAGGTCTTGCCCAGGTCGGCCTGGTTGTTACGCAGGCTGATTGCATTTTGCATGCGGATTATCTCGCTGAGGCGTCGTTTTTTGGTCTCTTCCGGAATGTCGTCCGCATATTTGCGGGCAGCCAGCGTGCCAGGGCGCTCGGAATAAGAAAACATAAAGGACAGGGAATAATTGGCGTATTCCATAATGCTCAGTGTGTCCTGGTGTTCCGCTTCCGTCTCGGAGCAAAATCCGGTAATAATATCGCTTGAAACGGTCGCTTCCGGCAAAATGCGGCGGATTGCGTCGATTCTTTCTTCGTACCAGGGCCGGTCGTAGGTGCGGTTCATCAATTCCAGGATACGGCTATTGCCAGACTGGACCGGTAAATGGATATATTTACAGATATTATCGTACCGTGCCAAGACGTACAATACATCATCTGTCATGTCTTTCGGGTGCGAAGTGCTGAAGCGGACCCGCAGGTCGGGATGTACCTGTGCGGTCATTTCCAGCAAATTCGCAAAAGTGACCAGTTGGCCGGTCTCCGGATTTTCCCATTTGTAGGAGTCAACATTCTGACCCAGCAGCGTTACCTCGCGATAGCCCTGATCGTATAACATATTGGCCTCCGAAATAATGCTGAAGGTATCGCGCGAACGTTCGCGGCCGCGCGTAAACGGCACAACACAAAACGAACACATATTGTCGCAACCGCGCATGATAGAAATGAACCCCATCACGCCGTTGCTTTCCAGCCGAATGGGATTAATATCGGCATACGTTTCTTCGCGACTCAACAGTACATTCACCATCCGGGTGCCCTCCCCAACGCCACTAATCAGATTTGGCAAGTCGCGGTATGCATCGGGGCCCACCACCAGGTCGACCAGTTTCTCCTCTTCCAGTAATTGTTTTTTCAGCCGTTCGGCCATACAGCCCAGTACGCCCACCATCATCGCCGGTTTCTTCTTTTTGGCGATGGCGAAGATTTTCAGGCGTTTACGCACCGTATCTTCCGCTTTTTCGCGAATAGAACAGGTGTTGATCAGGATGAGATCACTTTCTTCCATATTGCGGGTAGGAGAATATCCTACATCGCCCAGGATGCTGGCTACGATCTCAGAATCACTGAAATTCATCTGGCAGCCATAGCTCTCGATGTAAAACTTCTTGCCACCGGGGACATCGCGTTCCTGCCAGTGTTCTTTGAAAAGCACGTTGCCTTGGCGCGCTTCCTGGATCGTTTTAATTCCTTCGAGGGTTGGGTTATTATCGTACATATTACCGGTTTGAATCCTTTATAATAGCAGTGCTACTATTCAAGCCGCAAAAATAACCATTTTCTGACAAAATGACAGGAGTGGCCTTTGTTTTAGTGAAAAAGAAAAGGAGAAACTGCGGTTGGGGCGATTTCTCCTTTAACTGGCCGGTTTGCGACCTGGGTAATCTGTGCAGGTGCGTTTAGGATAAAATAGGTTGCTCTCCAAGAATCTGAAGGGCGTGGTTTAAAATAGTCGGATCCTCCAAATGAACGATGCCGCCATTGGGCCCGGGTTCCAGATGCCATTCCACGATCTGCCCGTCTTTATATTGGTGTGCGCCAAAATAATTGCGGATAGATTGTTCGTCCAAAGATAAATCCTGGGCGATACGGGAGATGCTTCCAGTAGGGAGCGCATGCTTGATACGACGAAGTTCTTCGAAAGTAATGTTCATAATCCTGAGCGTTTGGTGAACAATAAAATTTGGATGGGTGCTGGGTTGACCCTAAAAACTTTGCCTAAGGTATGGCTGTTGCCAAACAACAAACAAGTTTTTCCTGAAATTTTTTTCAAAAAAAATTGGCGAATGCCCACTTTGGTCAAATGACTATTTCACAAGTTAACGTCTACAATAAATATCGGGGCTGGCGCGGGCAATATTGCCGGTATTTGCACTGTTTAGGCCACAAGCCGCCAAAAAAACAAAATAATCCGTACTTTTGCGGGGTTATCGTTCACTACGATTTAGGACTGAATTACCAAATTATGTATCTTCATATTGTCTCTTTCGACATTCCATACCCAGCCAATTACGGGGGTGTTATTGTCATTTTTAATCAGATAAAAGCCCTTCACGAACAAGGTGTTAAGGTCATTTTACACTGTTATCAATACGGCGAACGCACACCGCAGCAGGAGTTGGAATTATACTGCCACGAAGTGCACTATTACAAGCGCAGCCTTTCGCTGTACTATCAGGTGAGTTTCCTGCCTTTTATCATGCGTACGCGTCAGGACAGCTCTTTATTGAAACGCCTGAAAAAGGATAATTACCCGATTTTATTCGAAGGAATGCATACGGCCGCGCCCATTTGGCGCAAACGGCTGCGGGCACGGCAAAAAATCGTGCGTATGCACAACGTGGAATGGCAGTACTATGAAGGTCTGGCCGAGGCGACCCCGGCAACCAACGTTTTTAAGAAAATCTATTATTTTTCAGAGAGCATTAAACTGCAGCGCATCGAGCCTAAAGTGGTGTTGCACGCCGACGAGATTATTACGCTTTCTTTGAACGATGCGGTGTATTATCGCGAAATGAAAGCCAATACGCATTATATTCCGGCTTTTCACCCCAATGCGACGATTGAAAGCCTGACTGGCCGGGGCGAATACGTGTTATTTCACGGAAAACTGAGCGTGCCGGACAATGACCGGGCCGCGCGCTGGTTGATCACCGAGGTGTTTCCGGGTCTGGACATTCCTTTGGTGATTGCCGGCATGAATCCATCTGAAGAACTGGAAAGTCTGGTCAATCAACAGGAGCACATTACGCTGGTCAAAAACCCGGATGAGGCCGAGATGAACCGGCTGATCCAGCAGGCCGATATCAATTTGCTGGTCACGTTTTCCGTGGCCGGTGTTAAATTGAAATTGCTGAATGCGTTGTTTCGCGGCCGTTTTTGTATCGTCAACGAACCGATGGTACGCGGCACGAATCTGGCTAAACTTTGTTATGTGCGCAATTCACCAGCCGCTATTCGGCAGACCATTGAGGCGCTGATCAATGCACCATTCGAACAAAGCCGGATCGAAGAACGCCGCGCCGTACTGGAAACAGAGTACTCCAATACGGAAAATGCCAAAAAATTAATGGAATTGATCAAGTTTTAACCCTCCTTAGGTCCATGCAGCGCTATTGCCTTGCCCTCGATCTCAAACCGGATCCTGTTTTAATTGCGGCCTACGAAACCTGGCATTTGGCCGTCTGGCCGGAAGTATTGGAGTGTATGCACGCTGCCGGTATCGAGCGACTGGAGATTTACCGCGTCGAAAATCGCCTTTTAATGATTCTGGAGGCGAACGATACTTTTTCCTTCGAACAAAAAGCGCTGATCGATGCCGGCAGTCAACGAGTGCAGGACTGGGAAACGCTGATGTGGCAGTATCAGCAAGCTTTGCCGACGGCACGACCGGGCGAAAAGTGGGTGTTGATGGAGCGGATATTTGGGTTGTAAATACATTCTTGGCAGGATGGGCATGCTCATTTGGCCGAGGTTAATGTGCCTTTCTTTTTTGATCTGGTACTCTTAATTTTAACAATCATTTCACCGCCAATTCCCAATTCCACTATCTCTTGGAGTGTCTCCAATTGAATATCTGAGCTGCCATTAATTTCTATCATCCATCAAATCTCCAAAAGCCTTAACTTTTCAAAAACCGGATACACAACCAATTCCCCCGCTGTGTCTGTTTCTGTTTTTGAAACCCGTTCTTTTCTGCGTTTTCCACAATAACCGTTTCATCCTGAGCCAGAATGCCGGAGACCAACAGCCATCCGCCCGCTTTAGTGAGTTCGGCCAGGCGTGGTAGCGAATCCAGGATGACATTGCGGTTTATATTGGCCAGAATACCGTCGAAATGGCGACCCTGTACATCGCTGAGGATGCCGCAACGGGCGGTTACATTATCTACCCCATTTACGGCACAATTTTCCAGGGTATTGCGGTACGATTCTGCTTCGATGTCGATGGCTTCAGCGCCGACTGCGCCTAGTTTGGCGGCTAGAATGGCCAGTACACCCGTCCCGCAACCATAATCCAGCACCTGTGCACCGTGCATCGGTAAGTGTTCCATCGCCGCGATACATTGCCAGGTGGTTTCGTGATGGCCGGTACCAAAAGCCATTTTAGGATTGATGACCAACTGGTGCTGCACTTCCGGAATCGGTGCGTGAAAATCGGCGCGAACCGCACAAAAATGGCCCACGATCACCGGATGAAAATTGCTTTCCCAGATCTCGTTCCAGTTTTGTCCGGGGATAAATTCCTTGTCCCAGCCAAAAGCAAATTGCGACTGTAAATCAGCAAGTTGCGCTTCCGTTTCCGTCTGATTAGCCGCAGCCGGCAGGTAGGCATTTACGCCGTGATCGACCTCTTCGAACGTATCGAATTCGGCATCGGCCAGATAGGCGACCAGGATCTCGGCGGTTTCCGGGTTAGCGCGCAAAATGTATCTCCAGTAATCCATAGTTAAGCATGTTAGGGCCCGGCGAGGGCGTTTGGGCGGGCTACTTACACCCGAATTTATTCACTCATCTGCGCATCTACCACGGCAATCACAATCATATTCACAATTTCCCGCGTCGTACTACCCAGTTGTAACAAGTGGACCGGTTTTTTCAAACCCATCAGAATCGGCCCCATTTTTTCAATATCGGCCACTTCTTTGACCAGGTTATAAGCGATGTTGGAAGCGGAAAGATTCGGAAAAATGAGCGTGTTCGCACTGCCGTCCGCCAGATCGCTGAACGGATGGTTTTCTTTTAACAAGGCCGTGTCAAACGGCAAATGCGCCTGCATTTCACCATCCACGATCATGGCGGGATGTTTCGCTTTGAGTATTTCGACGGCTTTACGCATTTTAATCGCGTCTTCTCCGTCCGCACTGCCGAAGTTGGAATAGGTCAGTAAAGCGATGCGTGGAACAATGTTGAATTTTTCCACCTCTTTGGCTGCCAATTCGGCGATTTCCACGATTTCGTCGGCCGTTGGGTTAAAGTTGACGCTGGTGTCGGCCATAAATAGCGGTCCGAAGCGGCTCATCAGGATGTACATGCCCGATACTTTTTTTACACCGGCTCGTCGTCCTACGGCTTGCAAAGCGGGTCGGATCGTGTCGGGATAATTGCGGGTCATACCGCCGATCATGGCGTCGGCGTCGCCGGTTTCGACCATCATGCAACCGAAGTAATTGCGGCGGCGCACCATATTGTGGGCTTCTTTTTGGTTGAAACCTTTGCGCTGGCGTTTTTCAAAAAACAGGTCGCCATAGCGGGCTAACCGCAACTGAGCGGCTTCATCTTGCGGGGACATTGGGTCGATGATTTCCACATTCGCTATATCCAGTTGATTCTCCCGCATCAGCTGCTGAATGCGCTGCACGTTGCCCAATAAAATTGGTATGGCGATTTTTTCCTGAATCACTTGCTGGGCTGCTTTGAGCACCGTCAGGTTTTCCGCATCGGCCAGCACGACCCGTTTGGGATTTTGTTTGGCTTTGTTGATGATCGCCCGGATGAGCGTATTATCCAGTCCGAGGCGCTTGGATAATTGCGTTTCGTAGGCTTCCCAGTCCAGGATCGGGAATTTGGCCACGCCCGTTTCCATGGCTGCCCGGGCGACTGCCATCGCGACGGTGGTGAGCAAGCGCGGATCTACCGGTTTGGGAATAATATATTCCCGGCCAAAAACCAGGTTGTCTTTTCCGTAGGCCAGGTTGACAATATCGGGAACCGGCTTTTTGGCCAGTTCGGCCAGCGCCCGCACGGCTGCCAGTTTCATTTCTTCATTGATCACTTTGGAACGCACATCCAGCGCGCCCCGGAAAATGTAGGGGAAGCCCAGTACATTGTTTACCTGGTTGGGATAATCGCTGCGACCGGTCGCAAAAATAATATCCGTTCTCGCCGCCATGGCATCTTCGTAAGCGATTTCAGGCGTCGGATTGGCCATGGCAAAAACGATGCAATCCTTTGCCATGCCCTTGACCATATCGGGTTGCAATACATTGCCTTTCGACAAACCGACAAATACATCTGCGCCGGTCATGGCCTCCGTTAAAGTGGTGTCGGCCGGAGCGGTGGCATTGGCAAACTCGATTTTTTTGCCGTCCAGGTTGGTCCGACTGGGGTGGATCAACCCTTTCGAGTCGAACATATAGATATTTTCCTTGCGAGCGCCCAGACTGTGGTAGAGTTTGGAACAGGAAATCGCCGAAGCACCCGCACCATTAACGACAATTTTGGCAGTGGTGATGTCTTTTCCAACCAGTTCGAGCGCGTTGAGCAGGGCCGCAGCGCTGATAATGGCCGTGCCATGCTGATCGTCGTGCATGACCGGAATGTTCATTTCTGCTTTCAACCTTTCTTCGATCTCGAAGCACTCGGGTGCGGAAATATCTTCCAGGTTGATACCGCCAAAAGTCGGCTCCAGGATCTTGACCGTGCGCACAAATTCGTCCACATCTTTGGTATCGAGTTCGAGGTCGAACACATCGATATCGGCATAGATCTTAAACAAAAGCCCTTTGCCCTCCATTACGGGTTTGCCGGCTGCGGGGCCGATATCGCCCAGACCTAACACGGCGGTACCGTTGGAAATAACGGCAACCAGATTGCCTTTGGCGGTGTATTTATAGACATCTTCGGGATTTTCGGCAATTGCCAGGCAGGGCTCGGCCACACCGGGTGAATAGGCGAGGGTCAGGTCGCGCTGGGTAGCCGTTTCTTTGGAAGGGATCACTTCAATTTTGCCTGGACGGCCTTTGGCGTGGTAATGCAACGCCTCTTCTTGCAAAGTTTTTTTCATGCTCGTGTTATAAGCCGCAAAGATGGGATTTCTCTCCGACTATTGCCCGTATGAATTCCTGGTGCTAAGACCGACCCGACAACGTCATTTTTGGACCAGGAAGCGTGGGAAATCTTCCACCCGTGCGCAGCAAACCTGTTCCATCACTTGCCGGAGTTGGGTCTTTAAGATGGAAATGGTGTGATCCCCGCCCGCGTTGCCCAAAGCAGCTACGCCATACATAAACGACCGGCCCAGAAAGGTGAACTCCGCCCCGCTGGCCATGGCCCGGGCTACATCCGGCCCCGAACGCAACCCGCTATCCAGCATAATTTTGATCTGACCGGCGTATTTTTGGGCAATGGTCGTAAGCGGTTTGATGGAGGATTGGCCGGCATCCAACTGCCGGCCGCCGTGGTTGGAAACGATGATGCCATCCAGCCCCAGTTTGATGGCCAGCGCCGTGTCTTCTTCGCTGGCTACCCCTTTCAGTACGATTTTGCCTTTCCAACGCTCGCGGATCGGCGCAATTTTTGCCTCGTTCAGCCGGCCGGCAAAGGTCTGGTTCATATAAGCGCCTAATTGTTTCATATTCAGCCCTTTGGGCATATATTTCTGCATGGTAGCGAATCCTGGTTGTCCATGAATCAGGGTGCGAAGCGCCCAGTTTGGCCTGCCCATGATTTGCAAAATATTGCGCAAGGTCATTTTGGGCGGCATGGCCAACCCGTTGCGAATATCGCGCGGCCGATACCCGAAAGACGGTACATCGCAGAGAATTACCAGGACTTTACAACCGGCTGCTTCCGCCCGGTCGAGTAGGTCGTCGCGCAGGGCATTGTCGGCCGGATGGTATAACTGGTACCAGAATTTACCTTCGGTGAGTTCGCTGATCCGCTCGATATGGGACGTAGTAACGGTGCTGAGAATGAACGGAATATTATGCGCCAGCGCGGCTTTAGCCAGGATCTCGGGCGAGTTGGGCCAGATCAGCCCTTGCAGGCCCACCGGCGCGATGCCGAACGGCGCATCGTACACGTGTCCGAAGAGTTCGGTTTGCAGATTTGAACCGGTATGTTTGGACAAATAATACGGTTTCAGTTCTACCTCTCGCAGTTCGGCCGTGTTTTTATGCAGATTGACCTCTTCGTTGCAACCGCCGTCCAGGTATTCAAAAGCAAAACGCGGGATGCGCCGTTGAGCGCGGTCGCGGAGGTCGTCGATGGAGGGATAATTCGCATTATAAGTTAGATTCATCAGTGGGTGTGCTGTATTTTTTTAGCGAAATCAGGTGTTGCGGCACAGGCTTTTCATTCTATGCAGCATGGATGGCCAAGGCTGCACCCAGTGCAGTGGCTTGGGCGACGGTTGCTGCGGACACTTCCAGGGTTGGAAAGACTTAGGCGAGCCTCTATCTATTGAAGCGTCCCGATTTCCCATTGCATATTTTTTCGGGCCTGTAACTCGAACCGCTCCTGAAAATTGATTGTTTTGAAAATGAAATCCCGTTCAAGAAATCGCTGCAACACCTTTATACGCCCTGGTTTGTATAGAACATCTGGATAAATCGCGTACTCTTTGCGGATCTGTCCAGTATATGCGGCATAACTTTCCCAAGGAGTACCTAGTATTGCTAAATCAATGTCTATCAGAAGATTACAAGCCGGATCAGGCGTCCATTGATGGTGTTTGGTAGCCATTATCAGTGCTTTACAATGAGTAATTTGGTCGCTGGGCAAGCCAATCTGCCACAACCGCTTTTCGGCCAAGGCCGCACTTTTTTCTTCATTATCTGATTTCAGCGCCTGATAAATGGCGTCATGGTAGCAAATTGCCAGCACGAAAACATCCCAATCGGTCACCTTTTCCCGATTGCCAGCCGCCAGCCGAAGCATATTTTCAATATGGACAAGCGTATGATAATACCGTTTTTTCGCGGAATACAGTTTGTGTAATTCTTGGCATAAAGATTCTACCAGTGCACTGTCTGGCGTGTACTGGTGCATGATTTCGATTAATAACTCTTTCATAAGCAACCATAAAAACCCATAGTCATACCGCATTCTTTGTTTAGGTATTCAACGTAATAAATCCGCCATCAATCGGATAATCGCAGCCGGTGATAAAAGCAGCCTCGTCCGAGCATAAATACAGAATCAGGTTGGCGATTTCTGCCGGTTGGCCCATGCGCCCGATCGGTTGGGTTTTGGAGAGTTTTTCAAACATCTCCGCCTCTTTTCCAGGGTAATTTTGCTGCAAGAAACCATCTACAAACGGCGTATGGACTCGTCCGGGTGAAATACAATTGCAGCGGATATGATGCGCCAGGTAATCTTTGGCCACCGACAACGTCATACCCACCACGGCACCCTTCGTGGCCGAATAGGCAAAGCGATCGGCCAGTCCTACCGAAGCCGCGATGGATGCTACGTTCAGCACCACGCCGCCTTTTTGTTTCATGACCGGCAACACCGCATGCAGACAATGGTATACGCCTTTCACATTGATGCGCAGCAGGCGGTCGAAATCGGCGGCCTGGGTTGTTTCGGCATTGCCTATATGTGCCACACCGGCATTATTGATCAAAATATCGATCCTGGTATAACGCGCCACTATCGTCTGTACAACTTGCAACACCGCTTCCTGATCGGCTACATTGCAGGGCAGAAAAAGTGCTTGACCCTGTTGTTCCAGAATCTCGTTTGCCACCGCATTTCCGCCGGTTTCATCGACATCGAGGATGCAAACGAAGGCACCTTGTCGCGCAAAACACAGCGCAACTGCTTTGCCAATACCGCTGCCGCCGCCGGTGATCAGGGCTACTTTATGGTCTAATCTAAACACGGTTAAAAAGTTTTGAGTTTTGAGTTTTGAGTTTTGAGTTGTTTTTGAGGGTGAAATGGGCTTGGGTAAGAGTGAGTTTTGAGTTTTGGGTTTTGAGTTTTGAGTTTTGAGTTGTTTTTGAGGGTGAAATGGGCTTGGGATTTATACGCATAACCC
>JBBRDQ010000008.1:0-53005 GCA_038203695.1 Chitinophagales bacterium
ACTCTCCATCGTATATTCTTTATCAATACTACCTAAGCAGTATCAACATTCATTCTTACGACATTCAAGATGATTCCTAACAAAAATTTATCCTCTTAAACTCTAAATCACTTACGCGATTTAATCCGAATTATCACAAAGCCTTTCGCTTACCTATCTGTCAATGAACTCTTTATATTAACTCCTAACCTTCGTTAAAAGCATATTTCTTAACCATTTCCACCGAAGTGGGCCGCAAAGGTACAAGATCTATTCCCATTCTTCCAAACTTTTTCGAAAAAAAACTTTATTTATTTTCGAAGAAATCTTTTCATCCTACCTGCTCTTTTTCTATCACTGTGCCTCGTTCCTCTGTTGCCTTCTTAGCGGCCGCAAAGGTACAAGCAAATTTTATTTCTCCAACACCTTGGTTAACTTTTTTTAAGAAATATTCTTTGGCGGATTTAAACGCCTTTCAGCGCATTGGCCCATAAATGTCGAATTGCAACAACGGGCTTGCGTTTTGCCAAATAATCGACTGACTATCATACAGTTACTATTTGATCGGAAATACCATGATCCAAGACAACGCGAAACCGTCCAATTTGAAGGGTGATGAAGCAGCCCGAAAATAATTATAAAATGGAAGCGAACGACTTGAATGGAGCGTGTTTTGCTTGAGCAGTCGATTAAAGCCAGCACTGGCAAGGGTTCAAATGACACGTATATATATAAGGTGTAGCGGACGATGTGTTTGCCGGAAATAACCCGCCACATTCTCCAGGCATTTCAAGCAGCCGCGAAAAAGTTTGTACGGTCTCTTTTATAATTATCAATTTGCCAGCAAATTCATGAAGATTGCCGGAAATTGGCCACTTAACAACACCATTCTAACATGACTACTCTTTTTTTGGATCGCGATGGCGTGATCAATGTGCGCATACCCGGCGAATATGTGCGCACGCCTGAAGAATTCGTGTTGGTGGACGGCTTTAGCGAAGCAATGGCCCGATTAGCCGAATGTTTCGATTGTATCGTAGTCGTTACAAATCAGGCGGGAATCGGGAAAGGATTGATGACCGAAGCGGATCTGTCCAACGTGCATGCTAAACTCTACACTTATACAAATCTGGCCGGGGGGCGTATTGATGGCATTTATTACTGCCCGCATACCAAAAATGCCGGATGCGATTGCCGGAAACCGGCACCCGGTATGGCCTGGCAGGCAAAGGCTGATTTCCCAGCGATTGATTTCCAACATGCCTGGATGGTCGGCGATTCGGTGGCGGATCTCTTGTTCGGACAAGGGTTGGGGATGCAAACTATACTTATAACCGGGAAAGCGGAGGAAATTGAGCTGGTGGCCACCCTGCCGACCGACGCGCATTTTGATTCCTTACTTGATTGCGCGCGTTTTTTCAGTACGCGGCATATAAACAGATGAGCCATCCCGGACATCCGGAACGACTCATCTGTGGAAAGCATGCGAACAGTTTGCGGTCAAACTTTACACACCTTATTTACTATTCAAACACAACTCGACGAACAGCAATACCGTCCGGGAAATGAATTTTGGCCAGATACATGCCCGTATTCATATTTTCGCGTTGCAGGGTGTACTGTTGTGCATTGATCCGGTTGATTACGCGTACTACGCGACCCGTGACATCGTAGATTTCAATAGCCGTAATGGTGTGATCGGCATCTGTGTTGAACACAACTTCAGATTGAGCTGGATTTGGTGCCAAAACCACCAGACGATTGTCATTTACAAGTTCCTGCGTAGACGTAGAAACGCCTGCACAACCCAGACCCAGTGCGCGGCAGCCACGCGGTGCGAAGAACCGAATGATGGTATCGATAGTTGCACGGGCAGTAGTTGCATTCGTGCTGCAAGCCAGATTCACCTGCATTCCATTCGGCAGAATAGTGAACGGAACATATCCGTTCCATTCCCACGGTGCGCTATCGGTAGCCGGGCGCCGTAATGGGTAAAAACCTTCGATGTTGCCATTGATTGCACGCGCAGTGACCGAAGTCGGATCGGTCAATAAACCGCCGGTTTCAAAAACGTCGTTGTTGTTCAGCGTCTCCATAATTGGTTGTACGCCGCAGGAACCGGTTACATTTACTACTGCATAATTGAAACCAGGTACGATTACGGTACCGTCACCGCAAGGTGCGAATGGATCGGCAGGTACTGCATAGGAAATGATGGGCACAGTATTGGCATCCAGCCATTTTTTATCGCCCAAAGCACCGCCCATGTTCACGGCAAGTTTGAAATCAGAAGAATAGCCCGGGTGATTTTGCACATAAATGGTATCACCGATCGGGAAACCGGTTGCGCCGTTGTAAAGTGCATCGACAATACCAGGAGCAGCCTGTACGCCATACGGGTCGCCGTTGTACGCTTCAAGAATCATCGGAAAGCCGTTTACGAAAAATTTACCCGGCTCATCGGTATCGAGAATCTTATTGTAAGAATCAAGCGAGGCGGCAGCCAGTGAAATGTAACCGCCGGTACCCTGCCCCCAGACAACGATGCGATTTTCGTCAATTTTGAATGGATTTGCCTGTAAGGCAACGGATTTGCGGAAGAAACGCACGCAGGTACGCACGTCCTGTACACCGCGATAAGCCGCGTTGATCAGACCGAAACGACGTTGCAACTCGTCGATCAAATCTGGGCGCCAGCCCTGGCGGTAGTCGATAGAAGCGACGACATACCCCATTTTGGCCAGACGGGTACAGATCTCCACCGTACCGGAGTCGGTACGGGTACCGCCGCATGCACCGTTAATCGTTTTACCAGTGGCATCCACCCAAGGCAGGAAATTGCCGGTGTGCGCATAGATAATCAAGGGACGGGCAACTTCTGCATCGCCAATAGGTTGGTACACATCCATCACCAATGGCGAACGGGCGGTTTTCATCAGCGGCGTGCTCAGGGTGATTACGGTAAAGTTGGAGCCGTAAATGGCCGTAGTTTTGGTAACACCAGGGAAAACCTGATCCAAATAACGCGTCTGTGCGTTCATCGTGGACGCTACTGTAAGTGCAACAAACAATAGCAAGTAAGCAATTTTTTTCATAAAAAGAAAGCGTTTTTACAGTTGAAAAAAAGAAAATTAATTGGTTTAAAAGCATTGGATTGATCTTGCGATCAATCGTTTAGTTTTTGGTACGGAAGTCGTACACGATACTCAGGTAAGCCATGCGGCCAATCCGCGGTCCACCGTAGGTCTGAAAACGGCGTTTGTCGAGCAGGTTGGATGCGCCGAGTTTGAAGGTTGTATTGATACGCGGGAACGTGCAATTGACTTGTGCATCCACCATGTCGTAGGTCGGAATAGCGCCGGTAAACTGCGGCGAACCTTCAAACGTAAAACCTTCGATCCATTTATAATTGACATTAAAGCCCCATTTATTGCGCAGGACACCCAAACGAAAAGGCAGATCGCGACCGGAAAAGCCGATGTTGAACTTATTCTCCGGGGTATTATAGGCTGGAATGATCGGGTCATCGGCAAAGGTTTTATTCAATCGATTCCAGGAATAATTGCCTTGAATCATAAAGTAATCGCGGAAATAGTAGTTCAGTCCAAAGGCAAGGCCCTGGGTCGTCACCGTATTATTTGAATTGGCAGCAATCCGGTACACGCGCAACGCATCATATTCCGGCCCAAAGAAACCAATCGGCACTTTAATACCGATGTTATAGCCGATAAAGTCATTGTAAATACTGTAATAATAACCGAGATCGACATACAATTTACGGAAAAGCGTCGTCCGAATACCGGTTTCAAAGGTTTTTACTTTTTCAGGGCGAATCGGGTCTACGTTGAAATACCGCAAGTCATTAACCGTCGATCCATTCGATGAACGATATTTATTCAGCGATTCAACGGTAATCAAACTATCCAGTCCGTCCAGATTACCCAGCAACGTGGCCCGGCCTACATTCAGACTCAGGTATTGGTCGGTGAGCGTCGGATTGCGAATAGCGCTCGAAAAAGACAATCGCCAGAACGTATTTTGCTCCGGGTTCCAAACGACCGAAGCGGCCGGCGTAGCCAACACATCAAAATTCTGATTTTTATCGAGGCGTAACGCCGCATTTACTTTAAATGGCCCGAAAGTTCGTTCGGCCCCCGTGTAAGCGCCCGCTTCCCAGTTTTTGATTACGACACCACTGGTATCTTTAAAAATAGTTCCATCCGATACGGGGCGGTACATCCTGCCATTCGCTCCCACCACCCATTTGTCCAGGAAGGAAGGTTTGAAAGTGTACTCGCCATGTAAATGGTACAATGCTGATTTATCGTAAAAGCGCGTGCCATTCTCTGCTGCATTCGATTTGCGGGAAGCAATATCTTCCACCAGGGAATCGAAACGGGCCGTGCCGGGCGCATAGAAGTCGCTGGAAGGGGAAAGTCCGATGGTTTTACCCTTGTTTGCGTATGCTTCTGCCTGCGAATGCCAGTAAGCCAGCGAATCGCGGTAGGTGTCCATCCAGCCAATCAGGCCGGCGGTATCGCGCAATTCGGGATAACCCAGCGGGATCATTTTCTTAAAAAAAACGTAGCCCAATTGGGGGCTGGTCCACCACTGGTTGTAATCATTGCCCCAGTCGTCGTTGGACTTAGCCGCCTGCTGCAATTTCAAAGCGGTAAAATACGGGTCGAACGAGCGGCCGGCATCTTCATTGGTGGCATAAGCACGTACAAAGAATTTGTCTTTTTTGCGGAATTCCAGCCGGTTTTGAAAGAAGAGAATACCCCGCAGGCTAAAGCGATTGTCGCCTTGGTATACCGTCGTACCTGTACCAAAACTGGAAGAAAGGATCAACTCCGGTGATTCGTATTCCTTGGACGGCCTGGTCCGGAAATGCATGGCCAAGTTTGTTTTCAGGTTACGGGTATTGTAATCGACCAGATCGGTTTCCCGGTAACCCGTGCGGTGGTAAACATTCAAACCGGCCCGGGTATTATTCCACCAACTATTGGCGGACAAATCGTAGCGCGGCTGAAATTCGTCGCCGTAGATATTGACCGCGTCAAAACGACCGGGGTTTTGTTGCGAGGTGTAAAAGAAATTGCCGGAATTAGTGCCCGTAACCGGTTCGTAGTTATCGGCTTCCCAGTCGTTGGCGCGCAGGTAAAAAAAGTTCAGTTTGGTAGCCATCCACTCCTTTCCGGACTTATTTTTAACGGTACCGGCCCAGCGAATTGCGCCTTCAAATAAAGAGCGCTCGCCGGTTTTAAACGACGCAGATAGTCCTTTTTGAATAAACGGGTCTTTGGTTTCCATCGAAATCACACCGTTGAAAGCGTTGGGGCCATAAAATGCCGAACTGGCACCGACGATCAAATCCACTTTATTGACATCCAGATCGCTGGAGCCCAGGAAATTCCCCAGGGAAAAATTGAGACCGGGTGCCTGGTTGTCTACACCATCGATGATCTGGAGCGAGCGCACCGGGCTGGTCGAGTTAAAACCACGCGTATTGATAATGGTAAATCCCAGGCTCGCGGTAGTTAAGTCGACGCCTTTGAGGTTACCCAGACCATTGTAGAAACTGACGGCAGCCGTTTCCCTAATGGCAATAGCATCCAGATTTTCGATGGTGAGTGGGCCGGCTTTCTGTTTATCATCGACGCGCTGGCCTTTGATGACGGCTTCTTCAATGACAATAGTGCTGGTCTCCAGTTTAATCATGAGGCGCTGATCGGGGCTGGTCACCTGGATTTCTCTGGTAGTATAACCGGTATAAGAAATTTTGAGGGTGACCGGTAAAGAGGCCACTTTTACAATGAAATCACCTTCATAATTAGTAATGCTGCCGCCGGCACCCTCTGGTAAAGCCACCGCCGCACCAATAAGTTCTTCCCCAGATTCGACATCTACTATTTTGCCGCGAAGGGTAACTTGCGACTGGGCCAGCTGTGCGCTGAACAAAATGCACAAGCAACTGAAAATCAAAAATTTGTAGGTTTGCTTCATACAGATTAAATGCTGGTTTCAGATAAAACTTTCCTGAATGGCCCATTTTTACAAATGCCATTCGCCTTGCAAATGAAGTGAGAAAATTTGATTTCAAAAGAAAAAACACAACACGCTTTGGCTAAACGTTGACATTTCATTTGCGAGGTAGCAAAAAACGCCCCTTGCAGCGGACTGGAAGGGGCGTTAGCACTATTTTATACTCCCATAAATTAGTCAAAATCAATGGTGTCGCCCGCTTTGAAAACCTTCTTGGTGGCTGGTGGCGGCAGCGTTTCTTTCGGTTCGTCCGGTTTGCCGAATAAATCGACCTGCACGGCTTCTTGTTGCGGTGCGGGTGCGGGCTTGGTCAGCCGCGATTCATTTTCCTCGATTTCTTTTACGCCGCTCAATGGCTGATCGCTCAAGCGGTTGCCGACTGCTTTCCATCCCTTTACATCCATAAACTCACCTAGCGACAATTCCCCACTCATCGGTTTCCCTTTAATCTTGATGGAATATTTGATGCGTGGATTGGCTTTTACGCTGGCAAACAGGATCTTGGATTTCGGATGCTCGGTGAGAAAGGAATACCGCTCGCGCAGTTTGGTCGTCTCGATATGGAAACGCTTGACCATCGTCCAGCCTTTGACACCATCAAAATGCAGGGCATTCACCACCAGTTCGGAGGTCAGTTTACAGAGGTGCAGGATTTCTTTCATCTCAAAACGCTGCTGTACATCGGTGTCGGTCACTTCGTACGAGCCATCGTTGTAGAGGATGAAAATGGAATCACCGGTATCGAACTCTCCCAGCAGGTTGCCGCGTTCCTGGGTATTGAGGCGGCCGGTAATATCGTCGAACCACAATTTCTGGGCACCGATGGTGCTTTTGCCCACTTCTTTTTGCCGGATCTGTTTGACCGGGTATTTGGTCAGTACATTACCCAGCGAATCGCGGCCTTTTATACCAAGTTCGGCAAAGTCGTAGTCAAATACTTTTATTTTAGCGCTGCTGCCCGGCGTAAGCATGACGTTGACAACTTCGCTTTCACCATTTGGATTGACCGTCAGGTACAGCACCTTAGACGTTTTAGGATCGGCGCCCAACTGGTAATCCTTATCGCGAGTAATGGCCGTGACATTGAAACGTTTGACAAAGGTTTTGCCGGATTTTGAATCCGCGTAAATCATATTATAGGTGGTGCGATCATCGTTCTTTTTCCACACCGCAATGTGCAGGATATCTTTACCAACAAAGGTTTTCTCGCCGATTTTCACCACGCGCATCACCCCATCGCGCCGGAAGACGATAATATCGTCGATATCCGAGCAATCGGTGACCAGTTCGTCTTTTTTCAGGCCCATGCCGATAAAGCCTTCGGCACGGTTGACATATAGTTTTGCATTGTTGGCCACCACCGCACTCGCCTGAATGGCATCGAAGGTAATGATTTCGGTTTTGCGCTCGCGGCCTTTCCCATATTTTGCCAGCAGGTTTTCGAAGTACCCAATCGCATATTCTGTCAGGAAAGTCAGGTGGTGGAGCACTTGCGCCAGTTCTTCGTTCAATTTGGCAATATCTTCTTCGGCCTTGAAGGTATTGAACTTGGAAATGCGTTTGATACGGATTTCCGTCAGGCGAATCAGGTCTTCTTCCGTGATCTGGCGCAGCAGGATGTAACGGCCTTTCTCGTCGCGACGCAACCCTACTTCCGCTACAACGGCCGCATTGATATCGGTCTCTACAGTTGTTTTAGTCTTGGTGTTCGGTACGGTGACGTATTTTTTCAGCCCTTTATCAATGGTTTCCAGTACGGCTTGCCAGGTTTCGCACTCCTCGATATCGCGGTAGATGCGTTTTTCGATAAAGATTTTTTCCAGCGACGCGAAGTGCAGTTTTTCCTCCAGTTCTTTTTTGCGGATCTCCAGTTCCATCCGCAACAGTTCCTTGGTATTTTCTGTACTGATCGCCAGCAATTCATTGACATTGGTAAACAGCGGCTTGTTTTCCCGGATAATACAGCAATTCGGACTGATGCCCACTTCGCAATCCGTAAAAGCATACAACGCGTCGATCGTAACATCGGGCGAAACGCCGGGCAACAGTTCGATCTCGATATCGATATCAGCGGCCACTTTATCGATGACACGCTTGATTTTGATCTGCCCTTTTTCGTTGGCTTTGATAATGCTTTCGATCAGATCACCAGTCGTAACGCCGAATGGAATCTCGGAAATAATCAGCGTTTTCTTGTCTATTTCCTTGACTTTGGCCCGTACACGGACTTTACCACCCCGGCCGCCGCCGTTGTAATCGCGGATATCGATCATACCACCTGTGGGGAAATCGGGATACAGGTCGACCCTTTTACCTTTCAGCGCGGCAATGCTGGCTTTGATAATTTCAATGAAATTGTGCGGTAATATTTTGGTGGAAAGTCCCACCGCAATGCCTTCCGTGCCGTGCGCCAGGATCAGCGGGAACTTCATCGGCAAGTTGACAGGTTCGCGCTTGCGACCGTCGTAACTCATTTGCCAGACCGTTGTGTCGCCGTTGAAGGCTACATCCAGCGCAAATTTGGTCAGGCGCGCCTCGATATAACGCGGGGCAGCCGACTGGTCGCCGGTCCGGTAATCCCCCCAGTTGCCCTGGCAATCGATGAGCAATTCCTTCTGGCCCATATTGACCATGGCATCGCCGATCGCCGCGTCGCCATGCGGATGATACTGCATCGTCTGCCCAATAAGATTAGCCACTTTATGGTAACGCCCGTCGTGCTGTTCGTACATTGCGTGCAGAATCCGGCGCTGAACCGGTTTCAGGCCGTCTTCAATCGCCGGAACGGCGCGTTCCAGGATTACGTACGAGGCATAGTCCAGAAAGTAATTCTGGTACATCCCCGACAGAGTGACAATGGTATCCTCGCCATTCTGGGACGTAGTAGGTGGAACGGAAGTATCTTTTTTCTGCTTAGCCATTCAATACTGCTGGTTTGGAGCATGTTTTCCCGGTGTGGCACACTTTGAAAGTGCTACACATCGAAACCATACGAATCACAAAGGTAGTTTTTTTTCAAAAAAATTAAACACAAATTGTTTTTTGAAAAAATTTGTGTCAACTTCTACACAATTAGTTTCTGTAAAACGCGGTTCGCACTACCTTCGCACCGATATATTAATGGTTAATGAGGAATGGTTAACGGTTAATGGGGTTCTTCGCGTTGAAGCATCACTCATTACCCAGTACCCATTAACCGCTAATCATTAACCCTTAACCGTTAATAATACACGCATGGCAACGAGAAAACGCGGACAATTGAACCTGAATTTTGACAGCGAACGAGTTTCCAAACTCTTTGGCATTTTCTTTTTGTTCCTGTCGTTTTACCTGTTTATCGCGTTTACCTCTTATTTCGTCAACTGGTGGGAGGACCAATCGCTGGTTTATAATTTTACCTGGGACGACTTTCTGAGCAATAAACCCGCCGAAAACTGGCTCGGCCGGCTCGGCGCATTTTTATCCGACACCATTATATACTGGGGCTTTGGCATCGGTTCGTACGGCTTTGTGTACTTGCTTTATAAATACGGTCTGGCGCTGGTGCGCCGCACGCCGCTCAACTACCTCCATCCGGTGTTGCAGCGCGTCACGATCCTGATGGTCATCATTTCCATTGTATCATCGTTCTTTTTACAAAAATTCAATTTCCCATTTGGCGGTGTTTTCGGGCAATCCGTCAGCGAATACATCCAGAATTTCCTCGGCACCATTGGCACCCTGGCGCTGATGCTCTTTGCGCTGGTGGCCACATTCGTCTGGTCGAACAACCCCAATCTTGAAGAATTCACCTGGCAGAAACTGGCGGACGAAACCAAACAAGCCTGGCGCGATTTGCTCACCGGTCAGTTTGGCAAACGCGCCATCGTCACCCCACCGCCACCCCGCCCGCGTCCCGTCGCCACCGTAGCGGCCGACATTATGGACGAACCGATGACACCGGTGACACCGGCCGTTCCAGTCACGCCCAATCCGCAACTGGCGCTGGACCTGACGCAGCGCAGCGCGTTATTCGCCGATGAAATAACTACCCCATTGCGACCGGATACCGTTCGCCCTAATCCGTTGCGCCCTAATACGGACGATGAATTGGAAATCGTCGCGCCACCCGCAATACCACCATCGACACCCGACGATGCGATGAGTTACAAACCGCCCGTTGTAGCCGTACAGGAAGACAATCCGAATCTTTCGGAGCCATACGACCCAACGCTGGAGCTATCGCACTACGAATTTCCGCACCTGCAACTACTGGTCGACCATCCCGATCAGACGCTGGAAATCGACCGCGAGGAACTGGAAACCAATAAAAATCTGATCATTCAGACGCTTCTCAATTTCAAGATTGAGATCGAGAAAATACGCGCGACCATCGGTCCGACCGTAACATTGTATGAAATCGTGCCGGCTAAAGGTATTCGCATTTCGAAGATCAAAAACCTGGAAGACGACATCGCGTTGAGCCTTTCCGCTTTGGGTATTCGTATCATCGCGCCGATCCCGGGTAAGGGTACGATCGGTATCGAGGTGCCGAATAAAAACCGCCAGATCGTCGGTATGCGCGAAGTGCTGATGAATGAGCGCTTCAAACGCGCCAAGATGGATCTGCCAATCGCGCTGGGCAAAACCATTCAGAATGAAGTATTTGTCGCGGATCTGGCCAAAATGCCCCACTTGCTGATCGCCGGCGCGACCGGTCAGGGTAAATCCGTCGGTATCAACGTCGTACTGATGTCGCTGCTGTACAAAAAGCACCCGTCGCAAGTTAAACTGATCCTGATCGACCCGAAAAAGGTCGAATTATTCCCGTACGCACACCTGGAAAATCACTTTCTGGGTTTCCTGCCCGATCAGGTCGAGCCGATTGTGACCGACACGACGAAGGTGGTACACACGCTCAACTCGCTGATCATCGAGATGGAAACGCGCTACGATCTGCTGAAAAAAGCCGAAGTACGCAACATTACCGAGTATAACGACAAATTTGTATCGCGCCGCCTGAATCCTAACAAAGGCCACCGTTTCCTGCCCTATATCGTGCTGATCATCGACGAGTTTGCCGACCTGATCATGACCGCCGGCAAGGAGATCGAATTGCCGATCGGCCGTCTGGCGCAGTTGGCGCGGGCGGTAGGCATTCACCTGATCATCGCGACCCAGCGTCCGTCGGTCAATATCATCACCGGGGTGATCAAGGCCAACTTCCCGGCACGGATCGCCTTTAAAGTGGCTTCCAAAGTCGACTCCCGCACCATTCTCGATGCCGGAGGCGCCGAGCAACTGACTGGCCGCGGCGACATGCTGCTCTCGGTTGGCGGCGATATTATTCGTTTGCAGTCGGCTTTTGTCGATACGCCCGAAGTGGAACGCGTGATTGATTTCATTGCCAACCAGCAAGGTTTTGCCCAGCCCTTCTTCCTGCCCGAGTTCCACCCCGACGGCGAACAGGGCGCGACGGCCGGCGGCAAAGAATTCCGCCTGGCCGAAATGGACGATATGTTCGAAGATGCGGCTCGCCTGGTGGTAGAGACCCAACACGGCTCGACCAGTATGATCCAGCGCCGCATGAAACTCGGTTACAATCGTGCCGGCCGGATCATGGACCAGCTCGAGGGACTGGGGATTGTGGGCCCGGCGGAGGGTTCAAAACCACGGGAAGTGTTGTATTACGGAATGGAGGAGTTGGAAAGATTTATGGTGGAGTTGAAGAAGCGGAAAGCCGGAGGATAGGAAGCGCTGAAACAGTTGGAAGAGATCATTTGTAACCATTAAGTTTTCATTCCCTGGCATACATAAAATGAACGACCCATTCGTTTCTGCACAATTCCCTCGCGCCGCAACCTACCACCCCGATTGGATCAAAGCCAGCGTTAGCGGCGGTGCTAATCCACTATGGCTGACGGAATGGCTGGTCGAGTCGATGGACCTGCGGCCAGGCATGCGCGTACTGGATTTGGGTTGCGGTCGAGCCATGTCTTCCATCTTTCTGCACCGCGAGTATGGTGTGCAGGTATGGGCATTAGACCTACTCTTTTCTGTCACCGAGAACCTCCAACGCATCCAGGATGCCGGGGTGGAGAACGGGGTATTCCCCATACAAGCTGACGCGCGGTCATTGCCGTTTGCTGCTGATTTTTTTGATGCGATTATTAGCATCGACTCCTTCTTTTATTACGGCACGGATGATTTATACCTCAATTCGCTGGCGCGGTTCGTCAAACCTGGTGGCCAGATTGGCATCGCCGGTGCCGGACTTATGCAGGAGATGGAAGGTCTGATGCCGGAGCACCTGCGGGAATGGTGGACGCCGGATTTATGGTGCCTGCACTCGGCAGCCTGGTGGCACCGGCATTGGGAGCGGACGGGCATTGTGCAAGTTGAGGTGGCCGATGCCATGTCTGACGGCTGGCGCTTATGGCGGGAATGGCATCTGGCAATTGCACCTGACAATCGCGTAGAAATCCAGGCATTGGAAGCAGATCAAGGTCGCTTCCTGGGCTACGTTCGTGCAGTAGGTCGTCGACTATCGGGGGTGCATTTGGAGGAGCCACTTTTATTAATTCCGACGCATTATTTGAAAAAATCGCTGTTGCGTGAGATTGTGTAATAAACGCAGGGTGCATTGGGTTGGGATTTCATTTCGACGCTTCCAGCCTTCCCGAATGGCTAATGTATAGGCGATTGTAACGATTGCCATCATCAGCAAGTTTTTGTTGGCGTCTTTGAGATTAAGGTCTTCCAGATTGTATCCATTTGTTTTGAGGTGTTTGAAAAGGCATTTTGTAAAGATTCACCGTCCGGGCCAGCGGAAGCAAGGAGACCAAAAGCCAAATATTTTTTACGGCCCCTAAGCCGTAATTAGTGTACAAGGTGTTAAATTTGCGCGGGTGTGGCGGAAGCATAGATGTTTATGTCGTCAGAAAACACAAAAATCGGCTTTCGCCATCACTTTTTCAAAAATGTCCAGTAGTATGGTACACGAAACTTAAAATTTACACTCCAATCTTTTGGAGCAAAGCCTTTTGAACTGCTTCAGTAGCAGAGTGAACATGCAATTTTCCGTAAATTTTTTTCAAATGCTGATTGACTGTACCGTAGCTAATGTCACAAGCATCCGCGATCATTTTATAGCTCTTGCCTTGCGTAAGATAACCCAAAACTTCTTTTTCACGGCTTGAAAGCGCGTTATATTCATCTGTGGGTGACATCGTTTGTTGTTGTTGGGCAAACATCATCAGCACCTTGCGGGCTATATGCGGCGACATAGGCGAGCCGCCATTGTAAGTATCCGTAATTGCTTCTAAGATTTTATCAGCGGGGGTACTTTTCATGATATAGCCGGATGCGCCCATGCAAATAGCCGCAAAAACGCGCTCGTTATCATCAAACATGGTTTGAACCAATACCTGTACCTGTGGTTGATGCTGTTTGATGAGCCGAGTCGCTTCTATACCCGATACATCCGGCATTTGCAAATCCATCAAAACGACATCGGTTTTTTGTTTTTTAATCACACGCAGCACATCTGAGGCGTTAGGATAAGCTCCAGCAAATACATGATCGGGCGATTCAGACACCAACGTTGATAATATCTCCCGCATATCGGCATAATCTTCAAAAATTGTAACCCGAATCATATTATTGTTGAATGAAAAAATGAATGGATAATAGCGTTTAGGAGAAAAATTAAATTTGTATTTTGTTAATATATGATATCACGTAACAGGTACTGAAAAAGTCAATATTGTTCCTTTTCCTCTTGCGCTTTCAATCGTCGTTTTGCCGCCAATTTCTGCCATTCGTTTCTCAAAATTTTTTAATCCATTGCCATGATTATCCATATTTTTTAAATCAACCCCTTTGCCATTATCAGATAAAAACAAGTTATACTGGTTATTCATTAGGCTTACTTCAACAATCACCTGACTTGCCTCCGCGTGTTTCACAATGTTATTGATGGCTTCTTTGAAAGATAAAAAGAGGTTTCGTTTTGTATTAAATGATAATTCTGACAAAACGGTATCGGGCGGTTGGCTCCATTGTAGGGTAAGACTTTTAGCAGTAAGCACTTCCAAGGCTATCAAGTGCATACGTTCCCAGATAGATTGCGAACTTTCTTCGTTCAAAGACCATATTGTATCCCTCATGGTTTGCACCATTTCCCTTGATTTGGTGCCTATTCTGTCTAATTCGCCCACTAATTCTGGGGCGGTGTTTTGGGCTTTTCGTTTAGCAATATCACTAAAAATTGCAATGGTACTCAAGGCTGATCCTATTTCATCGTGCAGATCTGCCGATACTCTTTTTCTCTCTACGGTTTGCCCACTTGCAAAAGCGGTTTGCACTTCGATTAACGCTTGTTGTAATTCATGGGTGCGTTTTTCTACTTTTTTTTCCAGTCCTTCGTTCAATTTTGCAATTACATTTTTTTGTATGGTCAATTGCTCATTTAGATATTGTTTTTGGCGATTGATTCGGTACAAAATCAAAGTAATTAGAACAAACAAAGCCAAACCAGCCAATAGTAAATAAAACCTTTGGCGCGCCTGATTATTATCGTTTTCAATTTCTAATTCTCGCTTTTGTTTTTCTTCTTTATAGATCAAGTATTGTACTTGAAGGATTTTCTGCCGATTCTGTACTTTATCTTTGGCAGCCGTACCTATTTCGTAATAATATAAGGCTTCTTCCGGATTATTTTTTATTTTATACAATCTATATAACAACATACCTGCTTCACTCAACTGCGTAGAATCCATACTTTCTTCAAAACCCTTAAATGCCTCACGAGCATATACAAGCGATGAATCGGCTTGGTTTATTTGTTCAAAAAGATATGCTAAAGAAAGTTTTACACTATTGACGGCTATCTGATGATTTTGTTTTTGGGCATGAAACAAAGCCTCTCTATATAGTTTCATGGCTATTTCATGGTGCTTGGCTTTGCGTTGAGCATCACCATAAATCAAAGGAATATTCCACGCAAAAAACATGCTTTGTGGTTGTAATTTTTCACCGAGTAGCCTTTTGTAAGCAATTTCCCCGTAATATAATGCGGAGTCAATTTGATTGTTACTTGAAAAAATATCCGACAAATTTATATAGCAATTCAAATAGGACATTTGCGAAAGAGGCACTTTTTCTCTAATCATCTGAGGCTCTAAGGCTAAGGCTGCCCGCATAGATTTTAGGGCGTTTTCATAGTCATTTACTTTGGTATAATTCATCGAAATAAAAGCTAACGCTGTGCCATAGAGGTCTAAATCTTTATTTTTAACTATAGGTAGAATTTGCTGTAATATATCAATTGAGGCGGCGGCGTTTCCAACTTCCATATAAGCGTACGCTAAACCATACATCAAGCCTATTTGCTGCCCTTGATTGCCATATTTTTTGGCATGTTCTAATGCCTGTTGCGTATATTCTATTGCTTTTTGGAAGTTTTTTGTCTGCCATACTTCCCCGAGTTGACCATAGTAATTTGCCTTTATGGAGTCATTGCCTGTTCGCTCTATGAGCGCCAGTAGGCTATCGTTTTGAATAGTCTGGCGGTCTTGTGCTTTTGCAAAAACGAAACATCCGAGAAAGAAAAAGATGCAGCATCTGTTTTTCATGCAATAAAGGTACACGTTTTTTCAAAGCCTATATCTAATATTAGGTATTGTGCAGATTATCCGTTCACCGGAATTTTGCGCCATCATTCAAACAAATATCATCCACTTTTAAAATTTTAATTCATGTTAAAGAACCTGTTTTTCTTATTGCTATCCATTAGCCTTCTTGCTGTTTCATGCAAGAAAGAATTCACGCTCGAAAACCAATTAGTATCTGGGCCAATTGCACTTACTCAAAAGTCATTTACCCCTACGGCCTTTGATGCTAATGGAGCGCCAACCAAAGCAAAAGTCGTACAAGAAGCGGTTGCTACGCTCAGCGAAATTGGAAAAATATCGGGTACTATCAATGTAGATCTTGATTTGGTCACAAACAAATCTGGGGAAGTCTTAACTACTTATTCGGACACAGATGGCGATCAAATTAAAACGACCTCGTCTTCAGCATCAAGTGCAACAGGCTTAACCATTACGGAAAAAATTACTGGAGGTACGGGCAAATTTGCAAAAATCACCGGAAGTGGTTCCTATTTTGTGGCACTTGATTTTGCGTCCGGAAATGGGACGGGTACTATGTCTTGGACAGTGACCTATTAGGGTAAGGTAAGTTAAGTATGGTGGGGATGGCGTAGGAATGAATTCATTCTTATGCCGTCCCGCTTAAAGAAATTGCTACGCTACTCGACTCTTGAGCGAAAAAGCAAGCGTAATCAAATAATCAAATGGTTCCAACAAGGGAGCAGGTTTAATCTTCGATATATTTTTTGCCATCCGCAAAGTAGTCCAGTTATTCCTCTTTTTTTGCCCTTTTTTTGCTTTTATGAAACCTAAATTCTGTTGCATTTGAAACTTGAATCTGCCTAATATAAGCCGCTTAGCGCCGCTCCTACTCACTCAACATCATAACTATCAGAGAAAATCTTATAACTCCCCCGATTCAGCGCATAACTGTTCGGCAACGCTACTTATAATCCAGCACATTCAAATGCACTGGACAAAAATCTGCATCGTGCGGATCGTTGGAAGCGATGATCACCAGCCGGTCGGCGGCGTAGGTCCGGATCAGGTTTTTATACCATTCGACGCCTTGCACGTCGAGGTTGGTGGCGGGCTCGTCCAGTAAAAGGATCGGGGTGGCGGAGCAGATGGCCAGGGCAAGTTTCACCCGTTGTTTCATACCCGAAGAGAAAAAGCGAATTTCCTTGCTGCGGGTGCGCGGAAGCGACAATACATCGTACAGCTGCTCCGGTGATATGCCTGGCAGCATCGGTTTCAGGCCGGCATGGAAACGGATGGCCTCTTCCAGGGTAAATTCTTCAATGAGTTCGATATATGGCGCAGCATAACTGATCTGGCGATAGACCGATTCGGGCGCTATTATATTTCCGTGATTACTAAAGGTGACCAGCCCCTTGGAGGGCGATAAATGACCGGAGAGTACTTTCAACAACGTTGATTTGCCGGAGCCGTTGGGGCCGAGCAAGGCGTAGCGTTGGCCGGCATGAAACGCATTGGACACGCCGCGGAAAATCCATTCCATGCGGTAGCGTTTGCCGACATTGTTGAGTTCGATGGTCATTTCCCGAAACGATAAGCCAGATTTATACCACTACGTATGCCCGCCCGGCGGCTGTCGACCGCTTCAACAACGGGTACGCCTTGCCGGAAATAAGTTGACGTTTCGTGGCGAAAAATATAATGTGGCCCTGCGTATACTTCTACATGAAACCGTTTGGACAGGCGAAAATTATAACCCAGCAATATACCAGGGGCAATGCGCTTGGTGGCGCTGCCGGTAAAAATATCCGTGTCACCGGCATCCTGATAACCCGGCTGGTCTTCACTGTAACGCAACTCGACAAAAGCGGCCAGGAACATAGCCTGAAAAAAAGGGTGCGTACTGGCACGAGTATAATACCGAACTTCAGGGACTAGTGTGGTGGCGGTGTACTTACCACCGTCGGTTTCAGATTGATCTGCACCCATGCGATTGAGCAGTATTTGGGTGGAAAAACGCTTCGAAAGGATACGCTCATAACCAATTCCCAATGAATAGGCTTTAAGGTTTCCGCCCGGCAAGGCAATGGCCCGGCCTTTCACCACATTTTTCTGGGCACAAAGCGCCGTTGCAGCGCACAAAAAGGCAATCAAAAGCAGTTTTCGTGGCATACTAAAAACATTAAACGAGAATCAAATCGGCCGCTTTACCCGATCCGTTCATAGCTCGGAATCCTTTCATCAAACCGCGTTTGGCACCGCGCACAAAATCGACGATCTGGTCGCGGTGTTTGGATGGAATAATTTCTTCCTCAATGATCGACAACGCTTTACGCGTACTCAATCCGCGCACAAAAAGGATGCGGTAGATATCTTCAATGTGGTGCATTTCTTCTTTGGTGAAACCGCGACGGCGCAGACCCAGGGAATTGATACCCGCATACGAAAGCGGTTCGCGGGCAGCCGTCACGAATGGCGGCACGTCTTTACGCACCAGCGACCCGCCGCCGATCATAACCTGCTCACCAATGCGCACAAACTGGTGCACGGCCACCATCCCGCCGATCGTAGCGTTGCGGCCGATTTCGATATGGCCGGCCAGCGTGACGTTGTTGGCCAGGATGCAGCGCTCCTGAATGATGCAGTCGTGCGCCACGTGTACATAGGCCATCAACAGACAATTGTCGCCGATATACGTGGTGTTGGCTGCGCTGGTACCGCGATTGAGCGTACAGCACTCCCGCACGGTTACGTTGTTACCGATCACCAGTGTAGTGCGTTCGCCACCGAATTTCAGGTCTTGCGGGATCGCACTGACCACTGCGCCCGGAAAAATACGGCAGTTGTTGCCAATCCGCGCACCATTGAGGATGGATACGTTGTTGCCGATCCAGCAATCGTTGCCGATCACTACATCTTCTTCGATCACCGTGAACGCGCCAATGGTGACGTTTTTGCCTATTTGTGCCTTCGGGTCAATCGACCGCAAGCCGTCTGAGTAGTTCATTGAAACTAAATGGTTGTAGTGCGCTGCCCGGAAAGCCGCGCTGTTTTCGTTTGTTGAAAATCACAATCCGCTTTCTCCGGTGGTTTCTTTGGTCCGACGCACTACTTGCGCCGTCAACTCGCCTTCACTGACTATTTTACTGCCGACATAGGCCGTTCCCTGCATGTGAACGATGCCGCGTCGGATGGGTTCCAATAATTCCATTTTAAGGATCAAGGTATCGCCTGGCACTACCTTGGCCTTGAATTTTGCATTGTCGATTTTCAGGAAATACGTATCCCAGTTACCGGGATCGGGCATATTGTGCAAAGCCAGAATGCCGCCGGTCTGCGCCAGTGCTTCCATCTGCAAGACACCTGGAAATACCGGATTGTTGGGAAAGTGCCCCTGAAAAAACGCTTCGTTAATCGTAACATTTTTGACCCCGACTACGTGGTTCTGGCTGATTTCAATCACTTTATCCACCAGCAGGAACGGGAAACGGTGGGGCAGCCGCTGGGCAATATCCATCGTATTGTAAACCGGTTCTTTTTCAGGATCATATCTTGGAATGCCTAACAACCGGCGTTTTTCCATCAAGTGTTTTTTGAGAATCTTGGCAAACTCTACATTGGCGGTATGCCCGGGCTTGGTCGCCACGATTTTACCGCGGATAGGCCGGCCGATCAGCGCCAGATCGCCAATGACGTCCAGTAGTTTATGCCGGGCCGGTTCGTTTTGAAAACGCAGTTTGACGGTGTTCAAAACGCCTTCAGAATCAACTTTAATCCCTTTTTTACCCATTTTCTGGGCTAAAATATCCAGCTCTTCCTGCTCCAGTCTGCGGTCAGCGATCACAATCGCATTTTCCAGATCGCCGCCTTTGATCAAACCCACTTCCAGCAGTTTCTCCAGCTCATGCACAAAAACAAAGGTGCGGCAAGGAGCGATCTCCTCAATATAATCTTTCATGTTATGCAGCGCCGCAAATTGCTGTCCCAGTACTTTCGAGTTAAAATCGATCATCACAGTCGCTTCAAAATCGTCGGAAGGCAGGGCTAACAATTCAGTTCCAGTAACTTCATCTTTATAAGAAATTGGTTCGGTGACCACAAAATACTCACGATCGACATCCAGTTCTGTGCGGCCGGCTTGTTGCAACGCTTCGACAAAAGGCATGGCGGTACCATCCATAATCGGCATTTCCGGACCATCTATTTCCAGCAAAACATTGTCGAAATGCAGGCCCGTTAGCGCCGACAACACGTGTTCTACGGTAGAAACCTGGGCTTCGCCACTTTTCAAGGTGGTGCCCCGGTTGGTGGAAATAACCATTTTCACATCAGCCGGAATTACGGGTTGCTCCGGTAAATCAACCCGTTGAAACCGAAAGCCATGGTTAGCGGCCGCCGGTTTGAACGTCAGCGTAACCGTCTTGCCGGTGTGTAGTCCCACGCCATGAACCGACACGGGATTTTGAATAGTGGATTGCTTCATAAATCCAATTAAAAAATTTCAAAACGCGAAGGTACGGAAGGAATTGGGATATTGCCGCTTTTTGCGCGTTAACGCAAGCATACGGTGTTGATTCCGTACAATTAATGCCCTTACATCGGCTGTTCAAGGGTGGTCAGGACAATTTAGTCCGCACAAGTTATTTTTTCGTACCGGCTTTTTTACTTTTGTTGCACACAAATCACTTCGTTATGCGCCTTTTTCTTTGCCTCGTTTTTGTCTGCTGCTCGTTGGCCAACTGCCAGCAAAACCCACAACAACCTACTACAACCAGTACGATGCCTATGAAAGACCTGATGGAGCAATTCTACCGCGACCGGCTGATTTTCTATCCGATGGAAGCAACCACGCAGGGCGTGGAGGGATTTAATGATAAACTGCCAATCGACGTCAGTGAAGGTTACCGCCTTCAGGTGCGCGATTTTTATACCAAAACGGCAGCTTCACTGGGCCAATATGACCCGGCGAAACTGGATGCCACCGACCGGATCAGTTACGATATCCTGCGCTGGGAGTGCGATATCAGTCTGGCCGGACTACAATTTCCGGACAACTATATGGCCATCAACCAGTTCTGGAGCCTGCCACTTACATTGGGTCAATACGGCTCGGGTAGTGGCACACAGCCGTTCAAAACGGTGCAGGACTACGATAACTGGCTCAAACGCATCGCAGTATTCCCGGCTTGGTGCGACTCTACCCTGGCTTATACGCGTAAGGGCATGGACGCAGGCTATGTATTGCCCAAGTCCCTGATCGTCAAAATAATACCACAGTTTAAAGAGATGGTGGTCGCTGACCCGACGAAAAGTTTGTACTATGGTCCGATTCAGAACCTGCCCGCTGATTTTCCGGCGAGCGATAAAACGCGGTTGACGACTGCTTATACGCAACTCATTAAAGACCAACTGGTACCATCCTTTCAAAAACTAAGCGACTTTTTTGAAAAGGAATACCTACCGAAAGGCCGTGCCACTTCGGGCATTTCAGCGGTTCCGGGTGGGCGCGAACGCTATGATTACCTCATTAAATACTGGACAACGACCGAGATGACGGCTGATCAAATCTTCGCTTTGGGCCAGCAGGAAGTCGCCCGGATTCGCGGGGACATGGAAAAAGTGAAAACGGATGTCGGTTTTAAAGGCGATTTGAAAGCCTTTTTCGACTATGTGCGCACGGATAAAAAGTTTATGCCTTTCACCAAACCGGAACAGGTAACCGCCTGGTACGCTTCGCTGGAAACGACCATGAAACCGCAACTGAGCAAGATGTTCGACCTGATACCGAAATCAAAATTTGAAGTGCGCCGTACCGAGGCTTTTCGCGAGGCTTCGGCCAGTGCCGAATACAGCCAAGGCACGCCGGATGGCAGCCGCCCGGGCGTTTTTTATGTGCCGATTCCGGATGCCAGCAAGCACAATGTGATCGGCGGCGAATCACTCTTCCTGCATGAAGCCATTCCGGGACACCACTATCAGATATCATTGCAACAGGAAAACAAAGACCTGCCAACTTTTCGCCGGTTTCTGTGGTACGGCGCGTATGGCGAGGGCTGGGCATTGTACAGCGAAAGTCTGGGCAAGGAACTGGGTTTATACACCGATCCGTACCAATATTTCGGCATGTTGAGCAGCGAAATGCACCGCGCGATTCGCCTGGTGGTGGATGTGGGCATACACACCAAAGGCTGGACACGCGAACAGGCCATCCAGTTTTCTACCGAAAATGAAGCGGAGTCGGTGGAAAGCATCGAGGCGGAGATTGAGCGGTATATGGCGATTCCTGGCCAGGCATTGTCGTATAAAGTGGGGCAATTGAAAATACTGGAACTGCGGCACAAAGCCGAGCAGGCACTGGGTGCCAAATTCGACATCCGTGAATTTCACAACCAGGTGCTGGATGCCGGTTGCTTGCCGTTGAAAGTACTGGAGGAGAAAGTGGACCGGTGGATTGCGGGGAAGAAATGATGAATGGTTAATGGTTAATGATGTAAAATCCTGATTTCCGTGCTTCTTGAATCTTTTATTAATGGATAGTCGCCTTAAATCCTGGCAAGGAAGCGTCAGCCATTGCAAGTAAAATGCGCGGGATGTGGATGCAGAAATAGATAACTTTTGCAACTTTTGCAGGCTGCTCCGGCATAGACAGGCTATTTTTTACTGAGCCGGAAAGAAATACCGGCACCTGCTTGTAGCGGATAAACAAATTTATCGCCCGCTAATTCCTCGACCGTAACTGCCTTATCTATCTGATTTTCAAGATAGTAGGTATAGGTAAGATTATACTTAAATCTGGTAACGTCGGCCATACCGAATAAACTCCAACGACGCCAGAAAGACCATTCTGCCAGGAATCCCGCGCCAAAAGTGGATTTGGAAAGCACACCGCTTATAATTTTTGATTTGAGTCGTAGTATGCTCAACTGGTTCGAATCCCGACGTTTTAATGCCACTTCTGCTCCCTGGGGCCCAAAACGGGTAGCTCCCAGCATAAGTCGCGGTTGTAAGGACAATTTTCTCCGGCCTACTGCATAAGAGACAATAAAAAAGGTCTGCCTGACCTGCGCGTTGCGTTTAGAAATAAGGTTGGTCGGGTAAACAGTGCTAAAATCATCGGGAAACCGGTGCGCCAGTTGTTTAGCAAAATCACGATCGCCAGCAGGCAGGGCGCGTAAACGCCGGTGCAAAAAACCAATACCCAGAGGTCCGCCGGATTGCCAGGCTATTTCATAAGACAAGGCCAGGTTGCGCCCGGGCAATCCGGTCAGCGGATTAGCCAGTGGGCCAAGACCACTCATAGCCGGCATGTGGGCAAATGCTGATCCAAATCGCAGGTAAAAACCGCCCCGTGCTGTCGTGTCTTGTGCTATAACTTCCCTGCCAGCCAAAAGACAACAGCACAAAACGGGGAGCATACAATAGTTTGGAAGGTTCATTGCAGGTAGATTGAATCGGTGGTAAGCAATAAAGTCGTCGAATCACTTCGGGTCAGGCGTATTTGAAACTGCTGCCAACCGGCCGTTGCCGGCGGCTCGACCAGCAAAAAATCAGCATTGTATGTTTCGGAAAAAGTACGCCGGATTGATAATGGCTGTGCCGCATCGGGAATGGCATAATAAGTCGGTGTCTGATACCGACGATCTACCCATCGAAAGACATCCGAAACCGCAGATCCTGACGGATAATTGGTACCCAGACCCGTCAAAGTATAAATCTCGCAACCCGTAAAAGACGGATCGAACACAAAGCCGAACGGGCAGGAAGTATCCGTAGTGTCGGTCGGATTGGGCAATACCGTGTGCATGGCTAAACGAAATCCATAAGCACTTAAAAAACCTGCTGCGCCTGGTGCGAGTATAATTGGTTCGGCTGCGCGATTATCCAGATTAGTTACCTCGGTTTGGGTAAGTTGAACCGGCGCATCAGGTGTAAAACACTCCTCGCCGCATTGAAAATAAGTTTGGGTGCAGAAAACCGCTCCCAGGACAGGCCACAAAAAACTCTTTTTCATCTATATCTTTAAGTACAAGACGAAAAAATCGGGCCAAACGTTGGGTGGCGCTAATCAATAAAAACATCTTCGGGTAAGATGGTTACCAATTGATCGTCGGTCGGCTCGTCGGACATTTTGCCCAGTCGGTTGGCCTGGTTCATCTCGATCTTTTCAAAAATGCTGCGCACGCCGCGCCCGTTGCCAAAGCGCTGTACGTCTTTAATACGTTCTTGTTCAATAAGTTGCGCAACTTTATCTAAGACCAGATCGTCGCAGTGGTAGCCTTTTAGATCACAAATACCGGCGAAAATTTCGATTAATTCTGCCTGGTCGTAATCTTCGAAATGGATGGTTTTGTAAAAGCGGGACTTCAAACCGGGATTCGTATCTAAAAATCGAAGCGTCTCTTCCGGGTATCCGGCCACAATGACGACCAGGTTCTCCCGATGGTCTTCCATCAGTTTTACCAGCGCATCGATGGCTTCGCGACCAAAATCCTTATCGCCGCCTTGGGCCAACGTATAGGCTTCATCAATAAAAAGCACGCCGCCGAGGGCACTTTGCACGACTTCCGCCACTTTTGGAGCGGTCTGGCCGATATATTGGGCTACGAGCATCGACCGGTCGACCTCGACCAGATGCCCTTTGCTCAATAAACCGATCTCTTTGAAAACTTCGGCCATGATGCGCGCCACCGTGGTTTTACCCGTGCCGGGATTGCCCGTAAAAACCGTATGCAGGGTACCCGGCGAGACATCCATGCCGCGTTGTTTGCGCATTTGCCGCACCTTTACCACATTGAACAGTTTTTCTACCTCCATTTTAACGGTAGTCAGACCGGTCAGGCCTTCCAGTTTGCTGTTTTGAATGGACGGTGCGGTAGCGGCATTAGATTCCTTTTGGTCTTGCGCGCCTTCTTTCGCCAGCCTTTTGCCCATTTCGGTATTGACCCGATTGACTTTCAGGTACCATTCGGGCAGTACTTTCAGGAAGAACTCTTCGAAGTAATTCAGCCAGCCGGGCGTGTAATTATACAGTTTACCGTCTTCATTGTAGACCTGGTATTTATCGCCGAAAAAAACGATTTCCAGCGTTTCGCGGCTAATCGAATCTTTGTTGATGACTTTGCGCGCCAGTTCTTTGGGAAACTGTTTGTGCATGCCGAGTCCATTGTAACGCGTACAGGTATTGAGCAGGAAAAACCGCCCGAACCGTTCTTTGGCCGTTTCAAAATCGCCGATCAGGGCGCGGCAAAGTCCGGCCATGAGATAAGCTTCGTCGCCATTGATGTGGCGGCTGACAAATCCCTCTTTGATGGCTGCTTCGAAACCCAGTGCCGCTTTTAAAAACTGTTTTTGCTCCAAAAAAAACTTGGCATCGCGGAAACTGGTAAGGGATGGGTGTTTTTCTTCAGACATGATGATGTAAGTACTCCTGTGGATGGATTATTTGCTTTGAAGAAAAGCCTTTTTACTACATATTCCGCCGGTATTGCCCCCCAACCTCATACAAAGCCTGGGTAATTTGCCCCAGCGAACACACCTTTACCGCTTCCATCAGTGCTTCAAATAAATTGCCGTTGGCAACGGCTACTTTTTGCAATTGTGTAAGGGCAATTTGCGCCGCTTCTGCATTGGCTTTGTGCAGATTTTGCAGCGTAGCGATCTGATCCTGCTTTTCTTCCTCCGTTGCCCGGATTACTTCGCGGGGCAAAATGGTCGGCGAACCATCCTTGGAAAGAAAGGTATTTACGCCAATCAGCGGCAGTTCGCCCGTGTGTTTCAGGGTTTCATAATAAAGGCTCTCTTCCTGGATTTTGCCGCGCTGGTACATCGTTTCCATCGCGCCCAGCACGCCGCCGCGCTCGGTGATACGGTCGAATTCGGCCAGTACGGCTGCTTCCACCAGTTCGGTCAATTCCTCAATGATAAATGCACCCTGCAACGGGTTTTCATTTTTGGCAAGGCCCAGTTCGTGGTTGATAATCATCTGAATAGCCATGGCGCGGCGTACCGATTCCTCGGTCGGCGTGGTAATGGCTTCGTCGTACGCATTGGTATGCAGCGAGTTACAGTTGTCGTAGATCGCATAGAGCGCCTGTAAGGTCGTGCGAATGTCATTGAAGGCGATTTCCTGTGCATGCAGGCTGCGGCCGCTGGTCTGAATGTGGTATTTCAGCATTTGGCTGCGCTCGTTCGCGCCGTACAGATTTTTCATGGCCTTCGACCAGATGCGCCGGGCCACGCGGCCGATCACGGCGTATTCCGGATCAATGCCGTTGGAAAAGAAAAACGACAGATTCGGCGCAAAATCATCCACATTCATGCCCCGCGAACGGTAGTATTCCACGAAGGTAAAGCCATTGGCGAGCGTAAACGCCAGTTGTGAAATTGGATTGGCACCCGCTTCCGCAATGTGATAGCCGGAAATAGAGACGGAGTAAAAATTGCGCACCTTCTGCTGGATGAAGTAATCCTGCACATCGCCCATCACCCGCAACGAGAATTCCGTACTGAAAATACAGGTGTTTTGCGCCTGGTCTTCTTTCAGAATATCGGCCTGTACGGTCCCGCGTACCGATTGCAAGGCTTTGGCTTTCAAGGGACTGTAAACGGCAGGCTCCAGCACTTCATCGCCGGTGATACCGAGCAGCAGGAGCCCAAGGCCGTTGTTGCCTTCGGGCAGTGTAGTGTCGGGGTGGCTTGAAGTCGCGCCGGCACCCTCTTCGCTGATATACCTCGGCCGGGCCATGCTCCGGTCGTCATATTTTGCTTTTAATTTCGCTTCGACTAGGTGTTCCAGGCCGTTTTCGCGAATGTATTTTTCACATTGCTGATCGATCGCTGCATTCATGAAAAAAGCCGCGATGGTAGCCGCCGGCCCGTTGATCGTCATCGAAACCGACGTCTTCGGGTCGCACAGATCAAAACCGGAGTACAGTTTTTTAGCATCATCCAAGCAGCAGACCGACACGCCGGAATTGCCGATCTTCCCATAAATGTCGGGCCGCAGATCCGGGTCTTCGCCATAGAGCGTCACCGAATCGAACGCTGTAGAAAGGCGCGCCGCCGGCAAACCAACCGACACATAGTGAAAACGTTTGTTCGTGCGTTCCGGTCCACCTTCTCCGGCAAACATCCGCGTCGGGTCTTCGCCTTCCCGTTTAAATGGAAATACACCGGCGGTGTACGGAAATGCGCCGGGCACGTTTTCCTGCAAGGCCCAGCGCAGGATATCGCCCCAATCTTTGAACTTCGGCAGCGCAATTTTCGGGATTTTGCTGTGCGAAAGGCTCTCGGTATGCGTTTTTACCCGGATGTCTTTGCCACGTACCTGATAGACGTATTCGTCGGCTTTGTAGCGCGCTTTTTGCGCTTCCCAGTTGTCGAGAATACGTTTGCAGGGGCCGTCGAGGTCTTGGTAAAGGTGATCGAAGCGGGTTTGCAATGCAGCGTGCAATTCCGCACCGTGGGGGTCGGCAGTGGCATGCCACTCGGCCATGCTGAGTTTCAGGGCATAGAGCCGTTGCGCAATAGTGGCCTGTTTTTCTACCCAGCCGTCGTATTTGCGGTTATTTTCACTGATTTCCGACAAATACCGCGTGCGCTGCGGTGGAATGATGTAGATTTTCTCCGACATCTCGCCGGTAGTCGTATAAGTTGATTGCCAGTCGACCTGGCATTTTTCATTGACCAGATCAATGATGCGCCGATATAACTGGTTCACGCCGGGATCGTTGAATTGCGAGGCGATACAGCCGAATACGGGCATCTGATCGGTCGGCGTATCCCAGGCATTGTGGTTGCGCTGCACTTGTTTGCGCACATCGCGCAGGGCGTCCAGGGCACCGCGTTTGTCAAATTTATTGAGGGCAATAACATCGGCGAAGTCCAGCATATCGATCTTTTCGAGTTGGGTGGCGGCGCCAAATTCCGGGGTCATCACGTACAGGGACAGATCGCTGTGGTCCACAATTTCGGTGTCGGACTGGCCAATACCGCTGGTTTCAAGGATAATCAGGTCGAAATGTGCGGCTTTGAGGATGTCAACTGCAGCATGGACGTATTTCGACAATGCCAGATTGCTTTGCCGGGTCGCTAACGAACGCATATACACACGCGGCGAATTGATCGCGTTCATGCGGATGCGGTCACCCAGTAAAGCGCCGCCAGTTTTGCGTTTGGAAGGATCGACCGAGACGATCGCGATCTTTTTGGTCGGAAAATCAAGCAGAAACCGCCGCACCAGTTCGTCGACCATGCTGGATTTACCCGAGCCGCCAGTGCCGGTAATGCCGAGGATGGGAGACGGTTTAGTAGACGGATGCAAGGACTGAAGTTTCGGACGCACTTCTTTTTCGTACAATTCGGGGTCGTTTTCCGCCACCGAAATAAGGCGGGCAATGGCTGAAAACGTACTTTCGGACAATTCGGGCAGGCCAATTTTTTTCAACTCACCGTTCACAGAAAAACCGATCGGGAAATCACATTTTTCCAGCACATCATTGATCATGCCTTGCAGACCCATGCGTCGTCCGTCGTCGGGATGGTAAATACGGGTAATGCCGTAGGCTTGTAATTCAGCAATTTCCGAAGGCAAAATGGTGCCGCCACCGCCGCCGAAGATCTTGATATGTCCGGCACCGCGTGCTTTGAGCAGGTCGAACATATATTTCAGGTACTCTGTGTGGCCGCCCTGGTACGACGTGAGCGCAATGCCCTGCACGTCTTCCTGAATGGCGCAGTCCACAATTTCCTGCACGGAACGATTGTGGCCGAGGTGGATAATTTCCGCACCGCTCGATTGTAGGATGCGGCGCATAATATTGATTGCCGCATCGTGGCCGTCGAACAAACTGGCGGCAGTGACAAGGCGTATTTTATGGTGTGGCTGGTATGGCGCGGGCTGTTGCATGAACGTGGTGGTGTCCTTAATTTTTTATTTCAGGCCACAAAAGTACGCCTATTAACCCGACGTGTATACAAAATTCTGTCCGGAAAAAACCTACGCCTGCTTTTCCAATTCCATTAAACACCGTTCCAGACTCGTCCGCCAATGCGGAATTTCCAGCCCGAACACCGCCTTGATTTTTGCTTTGTCTAAAACGCTAAACGGAGGTCGGGTTGCCGGGGTTGGATATTCCGACGTATGAATGGGATAAACTGCGCAGGGGATTCTTTGCAGATTGAAAATGGCCTGCGCAAAGTCGTACCAACTGGTCACGCCTTCATTGGAGTAATGCCAGATACCGGCTACATCGGCTTTGGCAATTGTCTCTTTTTCAACCTGTTCAATAATATGCAGAATCGTTTCAGCCAGGTCAGGCGCGTACGTCGGCGTACCGATCTGGTCGAAAACAATCCGCAATGCCGGGCGCTCATTGCCCAGGCGCAGCATGGTTTTTACGAAGTTGGCCCCGAAAGCCGAATACACCCACGAAGTTCGGATCACCATTGTGAGCGGGTTCGCGCGCAGCGCCGAGCGCTCGCCGTTGAGTTTGGTACGCGCATATACGCTCTTGGGACTGGTGGGATCGCCTTCCCGAAACGGCGTATTCTGCCGGTTGTGGTACACATAATCGGTACTCAACTGGATCAGCACAATGCCTTGCGCGGCACAGGCAAGCGCCAGGTTTCTGGCACCATCGACATTGACCTGCCGCGCTTTTTTAGGTTCACTTTCGGCCTTGTCTACGGCGGTGTAGGCCGCGCAGTTGACACACCAACTGATATTTTTATGGTCTTTAAAAAATCGCTGCACCGCTTTTTTATCGGTAATATCCAGACTGGCGGCATCGGTAAACAGGAACTTTCCTGGGCTGTGCTGCGCCGCCAATTGCTGAAAACACTGTCCGACCTGGCCGTTGGCGCCGGTGATAAGAATAGGCATAACTGGGTGATTTAGTGGACAAAGGTGATAACTTTTTGTTACACGGCAGCCAGCGAAGTTAGGCACAATGGATTATGCGTTCTAAACGCACATCATTGAGAACGGACGTTCGCTGCTCTATTTGTGGTATACGTCGTAAATAGGGCTGTGTTTTTCTGAAAATTCGGGCAACAAATTATCTTTGCAGGCTTTTTGGGCATTTGCACCGGTTATTTATTCAACTCTTTGACTATCAGCGTTTTTGTGAAACAAGTACTCCCCGTTTTATTCGCTATTTTACTACCGTTTTTCGCGCAGGCGCAAACAGCCTCCTCCCAACCGGACCCGCGTGAATATGTAATGCACATTGCCAAAACCAGCGGACCGGTTAAACTGGACGGCCTCTTTGATGAACCGATCTGGGAAACGGCCACTATCGCTAAAGATTTTCAGTGCGCCTCTCCGGTCGATACCGGACAGGCGACTGCCCAGACGACGGTGCGTTTTGCATTCGACGACCGCAATCTGTACGTCGCCATCACCTGCTGGCAACCGCGGGCTGACTATACCATCCAAAGCCTGAAACGCGATTTCGGGCCTGGCACCAGCGACGTTATCAATATCCTGCTCGATCCTTCCAAGGACGGCCTGAACGGATTCGCTTTTTGCGTAAATCCGCTGAATGTACAGCGCGAAGCACTCATCGACAACGGGGCTAATCTTTCCTTTGAATGGGATAATAAATGGCTTTCGGCCGTGCAAAACTATGCCGACCGCTGGACGGTAGAAATGGCGATTCCGTTTAAAACACTGCGCTATTCGGTCGCTCCGGGCGAAAATTCCTGGCATACCAATTTTATCCGCACCCGACTAAAACCCTGGGAAGTAAGCGCCTGGAAACCGGTCCCGCAGCAGTTTGCGACCAATAACCTGGCCTTTACCGGCACGCTTATCTGGGATACGCCGCCGCCCAAACCCGGCGTAAATGTGGCCGTCATTCCGTATGTAACTACCAGTTACGCGGTCGATTATCGCCGCAATGCTGCCCTGGATATTACCAACCGCCCTGATAAATGGACGGGTAATATCGGCGGCGATGCGAAAATTGCCGTCTCGTCGTCGCTGAATCTGGACCTGACCATCAATCCTGATTTTTCGCAGGTGGAAGTCGACCGGCAGGTGCCCAATTTAAGCCGTTTCGAGTTATTTTTTCCGGAAAGAAGGCAGTTTTTTCTGGAAAACCGCGACTTGTTCGCCACGTTCGGCTTTCCAGATACGCGGCCGTTTTTCTCGCGGCGCATCGGACTGGCCTATAATCCGATCACCGGCAACAACCAGACGGTACCCATCCTCGCCGGGGCACGCCTGAGTGGCAAACTCAATGATAACTGGCGCGTCGGGTTGCTCAACATGCAAACTGATCGGGTACTCTGGGACAGTGCCCGTGCACAACCGGGTGCCAATTTCACCGTTGCAACAGTACAGCGTAAAGTGTTTAGTCGCAGCGCCATCAGCGCTATCCTGGTGAGCAAAGAGAATTTTCTGGCTAAACTCAACGAACCGCAACAGCAAGGCTGGGAATCGTGGAACCGTATGGCCGGATTGGAATATAACCTGTATTCGCAAGACAACCGCTGGGAAGGAGAATGTTACTACCATCATTCCTTCTCGCCCGATGCCAGTCAAAGCGGCAATACCTTCGGCAGTTTCCTGGGCTACAACGACCGTCATTTCAATGCGCGCTTTGGGCACGTGCTGATCGACAGCGCTTACACCGCCGAAGCGGGTTTTGTGCCACGTAATGGCGTACAAAATATGTACCCGGGCATCGGCTGGACGTTTTACCCACAACATCCTTATTTCAACACCATTGGCATTGGCCTGAATGGCGACCTTACTTACGCATTGGACTGGCAGGAACTGGACCGGGCGGTCTCGCTCGATTTCGAGATAACGACCAAAAGTCAGGCGGGTTACTCCCTCAGCCTGTTCAATAACTACACCTATTTATTCGAGGATTTTGACCCGACCAATCTGGATAAACCGGGTACGCTGCCGCTGCCCGGTCTGCGTGGCTATACCTATTCTGGTATCAGCGCGGATTATTACAGCGGCACTTCGTATAATATACAAGGCTCGGTGAGCGGCACTGCAATGCAGTTTTTCAACGGCCTGCTTTACAATTTCGACGGCGAATTAAGTTACCGCTGGCAGCCCATCGGCACGTTTGCGCTGGCGTGCAGTTATAATAAGATCACGCTGCCCCAACCCTATGCCTCGGCCGATCTGTGGCTAATCGGGCCACGGGCGGAGCTGTCGTTTACGCGCAATCTTTTTGCCAGCGCCTTTTTCCAGTATAATACCCAGTCTAACAACTTCAACATCAATGCCCGGCTGCAATGGCGTTTTGCGCCGGTGTCGGATGTGTATTTTGTGTACACGGACAATTCGTTTGCGCAGCAGATCCCGAATTCGCCGGTGCGGTTCTTTTCGCCGAAAAATAAGGCAGTTGTACTGAAGGTGGTGTATTGGTTGAATGTGTGATTATCTACCCCTGCTTATTATACTTGTTCCTGTACTCCACCGGCGTCAGACCGGTGATCTTTTTAAACACATCACGAAACGCCTTGGTATCCGTGTAGCCTACGTCGTACATCACCTCGGTAATATTCCGGCGGCTCGACTCAAAACTGCGCTTGGCCGACTCGATCCGCACGCGCTGGATGTATTCCAACACCGTATTATTGGTGACTTTTTTGAAGCGCCGCTCGAAACTGCGCCGGCCGATGGCTACCCCGTCGGCCAGTTGTTCGACCGTTATTTTTTCCTGAAAATGCTGTTCGATAAATTCCTGGGCCTGTTTGATCTCGGCATCGTTGTGGTCTTTTTGCCCTTGAAATAAAGCGAAAGCCGACTGGCTGTTGCGGTCGATGTCGATGGCAAAAAATTTGGAGGCCAGTATTGCGGTTTCGCGGTTGACGTATTTTTCCACCAGGTAGAGCAGCAGATTCCAGTAAGAATTGCCGCCGCCGCTGGAGTAGAGTCCCTGGTCGTCGGTAATAATGGCACCGTCGACCAGTTCTACGTCGGGGTACATATTGCGAAACTCATTGGCAAAAGCCCAGTGGGTAGAGCACTGGCGGCCGGCGAGCAGGCCGGTAGACGCCAGCAAAAAGGCGCCGACACAGAGCGAGGCGATTTCAGCACCGCGCTCGCGCTGTTCGAGCAGCCAGGGGCCAAAATCCCGGTTGCGTTCCACCGCCGATTGCATGTTGCCACTCGGCGGCGGCACGAAAATAATATCGGCGTGCCGGGCCTCCTCCAGCAGTTTATCCGGAAAAATAGAAAACAGGCCGTCGTGCAGCCGCACCTCTTTGGTTTGCCCGACCAGTTCTACTTTGAACGCTGCGGGTTTGCCGGCAGATTCCAGGATCTGGTTGACCACGGTGAACATATAACGGGGGTCGGCAACGCCTTCCATGACTGCGGTTTCGGGGACTAGGATGTAGATAGTTTTCATGCAGCAAAGATAAAACAAAAAGTTTGTCGCAAACAACCCTGAATCTGTCGTTTTTCCCTCTCCCATCAAATATTGGCGCACCTGCATCTTTGCAGTATAATAAATCGACCTTTTATGACACAAATCATTGCGTATTTGACTTTCAATGGAAATTGCCGAGAAGCCATGACTTTTTATCAGGAATGTCTGGGCGGTGAATTAACGCTGCAAACCATCGGAGAGACGCCGTTGTCCGACCAGATGCCCGATTCGATCAAAGGGTATATTTTGCATGCGAGCCTGGCTAAAGATGGATTGGCATTGATGGCGTCCGATATGGTGCCGGAATCCGGATTGCAAGTTGGAAATGCAATTTCTTTGATGCTGGGTTGTAGCAGCGAGGCAGAAATCAGATATTGTTACGAAAAATTATCTGCCGGCGGCCAGGTAACACATCCGCTGGAAGACACTTTTTACGGTGCCCTGATGGGTGATTTCACCGATAAGTTTGGCCATCACTGGATACTGAATTTTGACAAGTCACAACAACAATCGTAAACCAATTTTAAACATTTTTCCACGATGAAAAATTCAAAAATCATTTACTGGACCACCACCATTCTCTTTTTTTTATTCGAAGGCGTTATGCCGGCGCTCACTTCCCAGACAGAAATGGCCAAAGAAGGCATTCGCAGCCTGGGTTATCCGGAATATTTTGGCGTGCTGCTCACTGTTTTCAAAGTAGCGGGTGCGCTGGTGTTGTTAATTCCGCAAATTCCCGGACGGGTAAAAGAGTGGGCATACGCCGGTTTTACCTTCGAATTAATCTCCGCTTTTGTCAGCAACTGGGCCGTCAAAGGCCTGAATGGCGAATCTTTTGCGCCGGTTATTGTGCTAGCGGTATTGCTGATATCCTACTGGTATTACCACAAATTAAACCCTACTGCACTGGCATGAGCGACACGGAAAAGGTAGTGCCGTCAAAGCCTCAGATTTTACTGCGCATGTCTTTACCTGAATTCATCATTTATCTTTCAACTTTCATCATTCAAAACAATGGCAACCAAAATTTTCGTCAACCTGCCCGTTAAAGACCTGCAAAAATCTATTGCATTTTTCACGCACATGGGCTATACGTTCAACCCGCAATTCACTGATGACAAGGCCACGTGCATGATCGTCGGAGAAAATATTTTCGCGATGCTTTTGACCGAAGAACGGTTTAGGGATTTTACCAAAAAAGAAATCGCCGACGCCCACAAAACTACCGAAGTGCTGATCGCGCTGGACGCGGAAAGTCGGGAAGAAGTAGTAGATTTAGTGGAAAAAGCCATGCAGGCAGGTGCCACTAAATATGCTGAGCCACAAGACCACGACTGGATGTACCAGCACAGTTTTGCCGACCTGGACGGCCACCAGTGGGAAATCTTATATATGGACATCGCTAAATTTCCGCAGGAATAAGAATAAGTCCCATTCCCTTGACAGCCATCTTTTATGACCGTATTTTTAAACGCCCGTTACATTTTATGACCGTCGAAGTTTTCAAAACGGACCTTCAACATCCGGCAGAGGTGATCGAGATGACCATCAAAATCCTTGAACGCCTGTCGGGGTATCGCATTACGTTTGATCTCGAAGATTGCGATAAAATTATGCGCATCGAAACAAAACACGCTGTCGTGGATGTGGGGGCTGTGGTCGGTATTGGCAATTTGTGTTGCAAAAATATTGCGGTGTTGGAATAATGGGGAACATTACCATAATTTGTACCGAATTTATCACGAATTTATAGGGCGTGGTGCCCTATTCTGATGATTTCGCCCCGTTGGGGCTATCCTTTATATAGCCTCAACGGGGCGAAATCATTACCGTATGGCAACGTGGTGCCCTATTCTGATGATTTCGCCCCGTTGAGGCTATCATTTATATAGCCCCAACGGGGCGAAATCATTACCGTATGGCAACGCCATATCGACATCATTATCTAAATCCTCTATATCATGCCACAATCTTTAACCAAGGTGTACGTGCATATCGTATTCAGCACCAAACATCGCCAGCCTTTCATTGATGACGCGCTCAAACCGGCCCTTTTCGCTTATTTGGGAGGCGTATGCCAGGCATTGGAATGCAACCCCGTCCGAGTAGGCGGCCACGATGACCATGTTCACGTTTTATGCATCCTGTCGCGAAAAATAGCGCTGATGGATTTGCTGGAAGAGATCAAAAAACGCTCGTCAAAATGGGCAAAAACCCAGGGAACGGCCTATGCTAACTTTTACTGGCAGGATGGTTACGGTGCATTTTCGGTAAACCCTTTTCAAGTCGATAAGGTAACACGGTATATTGAAAATCAGGCGGAGCACCATCGCAAACGCGATTTTAAGCGGGAGTTTCGCCTGTTTTTACACAAATACAGCGTAGCATTTGACGAACGGTATGTGTGGGATTAATGGAACAAAAAAGCACCGTGTTTAGTCAAACGCGGTGCTTTTTTGTTTTATCTTCTAAAGTTTTTCTACCTGACCGGCGGCGGTTGTTTTGCCGAATGGTCCATGGCGCTCAGTGCCATCATTTCCCGCATCGTTTTTTGCATCCCGTCTACCGAGCCGTCGAGGAAAATAACGTTGCCCTTGCCGTGTTCCGTAAAGTTTTTAATCGCTTCGGTCCACATGGAGAACAAAATGACCGAGGTATCCAGATTGGCGTCGCGCATTTCACGGGCCGCCTGACTCATCCCCCGGGCTACTTCCTCGCGGAATAAAGCGACGGCCTGGCCGCGCATTTTAGCGGCTTCGCGCTCGGCTTCCGCACTGATCTTGATCGCATTACCTTCGGCTTCCGCCGCTTTGGTTTTGGTGATCAACAATGCCTGACCTTCGTTTTCCGCAGCGGCTTTCAGGTTGTTGGCCGCTACGATTTTCGACATCGAGCGCATTACTTCTTCGTCGAAGGTGATATCGTTGATTTGCAAATCAAGCAGGTGAAAACCCCAGTCTTCCAGCATGTGGTCGACGTTGATCTTTACAGCTTCGGTAATTTCACGGCGCAGACTCAGGATTTCCTGTTGCTTTTTGGTTGCTACGAATGCCCGGATACTACCCTCCACCGTACGCGAAAGGGTAGCCATGAATTCGCGCTCCGTCGAGAATCGAAAGGCCACTTTTTTAATAGTTTCCTCTTGGCTATCCATTACCGCAAACAGCAGCAACGAGGTAAAATGTACATTCGCCTGGTCGATAGTCACTGCCTGAAACGTGATTTCTACGGCGCGGTTCTGGATAGAAATACGCTTGAAAATGGCTTCGATAAATGGAATTCGGAAATTCAAGCCCGGCGATAGTGCGCGGTTGTACTTGCCGAAAATCGTCGTAACAGCGACTGTCCCCTGTTGAACAGTAACCAGCGACATCACAGCGACGCCGATTACAATGATCAATAAGATGAGAAATGGTGGCATAAAAGATGACGTTTTAAGTTTGATTTGATGTTGCAAAGGTTTGGTGGAAATAAGTCCAAAAGCAAGCGGTATATTCGCAGCACAATGTTTGATTCTACAAACACCACTTATTCGCCCATGAAGGTACATACAATTTCGCTCAACCCCCTTGTTAATTCCAACCCGATTCCCACGTCAATCCACCTGATTATTACCGCATTTGCCCCAAAGTCCTTCATGCAGGCAGCCCTGCTCGGCCTGCTGTTTTGTTGCACCGGCTTATTGTCCGCGCAAACCCTGCGGGGTACTGTGCGCGATGCCGACACGGGCTCGCCCATCGCGAACGCGGGCGTTACAGCCTGGTATGGCACCAGCGACTCGGCTTATTTATACCGCACTACCGCTACAAACCCGGCTGGAGAATATGAATTAAGCAGCCTCAAGCCCGGTTATTTTCGCTGTGAAATAACCGCAGAAGGTTTTGATGCTCAATATATTGTGGAGTTAAACGTGTCGGCCGGCAAACAGAAAGTAGTGGATGTAGCCTTGCGACGCGCCAGTACCAAACTTCCTGAAATTACGATTACAGCCAACAACCTGAATCGTCGCGCCATCCAGCCTTTAGGAGAAATCCCGCTGTCGCGCGACCAGACGCTGCGGTATCCATCTATGTATTTCGACCCGGGCCGACTGGCTGCCGCCTATCCCGGCGTAACGCAAACCGACGATGGCATTAATGGCATGACCATTCGCGGCAACAATCCCAATGCGGTGCGCTGGCGCATCGGCGGTGTGGATGTCGTGAATCCCAACCACTTGCCCAATGCCGGCACGTTCAGTGATTTGCCAGCGGGCGCGAGTGGCGGGGTCTTGCTTTTTTCAGCACAATTGCTCGACAATTCTGCTTTGATCACTGGAAATTACCCGGCACAAATGGGCGATGCGCTGGGCGGCGTCATGGATATGAACCTGCGACCGGGCAACAATAAACGACCTGAATTCACTGCCCAGGTCGGACTCATCGGACTGGACGTAGCCGCGGAAGGGCCGTTTAGCAAAAAGCCCAATGCGCCGTCCTATCTGGTCAACTACCGCTATTCGACGGTGGGTCTGCTGGGTCAGTTGGGCGTTTCATTTGGCGACGAGCAAATCAACTTTCAGGATCTTTCGTACCATGTCAATGTGCCCGGCAAACGCGGCGGTGGCTGGGGCATATTTGGCATGTTCGGCCGCAGCGAAAACCTGTTTACCCGCAAGGATTCCGCCGATGTAGCCCGCAATAAGGATAATTTCGACATTACGTTTACCTCGAAAACAGCCATCAATGGCGTAAACGGTTTAATAAAAGTCGGCGCTAAAACCTGGCTAAAACCCGTTTTTATCATTTCAGAACAAAAAAACCAACATTTATCTGAAGGCCTGCAAACCACCAACATAGGACTTATCCCCTTGTCGAACGGCAACGATGCGACCGAAACGCGCGCTTCCGGTTCTTTGTCGTTGCAGCACAATTTTACAGAGCGTATGCGGATGAACCTGGGCACTAACGTAGCCAATATCACCTACAAAACTGCGAGCGAGTACGCCTTCAACAACGTACAAATCCTGTCGCAAACGACTCATTTTGAAACCGTGAATAGTTGGGCCTGGCTCCGTTTCGACTGGAAAAGCCGCTCCGAAAAAACCAGCATTTCTGCCGGCGTAAACTACGCGTGGTTGTCGGTCACGAAAGATGCCGGCGCTTTTTCACCCAGCCTTTCACTTACCCAACAACTTACGGACAAACAGCGCATTACCGTCGCAGTTAGCCAGCATGCGCAGATGCAGCCGTTGTGGGCCTATCGTGTATTGCCACGCGATTCAAGCGGCCGGCAGCCGGGTTATTCCCGCGCCACACATTTCGGCATCCGCCACACGTTCCAATTCAGCGCCGATTGGGTGTTGAAAACCGAATTGTACCGGCAGCAATTGTTTGATCTGCCGATCGGAGCGGCCAACTTTGATCCGTTGCGTGCGTTTGCGCTGCTCAACTATGCCGAAAATCAGGGTTATATCAACCTGGAAAATGCCGGCGAAGGACTTAATCAAGGCATCGAGATCACCATCGAGCGCTATTTGCGCAACGGATGGTTTATGATGGCCAATGCTTCTTTATTTGACTCCAAAGTAAAAACCAGCGACCGAAGCTGGCGGGCCACCCGCTGGAATACCAATCACCTGCTTAATATCGTCGGCGGCCGCGAATGGCGGCGTGAGAAAACAGGCGAGAAAACCCGTTTTTTCGGCATTAATGGCCGGGCCGTGTGGACCGGTGGATTACGTGCCGAGCCCGTCGATCCATTGATTTCGAACGGGTTTCTTGTTCCACAAACTTATTATAATCCATCGAACGGGTTTTCCGAACAATTGCCCGATTACTTCCGCATAGACCTGCGGGTGTATTGGAAGAAAAACCTCGGCGATCGTCGCAACAGCACCTTCGCGATGGATTTCCAAAATGTGACGATGCAGAAAAATGTGGCTTATTATTACTGGGAACCTTTCACCAAAAAAATAGCGACAAAATACCAACTGGGGCTGATCCCAAATTTGAGTTGGCGACTGGAGTTTTGAGGAGCGCGTGACTGGTTTATTGGTAATTGATGAATCCGTTGAATTTTTCTGCGAAAAACGGCAATAGATTTTCCAATATTTTCGATCTTTGGCAAGTTTGATGATGTCGAATTGCGAACCAATTAATTACCAATAAATCAGTCAACCCATCACTTTTCATTTTCCCCCTTTCCATGCGTCTGCTTACCCATTTTACCCTGCTTTTCTGTGCGATTGTAGCACAGTTCCCGCTTTCTGCCCAAACGTTGCAGTACGATATTTCAACCCAACCGGCCAAAACCGGCGGCAAATTGAAACTGGAAGTCACCCTTACTTTTATTCCTTCGCGCTCCGATACGACGCGATTTGCCTTGCCGCAGCAGATCAACTGGTCGCACGACCTGCAAAACTGTTTCCGCAATTTCAAGGCGGAAGGCGGCCGCGCGCTCAAACAGGATGCCATCAATATCATCGTGGTGAGCAATAAAAAAGGAACAGGCGCGCCGATCAAACTGACCTATCAGGTCATTCAAAACTTTCCCGGCGAACAGGTGACGGTAGAAACTTCCTGCACCCCCATTATCCTGCAAGATTATCTGCATGTTCCGGGCGAATGTTTGTTTCTGGTACCGCGTCACTACCAGAGTTTTGATGTAACCGTAAACTGGACCGATCTTCCTAAAGGCTGGAAAATTCAGAATAGCATCAATAGCGGAGAAACGACCCAGCAGTTCAAAAGCCTTGACCGCGACTGGACGACTACCATGTGGGTGGCCGGCGATTTTCGCATTTTAAAAGGGACGGCACTCGGCAAACCGCTTTTTTTTGCGATCCGTGGTACGTGGCCCTTTACCGATGAAACCTTATTTAACGCCATTCAAAAAACGGTTGAATCGCAGCGCACGACTTGGGAAGATACCGATATTCCGTATTACTCGGTCACGATGATCCCGTTTGTGTTGACCAGCGGACATGTAGTCGGTATGGGTCGGACAGGCCGCTGTCTTGGCTATGGTATGTTTCAGTCGTTCGTAGTTTATTCCGCGCAGGATTGTCCGCTTGATCCGCTGGTGTCGCTTTTCAACCATGAAATGACCCACGACTGGATTGGCGGTAAAATCCGGATTGGTTTCGACGATACGAAGCCGGGACTGCGCTGGCTGGCAGAAGGGTTTACCGAATATTATGCGTTGCGCAATCGCTGGAAATCGGGTTTCATTACCGACCAGCAGTTCATGACCGAACTCAATGAGGATTTCATCAAGGCGCATCATGCCGATCCGAACAGCGAAGTATCCAACCAAAAAATGGAGGCTGCTTATTACACCAATCAGGCGTACGAAGAAGTCCCCTATCACCGGGGTTTCATCATTGCGCTGTACTTCGATCTGGCGATCCGCCAAAAAAGCAAAAACGAAGAGACGTTGCAGAATTTCATGCTGGAATTGCTCGAATACTGTCAGCGTAAGGATTGCGACCTGCAACAGAATTTTGATGTCTTTACCGAAACACTGAGTGAACATACGGGCACCGATCCGACCGAATTTATCCAGAAACACGCGGAACTGGGCAAACGTATCACGCCGGGTGAATTCATTACGCCCGACTTCATAATTGTTAAAACCAGCGCCTTAGGCGTGCCCAAATTCAGTATTAAGCCGGGCATGGAAGCCGCCTTTAAGAAAGGGTAAGCGTTGTATTTGTCAAAAACATGTTAATCACAGCGCGTTATTTTTTCAGAAAAAACCCGATGCGCTATTTTTGTGTTTCACCAAAAATAAACTGCTCACAAGATGAAAAAAGTCATAACAAGTCTCTTTTTGTTGGGTGCCTTATTCCTGGGCGCTCAGCAGGCCAATGCACAAACACGGCCCTCACTAGCCGATTTGCAGCGTGAAATGGCCGATATGCAGCGGCGATTGATGCAGGATATGCAGCGCGCCTTCGATAACATAGATACCCCACAAGAAGGTGGTTCTTCGTATTACTTCCATTTCGACACCGCGATCATTGGCGACGGCAGCGGCAGTAGTTTTTTCCATTTTTCGCCGTTTGGCAGCGATAGTATCATGCAGGGCGGTTTTGGCAACATGGATAAAATGCTCCAGGAATTTTTTGGATTTAGTCCGTCGGCTCCCTCCACCAGTCCGGAATCGCGTTTTGACGATGGCAACCGCAGCGATGCTGAATTATTGCCCGAAGAACGGCTGCGCGAGGAAGAGCCATCCGGTTCCAGCATCAATCCACCTAAAAAAACGCCGCCACCGGCCGCTACAAAAGAACCAGCAAAACCGGTCATTAAGACAATTCGGATTTAGATACAGCCGGGATTGTGAAAAAATTGCGTTCTTTGCGCAAGAACAAGTGTGTTTAAGTCGAACCTTTCGGCGCAACGCTCGTTATGTTGCCGATATCATTTCAATTTGAGGTCTTTTGTATGCCAGTAAATGAACCAGTAGATATAATTATTTATCGTGTGCGCGACACGGGTCTGGAAGTGTTTTTACCCCATCACGACGCTGCGGCCAACGACCCGGCAAACGCCCTCTGGCAGACTCCAACCGGCGATGAAAATGCCCCGGAGCGACTGACGAATTTTATCGAACTTGATCCGCTTACGACCGATCCGGCGCGTAAAACGGTGGCGATCGAAGCCGATTGGCATGAATTACCTTCCCTGCGCGCGCTGATGTATGAAGACTACCGTGTAGCGAAAGAAAAGGCCAAACAACGTATCAAAAGTCTGTTGCCCGATATGGAAAAGGGGGCTTTTGTCGCGGTAAAAGACGCTTTTAAACGCGTTATGCCCGAGCAATATGCCTATTTGAAAGAATTAAAGGATATTGTGACCGACCAGAATCAAACGAAATACATTTAAGGAGCGCTATGCTCATTGAACATTCGTCCTTTCCAGGCGCACCATTCTGGCAATGGAATGGTCATTTACAAACCCTGGTTCCCGGCATTCAGCGCCGCGTTTCCGGGATGCACTACACCCGCGAAAGAATCACTACCTGCGACGGCGACTTTCTGGATTTGGACTGGGTGCGCCGGGGCAACAAACGCCTGGTGATCCTTACGCACGGCCTCGAAGGCGACTCCAGCCGTCATTACATCCGCGGTACTGCTAAATTATTTAACCAGCATGGCTGGGATGCCCTCGCCTGGAATTGCCGCTCCTGTTCCGGTGAAATGAACCGCGCCTTTCGCATGTACCATCACGGCGACACCGAAGATATCAGTACCGTCGTACAACATGCGCTGCAAACGGGTGATTATGACACGATAGCGTTGGTGGGCTACAGCATGGGCGGCAACATTACGTTAAAATATGCGGGTACATTAGGCGACCAAGTGCCGGTGCAATTGAAGGCTGCAGTCGCTTTTTCAGCACCCTGCGATATTGCGGCGGGTGCCGATGTGCTGGACCGCTGGGATAATTTCATCTATAAAAAACGTTTTTTAAGCGCTTTATCCCATAAAATGCACCAAAAAGCCGCCGCATTTCCCGGCACGCTGGATTTGACAAAATTAAAAGAGGTGCGGCGTTGGCGCGACTTTGACGAGCATTTCAGTGCGCGGATCTGCGGTTTTCAAAATGCGGACGATTTCCACCGGCAGGCTTCGGCGAAAAATTTTATTGCCGGCATTCGCATCCCTACCTTGTTGGTGAGCGCGCAAAACGATCCGATTCTCACCCCGGCCTGTTTCCCGGTCGACATTGCCCGCAACCATGCTTTTTTTCACCTGGAACTGCCGGAAGGCGGCGGTCATTGCGGATTTCTGACCCGAAATGACGCTGATTTTACCTGGTCGGAACGCAGGGCGCTGGCGTTTTGCGAAAACCCTGCGTAGCATCCTAAAAATTAAAAAAGCGCAATCAGTTAATTTTAGGGGTGGTCTCTTCCGATGGGATCTGCAATTCCTGGAGAAATTTCAACGTGTCGGGCAACCCGTTCAGCACTTGCACATTGTGCGGCATGGCCAGATTATTGACAAATAGCTGTGCGCCCGTCAAAAGCAGGCGGCCGTTTTGGATAGATTCGGCGGCATTGTTGATATAACCCTGGATACTCTGGCGGCTAAGCGGTTCCTGCAAAATGCTAAACACGAAATCGGGCTGGAGGGAATGACAGGCGTCCTTAAGTTCATTAAGCGCCGTATTCGCACCGAGATAAACTACTTTCTGCTGGTGCTGACGCAACATAAGGTGCATAAAAAGCAGGGTCAATTCCTGGCTTTCGCCTTCTGGCGTATACAACAGGAATTTTTTGGCTTCCGCATGATTTGCCAGAGGGGGCACCTGATCAATCGCGCACATAATTTTGCGGCGAATCAGATTGCTGATAAATTTTTCGTGTACCGGGCGCACTTTTTCGGTCAGCCACAACACATTTAGTTTGTCCAGAAACGGATAAATTAACTGCGTCATCGTGCGCTCAAATCCATATTCCCAGGCATAGGCCGAAAAAATACGGTCAAATTTCGATTCGTCCAGGTCGATCATGGCGAGCGTCAAGGCATCGATCTGCGTATTCTGGCTGTCTGGATTTTCGGCAATTTCGGCGACCCGCTTGACCAACTCTTCGGGGTGCATGTTGGCAACATGACTTATTTTGTAACCATGGCGGTTTAAAAGCGATACATTAAACAAGTGCCGGAGATTATCATCTGTGTAATACCGGATGTTGGTCTGTGTTCGTGCCGGTTCGATCAGATGGTAACGCTGTTCCCATATTCGAATAGTATGTGCTTTTATGCCCGTGAGTTTCTCTAGATCACGGATGGAATAAATCGCCATGTCCTTAAGTGATTATTGCGGATGCTTGGCTCAAAACTGTTAAACCAGAAAAATTTTTAGTAAAAACGAACCCGATGTCGGCGGAAAATCAGCGTACTGACAGAATATAAAGATTGTAACAGATTGTAGAAGGTTTTGTTTAAAAAATAAGATAATGTTCCACAAATAAATTCAGGGTATCGGGTGCTCAAATATTAACCAGAAAGCAATCGCTGCCAATCGACAAAATGGACGGCGAAAGAAAAATAAAACCATCGCGTATGTTTGCATGAAAATTTCCTGCACATGCAAAACATATTTCCTCGCTTCCGCTTTCCGCACCTGGTCTTGTCGTTGCCCACGACCGTACTTTGCTGGTTGCTTTTACCGGCAGCTGCCATTGCCCAAACCTCTATCGCACAAAAGACCGAAAGCCTTCTAAAGAACTACACCCGACTGGAAGATTATGTCCGCAACGCCGATCATATCGGTGATACTGAGATTCAGTTTACCGACGACCTGGCCAGGGAAAGCGTTGCATTGTGCGACGCCATTATGCACGATACGGTAGGTGAACCACGTACGGTAGCCCGTTACTTTCGGGCCAATTTTGTACGTTATACCGGGTATGTACGGGCGATACATGGTAAAACAGTCGATGCAATGCGTATTTACAGCACCATCCTGCCCGAATTTGAAGCCTTTACACCGGCATTCTTTCCGCTTCGGTATCAAATAGATGAACGCAACTACATCATCAAATTCGAAGATTTTGCCCCCGCGCAGGCAGTCGTGTACACGAGCATTGCCGAAGACCTGATCGCGCAAAGCAAGTATGAACAGGCCGCCAGTTATTCCCGGAAAGTAACCGAAAATACCTACGCCGATAATTTTCAGAAAATGCTGGCGTCCGATTACTTGCTGGAATCGCTCGCTAAATTGCACCGGACAAAAGCCGACGATGCCACCGTTGCACTTGTCATGATGAAGGCCGCCAGTAACCTGACCACCGCAGAGCGCAAGGTATGCGAGGACACCAAATACCAGCCAGAACTGGTTGGTTATAATTATTTCAAAACCATCGCCACCGATTACCCAAATCTGCCGCACAAAATTGAAAGTTACCGCGAAGCAGCCGGTTACCTGGCTCGCGCCGGTTATGCTACGGAAGCGACCGAAGCGTACGAAATCGTGGTAAATAGCAGCCCAAAAGATGTCTACACATTGCGTGAAATCATGGATTTTGCCGAACGAAATGCCGCACCTTCGGTAGGATTGAAGGCAGCCCGCTTATTTGAGAACAATCTAACCCCTTCACAATGTGACGATTGGACAACACTTGCTACGCGGTACACCAAATTTGGCGATACGGAAGCTGCTAAAAATGCCCAGGTCAAAGCCGACAAATGCCGCAAAGACCGCGATCGCCAAACCCATCGTTCGAATGGCGGTTTTCGGGCGTATGCAGGCGTATATGTAATTCCACTGCTAACTACTTACAACAGATACCGGGACTACGGCGGGGTGCTCAACCTCGGCACCCGCCGATTTACCGTAGAACTTTCCTATACGAAAATCAATAAAAACCGCGAGGTCGTCACGACGGGCGATTACCGGGGAGATGCGCTGAATGTGCACTACTGGAACGGTTATTATACCCATCTTGCGCTTAAATTTGGCAATAAAAGCCGCCGCTCTTCGTATGCCGGGCCCCTCTTCGGTTATAGCGAACGCACCCTGGAACCATTTTCAGCGACCGTCATCGAACCATCCGGACAAACCACGCCGCAACTATTCAAACCCGTCCGCAAACAGTACATTTTTATGCTGAACTATGGCACAATGGGTAAAGGACGCGTGCTGGGCGGTGATTTGTTCCTCGGATTGGGTCTCGGTTATAATACATTGGACGTCGGAAACGATATCTGGCGCAGGGGAGGTTATACTTACAATGACAAGTTTTTACGGGAACGCAAAGAGCGTTTTGTCAACTTTATGATGCGCTGCGGGTTTACCGTGGGGCTGGCGGCGGGGAAGTGAGTGAAAAATTAAAAGTGAAACGTGAAAAATTACGGCTCGTTCATCATTCTGTTTAACATGAAATACATACTCTTTTTCACGACATTGGCACTTGGCTTTGCGGCTTGCCAATCGGATACCAAAAGCAGCGCAACTGCGACCAATACACCGGTTGCGGCGGCACCTGCTGCGCCGGCAACCGCACGCAAAAACATCGTCTTTTTTGGCAATAGCCTGACTGCGGCCTATCAACTGTCGCCCGAACAAGGCTTCCCGGCATTGATCCAGCAAAAGATAGACTCGCTGGGGCTTGCCTATACTTGTGTAAATGCCGGATTGAGCGGCGAAACCACTGCGGACGGCGTACATCGTGTGGATTGGATATTACAACAACCGGTAGATGTTTTTGTCCTCGAACTGGGTGGAAACGATGCTTTGCGCGGCTTGCCAGTCGCCAAATCCAAGGAAAACCTCCAGGCCATCGTTCAAAAAGTCCAGGCAAAATACCCTTCCTGTAAAATTGTGATCGCCGGTATGCTGGCACCACCCAATCTGGGGGCTGCTTATACCAATGCGTTTCGCGATATGTTTGCTGATATTGCCAAAACCAATAAGGCGGCCATTATTCCATTTTTGTTGGAAAATGTGGGGGGCATTCCGGATCTGAACCTCGAAGACGGCATCCACCCGAATCCAACCGGACAAAAAATCGTCGCCGAAAACGTCTGGAAAGTACTTAAACCGCTGCTGTAACTGAATCGTATGATCAAATTCTGTATTTTTTTAGGGCTTGTGCTCACATTGGCAGCATGTGCCAACGAAACGCCACCGCCGGCCCTACCCGTGGAGCCTACCACTCCGCAACAGTCGGCTGACACGCTACAGCCGGAACTGGCCGATACGGCTGCCATGCAGGCGTCGACGGAAGATGCTACCGACCAGTCTACACCGCAGAAAATGATCATACAACCGCCCCCACCCCTGGCCGGCAGCACCTTGTCTACGTTGCGTACTGCCAAGGGAAAAGAAGAGATGACCCGGCACAATTTCGCCGATGTCGCGCTGGTCGATCCGAGTATCCGAATGGATATCCGCTACGCAACAACTAACAATTTCATGAATGCCAAAATCTACGACTGTGCGCGCTGTCTCCTGCGGCCGGCCGTAGCGCGTGCGCTCTCCGACGCACAGAAAGCGCTGAAAAAGCAAGGACTGAGCCTGAAAATGCACGATTGTTACCGGCCACGCCCCTACCAGCAGCGTTTGTGGGATAAAAAACCGGATGCGGATTATGTTACCCCACCCGCTAAAGGATCCATGCACTCGCGGGGCGCGGCGGTTGATCTAACCATTGTGGATGCTGAGGGAAATGATCTGGACATGGGTACTCCCTATGATTTTCTAGGCCCGGAAGCACATTCCGACAATATGAATCTGCCCAAAGCGGTGCTGGCCAACCGCGCATTGCTCCGTACAACGCTGGAAGCCGTCGGATTTAAAGGTATCCGCACGGAATGGTGGCACTTTTCATTTCAGGGTAAACAATACCCGCTCGACGATTTTTTGTGGGACTGTAAGTGAGCCGTGCCGGTGCTCTTTTCTCTGGCAATATTTATGCAGGGTAAAAGAAAAATTACCAGCAACCTGTGATTTTAGGACCGCACTGGCGAATAATAAAGCAAAACGATGTAACAGTTCTGCAAAATGACCAGTAGCAACGAGCAGGAAGCCTTCCTGGCCTTTATTACCCGGCACAAAGGGATTATCTACAAGGTGGCTAACTTGTATTGCAAGCATGCGGAGGATCGCAAAGACCTGGTCCAGGAGATCATTTTTCAACTCTGGAAATCATTCGCCCGGTACAATCAGCAATACAAATTATCTACCTGGATGTATCGGATCGCGTTGAATGTAGCGATCTCTTTTTACCGGAAGGAAAAAAGACGACGTGTCATGGATATGCCCTCTACGGATGGTATAATTGAAATCGCTGATGAATCGGATGCCAATGCAGTCGATGCCAATCTCCAACTTTTACAACAGTTTATTCATGCCTTGAAGGACCTCGACAAGGCGCTGATACTGCTGTATTTAGAAGAAACCTCGTATAAAGAAATCGCTGAAATAGTTGGCATTACGGAGACGAATGTAGCCTCCAAAATCAGCCGCATCAAAGAAAGACTTAAACAAAAGTTCAAAACAATCAACCGTTAAAATATTGAAAACCAACATTTTACGGTCATTTTATTATTAAAACGCTCTAACGCTTGAATTAACATGGAAGATCTGGAATTAAAGAAAATATGGCAGGCATACGATGTCAAGCTAGAGCGTCTGCTCACGCTGAACCTACAAAATCTGGAAAAGATCCAGGCCCAAAAAGCCCAGTCAAAAATCAGTTCGTTTATACGTACGCAAATTACTGGCATTGTAGTCGGGATGCTGTTCGTGGCGTTTTTGGGGTTTTTAATTTATCATGTCCCAAACGTGTTTTTCAGCGTCTCCGTAGGTATGATCCTACTTTTTACGGCTTATGGCACGTTTGTTTATTTCAAACATGTCGTGTTGCTTGCGCAGATCGATGTCGATGACAGTATCACCGACACACAACAGAGACTGGCTTCTGTGCAGGCGTCTTCCCTGCAGGCCGGCCGGATCCTGATGCTACAAACTCCTTTTTATACGACCTGGTTTTATAATACGGATATGTTACAAGAAGGCAATTGGTTATTATTAATCGGACCTCCGCTGTTATTTACCGCTTTGACGATTTGGCTTTATCGCAGTTTATCCTTAAGAAATGCCCACAAAAAATGGGTGCGCGTTTTCTTGGATAGTTTTGGCGGTAAGGAAATTAGCCAGGCGCAGGCATTTTTACAGGAAATAGAGACCTTTAAGCAGGAAAATGGTGTGGTCTCCTAAACAAATTAAAAACAGGCAGCCACCGGATTCACCGATGCCGCCTGTTTTTATAATCGCTGGTATTGTTGAACTACCGTACGAACAACAGTTCGCGGTATTTCACCAATGGCCAGTATTGATCGTCTACGATTGCTTCCAGATCGTCGACCGCAGTACGGATAATCTCCATTTGCGGTTTCACTTTGTTGCAAAGCACATCGGCTTCGCCGCGTACATCGGCGGCTTCGTGGGCCAGTTCGAACGCCTGGTGTAATTTAGCCAAACCGCCCCGGATTTCCGAGATGTTACGAACCATGCGTTTCATCACATCTTTCTGGTAGCTGCTGGCGTCGTCCATGTCGATATCGCGCATCGAACCAATATTGTCGGCCAGTTCTGTCTGATAGCGCAATACGGCCGGCATGACCATCGAATGCACGATTTCTTCCAATGCCTTGGCTTCGATGTTCAGTTTCGTGCAGTAGTTGTGCAATTGTACCGCATGGTATGCTTCGAGTTCTTTCGCGCTCATTACATCCGATTTGCCGTACAATTCAGCAGCCAGTGTACCGCCCAAGGTATCCAGCGCTTCCGGCGTATTGGTAAAGTTGTTCAACCCGCGCGCTGCGGCTTCGGCTTTCCACTCGTCGGAATAGTTGTTACCTTCAAAACATACCGATTTAGAACGGCTGATATAACCTTTCAAAACCGTCAGAATAGCTTCATCCTGGGCTACACCGGTACCCATCAGTTTGTCCACATCCGCCTTAAATTCAACCAACTGCAAACCCATCATGGCATTCATAGCGGTCATTGGGCCGGCGCAGTTCTGGCTGCTGCCTACGGCGCGGATCTCGAATTTATTACCCGTAAATGCGAACGGTGAAGTGCGGTTACGGTCGGTATTATCGCGTTCCAGATTCGGCAGATTAGCGATCAGGTCCAGGGCGCGTTTTACTTCCTGTCCGCCGGTATCCTGGCTTTCCGCGATTTGATCCAGCAGCTTGGTCATCGCTTCACCGATAAAGACGCTGATGATCGCCGGTGGCGCCTCATTGGCACCCAGCCGGTGATCGTTGCCGGCATGGGCGATACTTGCCCGCAGGATGTCAGCGTATTTGTGTACTGCGGCGATCGTGTTTACGAAGAAGGTCAGGAAGCGCAGGTTGGTACCCGGATTTTTGCCCGGCGAAAGCAGATTTACCCCTGTGTTCGTACCCATGCTCCAGTTATTGTGTTTACCGGAACCATTGATGCCGGCAAACGGCTTCTCGTGCAGCAACACGCGCAGGCTGTGGCGACGTGCGACACGCTCCATCAGGTCCATCAGCAACTGGTTGTGGTCGACTGCTACATTGATTTCTTCAAAGATCGGCGCTACTTCGTATTGTGAAGGCGCTACCTCATTGTGACGCGTACGCACCGGAATACCGAGTTTGTGGCTCTCCGTCTCCAGGTCGCGCATAAAAGCATACACACGCTCCGGAATAGAACCGAAGTAGTGGTCTTCCAACTGCTGGTCTTTGGCAGCCGGGCGACCGAGCAAGGTGCGGCCGGTCATGACCAGATCGGGACGGGCATTAAACAATGCGTCGTCCACCACAAAATATTCCTGCTCCCAGCCGAGAGTAGCCGATGTTTTAGTCACATTGGCATCGAACAACTGCGCAACTGGTACGGCAGATTTGTCCAGAAACGTCTCCGAGCGCAGCAAAGGCAATTTGTAGTCCTGCGCTTCGCCACCATAGGTCACAAAAATAGTCGGGATGCACAGTGTTTTGCCATCGCCTACTTCCATGATAAAAGCCGGGCTGCTTGGATCCCAGACCGTGTAGCCACGCGCCTCAAAAGTACTGCGCATGCCACCGGAGGGAAAAGACGAGCCGTCGGGCTCCTGTTGTACCAGGGCGCTGCCGGCGAACTCTTCGATGACGCGACCGTCGTGGGTCAGCGTAAAGAAAGAGTCGTGCTTTTCTGCCGTCTTACCGGTCAGTGGTTGGAACCAGTGCGCAAAGTGCGTGCAGCCTTTTTCTTCCGACCATTTTTTCATCCCCTCGGCCACAGCATCGGCAATTTCACGGTTGAGTTTCTGCCCGCTTTGGACAGCGGCTTTCACGCTCAAATAAGCCTTTTCGGGTAAGAATTTCTTCATTGCCTCGTCGTTGAAGACGTTTTCGCCAAAATAGGAGGCAATATTCTCCGCCACACCAATTTCCGTCGGAAACGGCTCGAGGCGATTCTCCATAGTCTGGAGCGCATTGAAACGAGAGAGAGACATATAGTTATGAATTATGAGTTATGAGTTATGCTTTTCGGACTTCGCGTGTTGTGCTACAAAAGGCTGGAACGGCAGTGCAATGGATATTGACTGAAAATATACTGGAAATTAGTACGGAGAATCGGATTGGGGCGGCTGTATCTCCTGTCAGTCGGGGCCGACAATTTAAGGCAAAAGAAGAGATGCAGTGCAATTGCAGCATTAGTCAAGTTGAAAAACGTGCGTTTGATGAGGCAAAATTAACTATTTTTTAATGAAACTACAATTTAGGGCCGGGTTTGTGTATAATTAACAATAAGCAAAAGCGGACAAAAAGATAATCCTTTACACGGCTTTTACAATTATAATTTGGCAGTTATCGCACTACTAAAACAATAATGCTATTTGGGCCTAAATTACTTATTGGCTAATTGTCCGCAGGCGGCGTCGATATCCTTGCCCCGACTGCGGCGCACGGTGACGGTGACCCCTTCGCGAGCCAGGTAAGCGGCAAACTCATTGAGCCGGTTCTCGTCTGATTTTTCAAAAGTAGTACCTTCGATCGGATTATATTCGATGATATTTACGCGCACCGGAAAACGGCGCCGACAGAGTTGGACCAGCCGCGCAGCATCTTCGAGGCTATCGTTGAAGCGCTCGAAAGCGATGTACTCGTAGGAGATTCTATTCTTGGTTTTCTGGTAAAAATACTCCAGCGCTTCTACCAATGCTGCGAGGTTGTTGCTCTCGTTGATGGGCATGATTTCGTTGCGCTTTTGATCGTCGGCGGCGTGCAGACTGATCGCCAGGTTGCTGCGGTAACCGTCGTCGGCCAGTTTGCGGATCATTTTAGCAATGCCGGCCGTACTGACGGTTATGCGGCGCGCACCCATACCCAGCCCTTCCGGTGCCGGAGCGGTCAGCCGCGCGATGCTTTCCATAGTGTTTGCATAGGTTAGCAGCGGCTCGCCCATGCCCATGTACACTACATTGGTCAATGGCTTGCCGAATGTTTCCATGCTCTGACGATTTACGCCAACCACCTGGTCGAATATTTCCGCTGCCTCGAGGTTGCGCTTGCGACCCATGCGGCCGGTCGCGCAAAATTTACACGTCAGACTACAGCCGACCTGTGTACTCACGCAGACGGTAAAACGATCATCAGCCGGCACCGGAATCAGCACACTCTCAATCCGATGTCCGTCATGTGTCAACCAGCGCGACTTGATCGTGCCGTCGTTGCTGCGCTGCACTTTTTCTTCCAGCAGCGCATTAAAAGCAAAATGCTCCTGCAACCGCGCTCGCAATCCCTTTGAAAGATTGGACATGGCTTCAAAACTGGCTGCACCCTTACCCCACAACCATTCGTAAAGTTGTTTGGCCCGAAAGCGCGGTTCCCCCCACTCGGTCAGCGTCTGTTCCAGATCGCCCAGCGTAAGCGCCCTGATATCGGGCTTTACTATTAACTCAGTCATTTCATCTTTACTTTAAGAAGTTATGGATTATGAGTTATATTTCATCATCTGCGAGTAAGGATTTGACAATCATAAACTTACGTGAAGATAATCAAAAATAACCCACAACTATTTCCCGCGTTCTTCGAGCAGTTTCGGGTTCATTTGCAGTGCTTTGGCGCGTAATTCTTCGCCCTTGGCGACATTACCCGATGCGTAGTATGCGGTGCCGAGATCGAACAAAAAGGATGCATTTTGGGGATCGGTATCGACCGCGCGTTGAAACCACATAATCGCGTCGCTGTGTTTGCCTTGCACGCCATTGGCGACGCCAAACAGTCGGGCCGTTTCGCCATCGGTTGGGTTAATCTCCCAGGATTCATTGAGGTAGCGCAAGGCGGTATTCAAGTCTTGTTTTTGTTCGCCGTAATATTTCGCGCCGTCGCGCAGGGCGACAGCGAGGTAACTCTTTATTTTTGTCTGGCCGTCTCCTTCGCTTAGTTTTTCGGCCATGCGATAGTCGGCGATCGACTGGTCAAAATTTTTCAGGAAAAAATGCGCCCCG
>JBBRDQ010000009.1:0-51566 GCA_038203695.1 Chitinophagales bacterium
CGCTTTGAAAAAAGCCGCGATGGTCGTGGTAGGTTTCAATTTGAGTGCCGATGAAATTCAGTATTTTGATGCCCGCAAACCCAGTTTTAACGGTTTGGATGTCAATACAATAACGCTTGACTATTGGTTGCGCTTAGACGCTTACACCCGTTTGCGCAATTCGTTGCCGCAGCCCAAAACCAATATTTTAGATTTTTGGAAATGGACGTTTGAACCGCAAGAGGATCCCTCCGTATTGAGCCAGAAAATAGCCGATTTGACGCTTTGGAACGTGGAAAAGGTTAAAAAACTCATCGCTGCCAAGCATTTCAATTTAGAGGATAAAACCAAGTTTCAGAATGAAGAAAACCTGTTAAAACTTCAAAAAGCGGTCGCCGTCGCCGATAAAGTCGGCATAGACACCGACTTGTTATTTGAATGGGCAAAGCCTACTTCCAATTTCAATATATGTCGAAAGCACGCAGATAGCATCCGCAATACACTGCGCGCGCAATACAAACAAACGGATTGGGAGGAAGTCGTCAAACCCCTCAGCGACCAATTGCGTGAAAACCAAAAAAATGCCCTTATCGGGTATCTTTTGCAGCAAAAGCCCTTCATTGATTGGGGTGTGACCGATGCCGATGGCTTATTTGAATACTTCCTTATCGACGTTCAGATGGACGCTTGTATGGAAACCTCGCGCATCAAACAAGGACTGTCTTCTATTCAGTTGTTCATCCAACGCTGTTTTCTCGGATTGGAAGAAGAACACAGCGGCATTGCACCCGATGTTTTGGCCCGCGACCGTTGGGATTGGATGCAACGCTACCGCGTATGGGAAGCCAACCGCAAAGTCTACCTCTATCCCGAAAACTGGATAGAAAGCAACCTCCGCGACGATAAAAGCCCATTTTTCAAGGAACTGGAAAGCGAGTTGTTGCAAAAAGACATCAACAAGCAAAACGTGGAGGATGCCCTGAAAACCTATCTCTACAAGGTGGATGAGGTGGCGAATATGGAGGTGATTGGCTTGTTTCTTGATAGTGAACAGTATTTTAAATACTCGAAGGAAGACAACAAAACCTATGTTCGGCAAGAGGCAAAATGGCAGAAAGGGGATAAACTTCACGTCTTCGCCCGCACCCGAAACGCCCCTTATTTTTTCTACTACCGCTACTTATCTTTAGATGAAATGAACTGGTATGCCTGGGAAAAAATGCAGGTGGATATTCCGAGTTATGATGTAGAAGACCCCGATACGCATCAAGTAACTGGCAATGGTTGCTACCTCACGCCCGTCGTCTGGAATGGGCGTTTGTTGATTTTCTTCCCGCAGTTTATGAAAAAAACTAAACCAAACCCGAATAATGCATCAATGAATTTTCATCAAATGGCTAATAATTCACCCGAAGCCAATAAACCCATTGAGTTTTGGGAAATCAAGATGGCGTGGAGCGAGTATCGGAATGGGAAGTGGACGCAGAAGCAATTGAGTAAGGATACTATTTATAGCAGTCTGACATCTCCAAAAATACCTATAATTTCAGATTACTCATTTGTGCCTGTTTTATCAAGTAATCTTGATTCATTATTGGCCATTTTCGTTATTGGAGATGTTGAAGGTGCATTTGAATTTAATGGAAGCCAAATCAGTGTTTCAAATCAACAGTTCCCAGAAAGCCTTCTTGGTCTTGGAGTCCAATTCGGAGGTGGGTTGATTCCGAGTGTCGTTAAAGACAACCGTTGGCAGCCTAAAATCATTTCATCTGTGGGCGATATAAATTCACCTGTATTAGATTTTACAGAGTTTATTAAGATTTCTACTGTTACCACTTATCCTGACCCCAATGGCTCGGGCACTCTTAAAACTGTTGCTTCAGTAGATTATATTCCAACAATTACAACTATAAATTTCTCTCACTCATTTACACGGTTTTTACTCGGCAAAATCAATACAGGACAATTAGAAAATCTTTTTAAATACAATTTATTAATTAAATCCGATCAAAAAGATGATGCGTTTGGTGGTTATGACCTTTCCTCAAAACACTCTTACAACGAACTCAAACGCCCCTATTCCCTCTACAACTGGGAGTTGTTTTTCCATACGCCCATGATGCTTGCCGATGCCCTCAGTAAATCGCAGCATTTTGAGGAGGCGATGAAATGGTATCATTTTGTGTTCAATCCGATGGCGGAAGGGATAAATGACAAGCGTTTTTGGCAGTTTACGCCTTTTAAAGAGGTGGATGCACAAAACATTTTAGATAAAATTTTCGGCGGATTAAAGCCCAATATCGCAGATACGGCTATCAATAATTGGCGCAATCATCCATTTATGCCGCATTTGGTCGCCCGTGACCGCCCTGTTGCGTATATGAAGTGGGTGGTGATGAAATACCTTGACAACCTCATCGCTTGGGGCGATTACCTATTCCGTCAAGATACGATTGAAAGCATCAATCAAGCCACGCAATTGTATGTGTTGGCAGGTCATATCATAGGACCGCGTCCGCAAACAATACCCAAACGTGGCAAAACCAAACCGCAAACCTATTTATCACTTTTGGACAAATGGGACGCTTTCGGCAATGCGGTGGACGAGTTGATTTTAATTGCACCGAACAGCAGTCAAAGTACCGTCCCCTCGGAAGCAAACACCGAAGGCAGTTCAGCCAATATTTACGGCTCTGCGTCGGCCTTATATTTCTGTATTCCAAGCAATCCTAAATTGTTGGGCTATTGGGACACCATCGCCGATAGGTTGTTCAAAATCCGCCATTGTGAGAATATCGAAGGCGTATTTCGCAAACTACCCTTATTTGAACCGCCGATTGACCCCGCTTTATTGGTCAATGCTGCGGCACAAGGTTTGAGCATTGCATCGGTCTTAAACGACCTGAATACCCCAATGCCGAATTATCGCTTCTATTATCTGCTGCAAAAAGCCTTGGAATTATGCAATGAGTTGAAGTCATTGGGCGGCGCCATGCTTTCCGCGATTGAGAAAAAAGACAATGAAACCATTGCTTTGATTCGCGCCAAACACGAAAGCACGATGCACAATTTAGTAATGGAAATCAAAAAGCAGCAATTGGAGGAAGCGAACAAGGCTTTAGAATCTTTGCAGCAAAACCGCAAAACACCAGAGCATCGGATGAAATATTATTTGCAGTTGATTGGTGAAGATACGGGCAAAGTACCAAGTGAAGATGGTGATTTTAGTGAGATTGCTAATGCGATTGAAATGCCTGTTAGTGAAGGTGGTTTAAAAGTGAATAAGTTTGAGAAAGAGGATATGGATATGGCATCTTTATCTGCTTTTGTTCAGAAAGGAGTTGGACTCATTGAAGCATATGCAAGTTTGATGAATAGCCTCCCAAATATTAGTATCAACTTAGAACCTATGGGATGTGGCACAAGTATTAGCTTTGGTGGTTCTAATTTAGGGGCCATGAATTCAGCACTTGCAAGAGGTTTGCAAATTTTTTCGAATGATTTTTCATTTCAATCCGCACAAGCAGGTAAAAAAGGCAACTTCCAACGTGCCCTCCAAGACCGTATCTTCCAAGCCAACGCCGCAGGCTACGAAATCAAGCAAATAGACAAACAAATCGTTTCGCAGCAAATCCGCATTGCAATGGCGAATCAAGAAATCACTAATCAGCAACGCATGATTGACAATGCCCAAGAGATTGAGGAATTTTTGAAAAACAAATACACCAACGAGGAACTTTATACTTGGATGCGGGGCAGTCTCAAAACCCTGTACCACCAAGTGTATAGTTTGGCATTTGATTTAGCGAAAAAAGCAGAAAAAACCTTCCGTTTTGAGCGCGGTTTGAGCAGTTCCAATTTTATCCAGGCCGGCTATTGGGATGCCGGACGCGAGGGCTTATTGGCCGGGGAACAACTCTACGTCGCTTTGAAACAATTGGAAGCGGCGTATCAAGAAAATCGCGGCTATGATTACGAAATCACCAAACATATTTCGTTGCGCCAAATCAATCCGCTGGCCGTTTTGCAATTAAAAGAAACGGGCACATGTGAATTTGAACTGCCCGAAGTCTTGTTTGATATGGACTACCCTGGGCATTTCAAACGTCGGATTAAATCCGTTTCACTCTCCATTCCTTGCGTGGCGGGTCCTTACACGAACATCAATGCCACTTTGCGCTTGTTGCAAAATAAATTCCGCAATACGGCTATTGCCAAAAATGCAAATGATTATCTCGAAAAAACGGAGGAAATAGACGAGCGTTTCAACAGTTTTATCATTCCAATCAGTGCCATTGCCGCCAGTTCTGCCCAAAATGACGGCGGTATGTTCGAACTCAATTTCAAGGACGAACGCTATTTACCCTTTGAAGGAGCAGGGGTGACCAGCAAATGGCGATTGGAACTGCCTTCCTTCCGGCAATTCGATTACGATACCATCTCCGATGCGGTCATTCACGTCCGCTATACTGCCACGGAAGGCGGCGAGCGCTTGAAAAAAGCGGCCAATGATACCGTTTTAGATTTCATCAAGGCTAACGAGGAACTAGGTCAACAAGAAGGATTATTTGCCATTGTTGATCTCCAACACGACTTGCCCAGTCAGTGGCACAAGGCGATGCAGGGGAATACAACGGATCGCAGTCTGGTCATTCCTGCCATACAGGACTTTTTACCTTATTATAGCAAACTTGATAAGAATGGTAAACCACGGACAACCGATAAAATATCGGCTACGGATATTGTTATATTAACTTTCCCTGATTTATCGGAAGCAGAAGTCTCTCTTATACAGGGAAATGACACATTTGGTCCATTCGGTCCAGGTATACTGATCGGGGAGGCAAAAACCTTGGTTCTTCATCAGGAAATCAAAGCAGAAGATTGGAAACTGGTCATAAAAAACACCACCAAAACCATTGACAAAGCGATTATGGTCGTCCGGTTTATACTCAAATAGTTCAAACTGGTATTGTCCATCTATTTATCACCTATCAAAAAAAGAAAAGATAAACAAAAAAGGGTCCATGCTCCGCGCATAGACCCTTTTTCAAACTACAAGTGGAGAATAGCGGATTCGAACCGCTGACCTCTTGCATGCCATGCAAGCGCTCTACCAACTGAGCTAATCCCCCAAAATTACCCCGGCAAAAATACGTTGCCGGGGTGAAATATCATACAAGCAGCGATAATTAGGCTGCTTCGTCGTCTTTCTTTTCTTCTGCCGCAGGCGCTTCGTCCGTCGCATCGGCCACCGCGTCTTCAACTGGCGCTGGGGTAGATACTTCAGGTGCTGCTTCTGCTGCTACAACTGGTGTTTCCACTACTTCTTCAATCACGATGGGTGCTGGTGCAGTTACCACCGGTGTTTCCACAACTTCTTCAATCACGATCGGTGCTGCGGCGGTTACCACTGGGGTCTCTACCACTTCTTCAATCACGATTGGTTCATCGGCTACCGGAGGAGCACCGGCTTTTTTAGCCGTGCTTGCGCCGCTACCACTGCCACCACGACGGGTTTTCTTCGTCGTTTTAACTTTACCGGCATTTGGATTGTAGACTTCGTTGTAATCTACGAATTCAATCATCGCCGTTTCAGCACCGTCACCGACGCGGAAACCCAATTTAATCACCCGGACATAACCACCTGGACGATCCGCAATTTTAGCGGCGATCGGGCCAAACAGTTCGGTAATCGCTGCTTTATTTTGCAGGTAACCGAATACAATACGGCGCGAGTGGGTGGTGTTGTCTTTCGATTTAGTGATGAGCGGCTCTACATAACGACGCAGGGCTTTCGCTTTAGCAACCGTGGTGGTAATGCGTTTGTGCTCGATAAGGGCAATGGCCATATTCGCCAAAAGGGCGCGGCGGTGGGCCGCCGTGCGACCAAGGTTGTTAATTTTATCTCCGTGTCTCATTGTGACCCGTATCTGATTTGCGGGTGGAAGCACCGGGGCTGCTCAGGAGCGCTCGACGGTTACCACACTTGTGATGGATAAGTTATCAATGACTGATAACCAGTAATTACTCTTCGTCTAATTTGTATTTCGCCAGGTCCATACCGAACGTCAGGCTCTTGTCTTGCAGGAGTTCCTCGATTTCGACTAAGGACTTTTTACCGAAGTTGCGGAATTTCAGCAACTCGTGGGTATCGTAGCGCACCAATTCGGCCAGCGTATTGATTTTCGCGGCTTTCAGGCAGTTGTAGGCCCGGACGCTGAGGTCCAGATCTTCCAGCGATGTTTTGAGCAGTTTGCGCATGTGCAGGATGTGCTCGTCGACTACATTCTCTTCGCGATTGGATGGCGTGTCGAACGTAATATTATCATCGGTAATCAACATCAGGTGCTGGATCAGGATCCGGCTCGCTTCGCGAATGGCTTCTTCCGGGTGGATGGTGCCGTCCGTTTTTACGTCGATGGTCAGTTTTTCATAGTCGGTACGCTGACCTACGCGGGTGCTTTCTACTTTGTAGGAAACATTTTTGATCGGCGTGTAGATGGCATCGATTGGAATAACGCCAATCGGAGCATCTTTCGGAGCGCCGTCGTCCGCCGGTTGGTAACCGCGACCTTTAGAGATCGTCAATTCCAGTTCCAGGGTTACGGATGGCTCCATGCGACAGATCAGCAAGTCCGGGTTCATGATTTTGAACACGTTGGTAAACTCTTCGATCTGACCCGCACGGAATTCTTCCCGGCCGCTGATGGTCAGGTAGATTTTCTCATGGGGATTTTTATCATCTTCTTCAATCAGGGACTTGATACGCACCTGCTTAAAGTTGAGCACAATATCTACGACATCCTCCACGACTCCGCGCATGGTTGCGAATTCGTGGTCGACTCCACCCAGACGGACTGCACTAATGGCATACCCTTCCAGGGAAGAAAGAAGCACACGGCGAAGCGAGTTGCCTACCGTTTGTCCGAACCCCGGCTCTAACGGTTTGAACTCGAAAGTGCCTTCAAAATCAGTGGCTTTTTGCAACAGGATTTTTTCAGGCTTTTGGAAATTGAGAATACTCATATTGTGGAACGCTCCGAATTTGAAATGGGTGGGAAATCAAGCGTGAATTTTGGCCGAATGCGGACTATACTGGAACGCTTAAACGCGAAAATGGTTGACGTTCTATGCTGAACGCCAACCTTTTCGCCTTATTTATCCTTACTTCGAGTACAACTCGACGATTAATTGTTCGTTGATCCGCTCCGGAATCTGGTCGCGCTGTGGATACGCAAGGAAAATGCCCTGCAACTTATCAGGATTCCACTCTAACCAGCCAAACTGACGGACATTGCTTGTCTTCGCATTTGCATGGGTCGTTACGATCTCCAGACCTTGTGACTTACCGCGAACGGCTACTACGTCACCTGGTTTCAAAGAGTAGGATGGAATGTTTACCACTTCGCCGTTTACCGTTACGTGGCGGTGACCAACCAATTGGCGTGCCCCACGACGGGTAGGTGAAATGCCCAACCGGAAAACCGTGTTATCCAACCGTGCTTCCAGCAATTGCAGCAATACTTCACCGGTTACACCATGACGACGGGTTGCGCTTACGAACGTTTTGCGGAACTGACGCTCCAACACACCGTACGTATATTTTGCTTTCTGCTTTTCTGACAACTGCTGTGAGTAGTTAGAAGGGGCTTTTTTCTTGCGCGCCAATCCGTGCTGTCCGGGTGGGTACTTCCGACGCTCATATGCCTTATCAAACCCGAAAATCGGGTCGCCAAATGCGCGGGCTTTCTTGGTGGTTGGTCCTGTATAACGAGCCATTGTAAATGATGGTCAATTTTTATTATTGTAATGAATAAGGTCATTCTACAATCCGGCAGAGATAACACCGCCGATCTTGTCATGACTCCTCTTACACGCGACGACGCTTAGGCGGGCGGCAACCGTTGTGTGGCATGGGTGTTACGTCGTTGATGACGGTAACTTTAATACCTGATTGGTCCACCGCGCGAATAGCGGCTTCCCGACCGGAACCCGGGCCTTTTACGAAAACCTCTGCGGTACGCATGCCTGCTTCAAATGCTGTTTTAGCAGCATCATTGGCAGCAACCTGTGCAGCATAGGGGGTGTTTTTCTTCGAACCACGGAAACCAGCCTTACCAGCCGATGCCCAGGAGATTACTTCACCCTGTTTGTTCGTAATCGAAATGATGATGTTGTTAAAGCTTGCCTGAATGAAGACAATCCCTTCCGGCGTAATTTTTACTTTACGCTTTACAACTTTTTTTGCAGCTCCTTTAGCCATTGTATATCAAGGTAATAATGTGCAAATTTGGAAATGAGTAAGTACGCTGTGCCAACTGTACGATCTAGGAGAGAATACAGCCCGGCCAACCATCCTTACTTCGTTACCTTTTTCTTGTTAGCAACTGTTTTACGCTTACCCTTACGTGTCCGTGCATTGGTACGCGTACGCTGACCACGCAGTGGCAGACCTTTACGGTGGCGCAAGCCGCGGTAGCAACCAATGTCCATCAAACGTTTGATGTTCAATTGTACTTCCGAGCGCAATTGCCCTTCCGTTTTAAATTCGTCGGCAATGATAATCGAGATCATTTTAATGTTCTCGTCGGTCCATTGTTCAACTTTGGTACTTTCGTCGATACCAGCCTTTTCCAAGATGGCAACGGCACTCGAGGCACCAATACCATAAATGTATGTCAGGCTAATAACCCCTCTTTTATTTCGGGGCAAGTCCACACCAGCAATACGTGCCATATTCAGCGGTTAATTTTGTATGTAATAAGTCGGTAGGGCGGCATTTCGGCTACAAAACACCTCGTTTTGACCAAATCCCAGCGCCGATTTTACCCTTGGCGTTGTTTAAATTTCGGGTTTTTCTTGTTGATTACGTAGAGTTTGCCTTTGCGACGCACAATCTTGCAATCAACCGAACGCTTTTTGATAGACGGTTTGACCTTCATGACTTTATGTTATCCGTTTGCGAAAATTCAAAAATGTGTTGGTTCTTCAGTTGTGTTATTACTTGTAGCGGTAAATGATCCGCCCGCGTGTCAAATCGTATGGCGACATTTCGATCGAAACTTTGTCTCCTGGAAGAATCCGAATGTAGTGCATCCGCATTTTTCCCGAAATCGTCGCCAGTATTACGTGCCCATTTTCAAGGCGAACCTTGAAATTGGCGTTGGAGAGCGCTTCTTCAACCTCTCCATCTTGTTTAATTAAGTCCTCTTTTGCCATATTTTGGCCCGTTTTTGATTTCGGGCTGCAAATGTCTAACTTTTTGGCGAAACCTCTCGCAATTCTGGATTATTTTTTATTTCCTCCAATAAAAAGTCGTGTGTAGATAGAATGTCGGCTTTGCCTTTTCGCACTACAACGGAGTGTTCAAAGTGCGCGCTCGCCTTGCGGTCTCTGGTGTGAATGGTCCATCCATCGGTATCTTGATAAACGTCTCTTCCGCCCAGCGTAATCATCGGCTCTATCGCTATTACCAATCCATCCTGCATCAACATTCCCTTTCCACGTCTTCCGTAGTTAGGCACTTCCGGATCTTCGTGTAAAGAACGACCCACACCATGTCCAACCAAATCGCGTACTACCCCATATTTATGCTGCCGTTCGCAATAATCCTGAACCGCAAAAGAAATATCACCGATTCTGCGTCCTACTACGGCCTGCTCGATACCTTTGTAAAGCGAGGCGTACGTGACGCGTAATAACTCCATCACCGGCTCTTCCACCTGGGAAAACGCAAACGTAAATGCCGCGTCGCCAAAGTATCCTTCCAATTCTACCCCGCAATCTACCGAAACAATATCCGTCTCTTTAAATTCGCGCTTGCTCGGTATGCCGTGTACGACAATATCATTGTACGATACACACAGCGTAGACGGGAAACCATTGTATCCCTTAAACGCCGGCCGACCTTTGTGATCGAGAATAAACTCCTCCGCTGCCTTGTCAATTTCAGCACCGGTAATACCCGGTTTCAGCATCGACCCAACCAAAGCCAGTGTCTTCGACACTAAAAGATTGGACGCGCGCATCATTTCCACTTCATCGCCGGTCTTGTGAAAGACCCGCTTGCCATCCTGACCCGTTGTGAAAAGACCCATGGTATTATTTATTGTATAGTGTTGAAAGCAAGATTTGAAGTTATTCCGATCTTACTTTCGACCCTTGTTTTATTGAGGCTGACCCACCTGGATGCCTTGTGAATTGCGGCCCTGGATACGACCGGACTGAATCAGACCATCGTATTTTTTCGTCAGTAAATAACTTTCAATTACCTGCAGTGTGTCGAGTGCAACACCCACCATAATCAGCAGCGTAGTGCCACCAAAGAACAGTGCAAATTGCGGGTTCACACCCACCGTAGCGGCAATAGAGGGCAGGATACCGATGATACCCAGGAATACTGCACCCGGCAGGGTAATCCGTGTCATGACGCTATCGATATATTCAGCGGTTGCTTCACCCGGTTTTACACCCGGGATAAAGGCATTGCTGCGCTTTAGATATTCCGAGTAGTTTGTCGGGTTGATCATCAGGGCCGTATAAACGTAGGTAAACACGACCACCAGCAGAAAGAACACCAGATTATAACCCCAGGAGTAAATGTCCGTCATCATGTGCGTACGACCGCCTGAACCAAAACTGCTGCCCGAAAAATACTGAATCGGAGTAGCGATCAGGAACATAATGGCCTGGGCAAAAATGATCGGCATTACACCGGCAGAGTTTACTTTTAAAGGAAGGTAGTCGCGCGAACTTGCTTGTGGCAAAGATCCACCCGAACGGCCGACCATACGTTTGGCAAATTGAATTGGAATACGCCGTACACCTTGAATTACCAGAATGGTTAGCAGAATGATCACAAAGAAGGCGACCATTTCGACGATTAACCAGAGGAATTTGTTTTCTCCGGCCAGTTTCTGGAATTCGAAGATAAATGCTTCCGGCAAACGAGCAATGATGCCCGCCTGGATGATCAGCGAAGTTCCATTGCCTACGCCCTTATCGGTAATCCGTTCACCCAACCACATACAAAACACCGTACCAGCCGTCAAAATAATGATCCCAGTGAACCAGAACATACCAGGGTTAATATTACCGGAAACGGCACCTTGTGTATTATTGATCAGTTGCAAGTAACTGCCGCCTTGTACCAGTGCGATTGCAACTGTAAGCAAACGCATGTATTGAGTCAATTTCTTACGGCCGCTCTCCCCTTCTTTGGTCTGTAACCGTTGGAAATAAGGCACTGCAAAACCAAGTAACTGAACAATGATCGAAGCCGTAATGTAAGGCATTACACCCAACGCAAAAATAGCGGCCTTGTTAAAGGCGCCACCGGTAAACACATTGATCAGACCCAACAGGTCGTTCGCGTTATTCTTTGCGCTGGCTGCCAGAACGGAAGGAACTACCCCCGGCAGTACTACGAAAGTACCGATGCGATACACCAGCAACAAAGCCAGCGTATAAAGAATGCGTTGACGGAGTTCTTTGATACTCCAGATATTTTTGATAACTGAAAACAGCTTCATTGTCGAGAGACGGTTTAAACGATTTCTACGCTTCCTCCTTGCGCTTCGATAGCGGCTTTAGCGGAGGCCGAAATAGCGTGTACCTTAATGTTCACTTTGGAATTCAGTTTGCCGTTGCCCAGGATCTTGATCTTGCCCGACGCTTTTGAGACGCCAGCCGTGATGAAGGCTTCTACATCCATAGAAGTAAGCCCTGTTTTGAGCACCAATGCTTCCAATTGACCGAGGTTAAGCGGCGTATATTCTACGCGATTAACATTGTGGAAACCGCGTTTTGGCAAACGACGTTGCATCGGCGTTTGACCGCCTTCAAAGTGACGCTTTTCTTTGGCGCCGCTCCGTGCTTTGTCCCCTTTGTGACCACGGGTAGACGTGCCACCGTGACCCGAACCGGTACCACGACCAATGCGCTTTACCTTTTTTACCGAACCCTGAGCCGGACGAAGATTACTGAGTTCCATTGCTATATTTTATTCGATATGAAAACCTATTGGGCCGGAGTCCGACAGGTTTTGAGTTGAATTTCAATGATGAATTTAGGCGTTCTCAAACTTAACAAGGTGATTCACCACGCGCAGCATACCATGCAGTTGCGGTGTATCTTCGTGCTCGATTGTTTGATGCACTTTATTGAAGCCCAGGGCCACCAGCGTCAATTTCTGGCGCTTGGTTTTGTCGATCGGGCTTTTGACTAATGTTACTTTTATCTTGCTCATTGCCTTAGGAAGGTTTGAGAATTTGAAAGTCTGTAGGACGGAAAACGTGGATCAAAGCAGATCACCGCATTTCCTGGACAGACAATATTATCCGTTGAACAATTTATCCAGCGAAATGCCGCGTTGGCGGGCTACTTCAACCGGGCTGCGGAGGCTGGTCAAGGCTGCGATGGTTGCTTTCACCACGTTGTGTGGATTGGAAGAACCCTGCGACTTGGCCAACACGTCCTGTACACCGGCCATTTCCAATACAGCGCGCATCGCACCACCGGCGATAACGCCAGTACCGTGTGCTGCTGGCTTGATCAGAACGCGACCTGCGTCGAACTTACCATGTGCTTCGTGGGGAATGGTACCGTGCAGAATCGGGACTTTCACCAGATTCTTTTCAGCATCTTTCACTGCTTTGGAGATCGCTTCCGACACCTCCCGGGCTTTACCCAGTCCCTGGCCGATCGTGCCTTTACCATCGCCGACTACCACTACGGCAGCAAAGCTGAATGTACGACCACCTTTGGTGACTTTCGCCACACGATTGAGAGAAACGAGTTTCTCTTTGAGACCCGAATCTTCCGATGTACGGGAATTATCTCTTTCTCTGTCTTGCTTAGCCATTGTAATTGGTATTGCTATGCGAAATGTTCAATTGAATTAGAATTGGAGACCGCCTTCACGTGCGCCATCGGCCAGAGCCTTTACGCGACCATGATACAGGTAACCGCTACGGTCGAATACGATGACCGAAATACCGGCTGCCACTGCTTTTTCAGCGATTAATTTGCCTACTGCCGCAGCCTGTTCGGTTTTGGTGCCGGTCACATCGGCAGAACTTGCTGCTGCCAAAGTATGACCGGTCAAATCGTTAATTACCTGGCAATAGATCGATTTTGCGGAGCGAAAAACACTTAAACGCGGACGTTCTGCGGTACCACTTATCTTCTTGCGAACGCGCATGTGAATGCGCTGACGACTTTGTTTTTTTGTACGTTTCATTTTTTATCAAGTTAGGCGATTCCGATTTCCGACCGGAAAAGCATGATAATCAACTGATTATTATTTCTTACCACCAGCAGTTTTACCTGCTTTGCGGCGGATAATTTCACCTTTGAACATGATACCCTTTCCTTTGTAGGGCTCAGGTTTGCGGAAACCGCGTATTTTGGCACAAACCTGGCCAAGCAGTTCCTTGTCGATCGATTCCAGGCGAACGAGTGGCGGAGAACCTTTTTCCATCGCCGTCGTCACTTTGACTTCAGACGGTACGTAAAAGATCACCGGGTGCGAATAACCGATCGTGAAAGTGATCAGGTTGCCCTGACTTTCTACCCGGAAACCAACGCCGACCACTTCCATCTCCCGCTTGTAACCCTGACTTACGCCCACCACCATATTATTGATGAGTGCGCGGTACAGACCATGCATCGCCTTATGGCGTTTCTGATCCGTCGGGCGAGTTACCTGCCAGGTACCATCATCCGCTTTCTCGACTTTGATATCGGGATCGATTTTCTGCGAAAGGGATCCCAATGGGCCTTTCACAGTAACAGTGTTGTCCGATGCTAGTGACACTTCAACTTTCGCTGGGAGTGTGATCGGGAGTTTACCAATGCGTGACATATCTTCGACTCAGTTAAGAGTTATGAATTTTGATTTGCGGATTTTCAGGATCGAAAGCGATTAGCAAATGTAGCAGAGCAATTCTCCACCAACGTTTACTTCACGGGCTTTTTTATCCGTCATTACCCCCCGGGAAGTAGAGATAATCATAATTCCCAAACCGTTAATAATCCGGGGAATATCATTGCTGCCAGAGAACTTACGCAGGCCGGGACGGCTTACGCGGACCAACTCCCGAATGATCGGTTGTTTGGTAGCCGGGTCGTACTTCAAGGCGATCTTGATAAGACCTTGGATATGCTCCGGGGATTTCTCCTCGAAGGTATATTTCAGGATGTACCCCTGATCGTACAAGATTTCCGTCATGGATTTCTTGATACGGGAAGCAGGGATTTCAACGATGCGATGCCCCGCCATCTGCGCATTGCGGATACGGGTCAAAAAGTCTGCTATCGGATCAGTGACTTGCATTGTATCAAAAGTTGATAATTGTTGCGTGTTAGTCAGTCATTGCGGAAGCGAGCGAAATGCCCGCCGGCAATGAAAAACGGATTGTTTACCAAGATGCTTTGGTGATGCCTGGAATTTTTCCATCCAGTGCCATTTGGCGAAACTTCACCCGGCAGATACCGAATTTGCGCATGTAACCTTTTGGACGACCGGTCAGCAGGCAGCGATTGTGCAGGCGGATCGGGTTGGAGTTACGCGGAAGTTTGTCAAGTGCATCATAGTCACCTGCTTCTTTCAATTTCTTGCGAAGGGTAGCGTATTTTGCAACCAGACGCACGCGCTTATTCTCACGGGCAATGACGGATTTTTTTGCCATTTTGCTCTATAACTGATTGAATGTGCGTTGCTTAATTATTTTTTGAAAGGCATACCCATCTCTTTGAGCAGGGCAAATGCTTCCGCATCAGTGTTAGCCGTGGTGACGAACGTGATGTCCATACCCATGATTTTGCTGACTTTGTCGATATCGATTTCCGGAAAGATGATCTGCTCCGTTACGCCCATCGTGAAGTTACCGCGACCATCGAATGATTTGTCGTTGATACCGCGAAAGTCGCGGACACGTGGCATAGCGATGGAGATGAACCGGTCCAGGAATTCGTACATACGCTGTCCGCGCAGTGTTACCCGGATGCCGATTGGCATACCTTCCCGCAATTTAAAGTTCGACACCGAAGTTTTTGCTTTCGTCGAAACGGCTTTCTGACCGGTAATGGTGGTCAATTCCGTCATCGCGTTGTCAATCATCTTCTTATCGCCGGTTGCGGCACCGATACCTTGATTGATACAAATCTTTTCAAGGCGGGGCACTTGCATGACCGATGAATAGTTGAACTGCTCCATCATGGCAGGCGCAACTTCTTGCTGATATTTTGTCTTAAGACGTGGTATGTAGCTCATCACTTAATGATGTTTCCAGTTTTTTTAGCATAGCGAACGCTTTCGCCGTTCTCTTGTTTACGACCAATCCGGGTGGCTTTACCCGTTTGTGGGTCCAGCAGTGCCAGGTTAGAAATGTGGATAGTAGATTCCATATCCTGGATACCACCTTCCTCGGTTTGCGTGGCCTTCACGTGTTTCTTCACCATGTTGACGCCTTCGACAATCGCACGATTTTTATCCGTAAAAATTTGAATAACCGCGCCGGTTTTGCCTTTATCGTCACCGGAAAGAACCACCACTGTATCGCCTTTGCGGACGTGCAGTTTTGGTGCAAAACGTTTTATTTTTTGTTTCGTAGCCATTTCAGAAAAATGGTTGACAGTTGAAATGTTGTAAAAATATCGAAGGTAAAGTAGCAATAACCATCCCTTCAACCAAAGTAACTCCTACAGTACTTCCGGAGCCAATGAAATGATACGCATGTAGTCTTTATCGCGCAATTCGCGGGCAACCGGCCCGAAGATACGCGTACCACGCGGTTCATCCGAAGCATTGAGCAACACAACTGCGTTGTCATCGAAACGAATATATGAACCGTCTTTGCGACGAATTTCTTTGCGGGTCCGTACGATAACAGCTTTGCTGACCGTACCTTTTTTAACGCCTCCCGAGGATGCGTCTTTAACCGTCACAACGATTTTGTCGCCGACACCGGCGTACCGCTGGCGTGTGTGGCCGAGTACACGGATGCAAAGAACTTCTTTGGCACCGCTGTTGTCGGCTACATTTAAACGAGATTCTTGCTGAATCATGACTTTGTATTTTTCCCGGCGAGCGGGTAGTGAAAAGAAAACCTACGATTAGGTGTGTTTCCCCCTGACGACCATCGACCGATGATTTATTATTTCGCTCTTTCGATCACTTCCACCAAGCGCCAGCGTTTCATTTTGCTGAGCGGGCGGGTTTCCATAATGCGCACCGTATCACCTGGTTTGCAGGTGTTTTCCTCGTCATGGGCGAAGAATTTTTTGGAACGTTTTACGAACTTGCCATAAAGCGGGTGCATAAGGCGACGCTCGACTTTAACTGCGATGGTTTTATCCATTTTATTGGATACAACCGTCCCGGTTTTCTGTTTGCGAAGATTTCTAACTACTGATTCCATCTTGAAAAGACGTGATGTGGTACGAAAAGGTGATTACTTTTGGCGACGACGGCGGCTGCGCAATTTCGAACGAAGTTCTACTTCTTCCGGCGTTAATGCAACCAATTCGCGTTTGCGTGCTTCCGTGTGAATGCGTGCAACATTGCGGCGCAATTCACGGAGTTCCATCGGATTGCCGAGGCCCTTTACCGCATGGTCGAACTTCATTTGCTGATACTCGCCGTCTCTGCTAACGAGTTCGGCTTGCAGATCAACATCGTTCATTGCAGCAACGTCCAATTTCTCCTTTGCCATTTTAACTTAATTTACTAAATTATTAATTCGATGATAAGATCGCCGCAATATAAAATCCCGGCTTCCAACAATCAGATTCAAAACTTATCCTTCGTAATCGTAACGCGTTACGGCTTTACAAAGAATGGGTAACTTCTGGGCGGCTAAGCGCAAAGAAGCGTGTGCGAGTTCTTCACTTACACCTTCAATCTCGAACAAAATACGTCCGGGTTGAACATTGGCAACGTAGTAGTCTACCGCACCTTTACCTTTACCCATCCGCACTTCGGCAGGCTTGGAGGTAATCGGTTTATCCGGGAAAATGCGGATCCAAACTTTACCTTCCCGTTTCATATTGCGTGTTAACGCGATACGGGCAGATTCGATCTGCCGGCTGGTAATGCGACTGAATTCTAGTGCTTTCAGGCCGAATGAGCCAAAAGAAATAGAGCTTCCCTTGTGAGCCAGACCGGTATTACGGCCTTTCTGTTGCTTACGATATTTTTGACGTCTTGGCTGAAGCATCGTAGGATGAGTTTAAGAGCCTGTCTATCAATGATTTGTGCTAGTTGCACCCTATTCATTTTCAAAACGGGCTGCAAATGTACTGCGCAAATCAGGATTTACAAAAGGTAAAATTCAAATATGCCGTTAATTATTGAGTTGGCTGCTTAGCGCCGACCGCCACCACCGCCGCCGCGATTGCCGCCGCCACCGGTTCCTGCTCCGCCGCCGCCGCGATTACCACCGCCGCCTGCTCCACCGGAACCGCCACGATTGCCACCGCCACCTGCGCCACCACTACCACTACCGCCGCGATTGCCGCCGCCGCGATTATTACCGCCTTCGCGGCGTTCGCCACCGCCTTCGCGGTCACCACCACCGCGACGATCTCCACCGTCCCGGCGATCCCGGCGATCTCCACCTTCGCGGCGATCATTGCGACGGTCACCACCACCTTCACGGCGGTCATTGCCCGTTGCACCAGTTCCTTCAGCGGCTGCAAATGGGGTTAATTCCCGTTTTTGCAGTACTTCGCCTTTGAAAATCCATACTTTGATCCCGATTTTACCGTATACAGTCTGGGCTTCTACCCAGGCGTAGTCGATGTCGGCACGGAAAGTATGCAGCGGTGTGCGTCCTTCTTTATATTCTTCAGACCGGGCGATCTCCGCACCACCGACACGACCGCCGATGCGTACTTTGATACCCTCAGCGCCGGCCCGCATCGTACCCTGAATAGAGCCTTTGATAGCGCGACGGTGATTGATCCGTGCTTCGATCTGCTTGGCGATCTGTTCGCCAACGATGTTCGCATCTAATTCCGGTTTGCGGATTTCAAAGATGTTAATTTGTACATCCTTGCCCGTCAACACCTTCAATTCTTCTTTGATAAGGTCAACTTCCTTACCGCCTTTACCGATAATGATACCGGGACGGCTGGTGTGAATCGTCACAGTAACCCGCTTAAGCGTGCGCTCAATGGTAATACGTGAGATACCGTTCTGCTGCGGCTTGTTGCGATCGCGTGGATCGTTCGTAGCCGTTTTCGAGCGACGGGCACGGAGATAGTTACGAATTTTTTCGTCTTCTACCACCTTGAGACCGTAGTCTTTATCGGCATACCAGTTAGAATCCCAACCACGAATGATGCCCAGGCGATTACCTATTGGATTTGCTTTCTGACCCATTATTTGATAATGTGCTGATTTGTCAATTTTTGTTATTCGCCATCGAGGGCTACTGCATTTGAGACCACAAGCGTGACGTGATTGCGACGTTTGCGCACACGATACGCACGACCTTGTGGTGCCGGAAGGAAGCGATAAATAATGCTTCCCGGGTCAACCTGTGCGGTCTTGATGAAGAGCCCGTAATCGTCGGCGGCACCAACCTGGTCAGATTTCTGTTCCCAGTTATTGATGGCCGAGAGCACGAGTTTCTCCAACCATACAGCCGCTTCTTTATTGGTGAACTTCAGAATACTGAGTGCATCCACTACTTTACGACCGCGAATATTGTCCACCACCAGGCGCATTTTACGCGGTGACATCGGACAGTTTCTAAGTTTGGCTACTGCTTCCATTATTGTTAATTCGATAATTAGTCAATGTGAAAATTTGATAATCAGATGTTTATCGCTTCCGCACATTATCAAATTTATTTTTTAGTACCAGCGTGACCACGGAAATTGCGGGTTGGGGAAAACTCACCGAGTTTATGACCGACCATATTTTCCGTTACGAAAACCGGGACGAATGTTTTGCCATTGTGTACTGCGATGGTTTCACCGACCATGTCGGGGATAATCATCGAAGCACGGCTCCACGTTTTGATCACCTGTTTACGGTTGCTTTGTTTTGACTTAGCGATTTTCTCCAACAACGTGTGGTGGATATAAGGGCCTTTTTTCAGTGAACGCGGCATATCTGTTGTGCGTTAAGTTGCTGCTAGTGATGGTTTCCTATTATTATTTCCCCGTTTTGCGGCGGGTAATAATAAGCGAGTTTGATGCCTTAGTCTTGCTGCGCGTTTTAGCACCTTTCGACTTCAGACCTTTACGGGTACGTGGGTGACCGCCCGAAGCGCGACCTTCACCACCACCCATCGGGTGATCCACAGGGTTCATCACGACCGGACGTGTACGTGGGCGCCAGCCTTTCCAGCGCATACGACCCGCTTTACCCAGGATTTCTAGGCTGTGGTCGCCATTGCTGACGATTCCCATCGTAGCGCGGCAGGTCAACAGGATCCGGCGAACCTCACCCGATGGCATGCGCAAAGAAGCGTAACGATCTTCACGGCCCATCATTTGAGCACTGTTGCCGGCACTGCGTACCAAAACACCGCCTTGACCCGGGTGCAACTCGATGTTGTGTACGAAAGCGCCCAACGGCACTTCAGACAGATACAAGCAGTTGCCATTTTCCGGTCCTACACCGCGGCCAGACTGAATTTGCTGACCTACAAGTAAGCCTTTCGGGGCGATAATGTACTGGCGTTCGCCATCTGCATAAGCCACCAGTGCAATGTGTGCACTGCGATTCGGATCATACTGGATGGACTCGACCGTGGCTGCACCTTCCTTATCGCGTTTGAAGTCGATAATACGGTAGCGGCGTTTATGACCACCACCACGGTTGCGCATGGTACGGTGACCGTCGCTGTTGCGACCGCCCGTAGTGCTGAACGTCATTAAAAGAGACCTTTCAGGCTTAGCGCCTTTCGTTAACTCGTCTTTTTTAACGGCGACCCGGAAACGTAAGCCCGGCGTTAATGGATTGAATTTCTTGACTGCCATTGTATGATGGTAGTAATAAGTTATTATGTTGCACCGGCGAAAACCGGCGTTCCTTATTCTTCTTCGGTGCTACCGAAAATATCGATGGTTTCACCCGGTGTAAGCGTTACGTAGGCCTTCTTGTAGGAAGACTTGGTACCTTTTACCACGGCAGTTTTTGTACTGCGCGATTTTGGTTTACCAGGCATTATTGCCGTGTTAACGCTCTCAACGGAAACGTTGAACATTTTTTCGACCGCGTTCCGGATTTCAATTTTATTGACCTCCTTGTTCACCACGAAAGAATAAGTATTGCGCTTATCCGCGAGTTTCGTCGCTTTTTCGGTGATGACCGGCTTGATTAAGATTTGCTTAGCCATGACTTTTATAGTTGGAGTACAAGGTTTAAGATGAAGGTTTTACAATCAGTTGATTATGAACCCTTTATTTAAGCCCTAAACTTCTTTAGCGCAATTTTCTTTAATTTTTTCAATGGCACTTTCAGCGATGATCACTGCGCCGGCTTGCATGATCTGATACGTGTTCAGATCAGTTGCCGGTGCGATCACTGCTTTTTGGATGTTGCGGCAAGATAACACCAGCATCTTGTCGTACGCTCCGGTTACCGTCAGCGAGCGTTTGTCGGCTACCTGCAATGCTTGCAGTAATGCCTGAAACTGCTTGGTTTTTGGTGCGTCGAAGGTAAAATCTTCGATTACCATAACATTGCCTGCGGCAGCCTTGACGGACAGCGCACTGCGACGGGCCAAGGCACGCACTTTGGCGTTGATCTTGATGTCGTAATTGCGTGGACGTGGGCCGAACACACGTGCACCACCCCGGAAGGTAGGGCTATTGATGTCGCCCTTACGGGAGCCACCAGTGCCTTTTTGCTTGTGCAGTTTGCGGGTAGAACCACTGATTTCGTTCCGCTCTTTCGACTTGTGCGTACCTTGGCGCTGGGCGTTCAGGTAACGTTTGACGTCGAGCCATACGCTGTGTTCATGCGGTTCGATACCGAACACTTCATCCGGCAGTTCGACTGACCGGCCGGTGGCTTCACCGTTGATGTTGTATACTTTGACTTGCATTTCCGAGGAAATTATAAGGTCAAAAAATTATTTTTCGATCGTAAGATATGCCCCTTTGTGACCGGGAACTGCGCCTTTCACAAGGATCAGGTTCTGATCGGGGAATACTTTTAAAATTTGAAGGCGTTTCACCTTCACCTGGTCATTACCCATGTGACCACCCATCCGCATGCCTTTCATAACTTTAGCGGCGAAGGAGGAGTTACCGAGCGAACCGGGAGCGCGCAGTCGGTTGTGTTGACCGTGCGTTTGCTGCATCACACCGCCGAAGCCGTGTCTTTTTACAACGCCCTGAAAACCTTTACCTTTGGAGGTGCCGGTTACGACTACTTTATCACCTTCCTGGAAAACATCCGTTATAGTGACCAAGTCGCCGAGGGCCTTGGGTGCATTCATGTCGCGGAATTCTTGCACCTTATGCTTAGGGGCGGTTCCGGCTTTTTCAAAGTGACCAGCCAAAGGGGCGGGTGTATTTTTCACTTTGCGTTCGCCGAATGCCAATTGCAGGGCAGAATATCCGTCGTTGTCGTCGGTGCGTACTTGCGTTACTACGCAAGGGCCAGCTTCAATGATCGTACAAGCAACGTTTTTACCGTTGTTGTCGTAAATGCTGGTCATACCGATTTTTTTGCCAATCAGACCGTTCACGTCGTTTGAATTTTATGGTTGAACGATTGCCAGATTTTTATCAGTTCGATTTCGGTGGGTGTGGACACGACAAAAGCGACTTTCCGTTGCCGGAAACGCTTTCGACCGAATTAGTTATTCGCCGAAACGAACACTTTAACCACGACCGGAAACCGCAGACTTGAATCCTTTAATTGAGTGCGTTAGGTTAACTTAACCTGAATATCAACACCGCTCGGGAGTTCCAACTTGGAGAGAGCGTCCACCGTTTTTTGTGTCGGTGTATAAATTTCGATTAAGCGCTTGTGGGTGCGCAACTGGAACTGCTCCCGAGCTTTCTTATTCACGTGCGGCGAGCGCAGAACCGTGAATATTTCTTTCTCTGTTGGCAGCGGAATCGGACCAGTTACTACGGCTCCACTCGCACGTACAGTCTTGACGATTTTCTCCGTGGACTTGTCCACTAAGTTGTAGTCGTAGGACCGAAGTTTGATGCGAATTTTTTGATTCATTACCCTGAAAGTAATTTAAAATTTCAATTTGAATCTTTCTTGTCAGGCAAAACCAAATTTGATTTTGTGTGCCTGTTTCCGAAAGCGAGCGCAAAGGTAGTCACACCCGAACCTAATTTCCAAAGGGTTTTTAAAAATTTCTTGAAAAAACTTTTGAGGAAGGGAACTTTTGATAAAAACGGCGCAAAAACGGCGCAAAAATGAAAAAAGGAGGGAAATAATATTTTGGCGACGTGGATTATTTTTTTGTGTGACGTGTATACACCTATATAATAAGGCAAGGCAGGCTGTATTCTCAATTGCGCGTGCGAGCGTTTCGCTGTTGAATTGATTGACGAATGCTGTGTCTGAGCTAGGCTGGGAGCAACTGGAAGAACACCTTTGATGACTGAACTTATTTTAACTTATCTGGAAAGTCTCTTTCGATGAATATAAAATTTAAAAAATCAATAAACTACCTTTGCGCACAAAGATAATTTCTAAATGGCCTATATATACGACGTTTTTATCAGTTACCGACGGACAAATGAGCCGCCAGTTCAAACATTTTTGGAAAAATCATTCAATAGTATTTTTGAGGGGCTACTCAACGAAAATCTACAACCAAAGGGCGTAAAGATTTTTTATGATCGGCATGATATCCGCACTGGCAAGAAATGGCCCGAGACGCTTCACCTAGGATTGGCCCATTCAAAAATTTTGATTCCGATTCTAATTCCTTCTTATTTTCACAGAGAATGGTGTTTACGTGAGTATGCCGTCTTTCATCATCGAGAGTCACAATCCAACATGGGAGAAGACGGATTGATTTTCCCAGTCAATTTCTATGGATTGGAACACTTCCCAGACTTCGTAAAGGGTAGAACACAGATGTTTAATTTTACAGAGTATAACTATGGTGAAATCAGAAAAGACGCGCCGGAAAATAAACCTTTCAGAAAATCTATCGAACAATTTGCTCAAGATGTGATTAATGGTTTGAGTAAAGTACCAGAGTGGAACCCTGCTTGGCTAAATGATCGGATAACATGGTGCGACGAACCTTATGAGAATCTCCTGAAACTTCCCGTTCCTGCACAAGAAATGACCGCCCCACCTTCCGTTCAAAATGAAAAAGGCATTAAAAGATGATGAAATTTATCACGTTTTACTCTTATAAAGGTGGAGTAGGCCGTACCATGTGCTTGGCCAATATCGCTGTGATGCTCGCTAAATGGGGACATAAAGTTCTTATGGTGGATTGGGACTGGGAGGCTCCTGGATTAGAGCGGTATTTTGTTTCAGAGAACTTCAACGGAAAAACGCAAGACACACATGTAGGCTTGGATTTACAGATAGTAAAAGAAAAGCCTGGTCTGATTGACCTGCTGACCGAACGCAAAAAAGAAAGTTGGAAAGAGGCTATCATCACAATTGCTATACCGGATGCTCGCGAGCCGTTGCACTTAATTTCCGCTGGTCGTCGCGACGATGATTATTTTAAGCGTGTTCGCGAATTCAATGTGGACACTTTTTACGCCAAAAAAAAGGGGGGACAATACATCGAAGACCTACGGACAGCATGGCGAGACGAGTACGACTTTGTATTGATTGACAGCCGTACAGGTGTTACAGAAGTCAATGGCATTGCTACCATACAGATGCCTAACTTAGTGGTGCTGCTATTTACCTCTAATAATCAAAGTTTTGAAGGTATTCTCGACATCGCGCACCGCTCCAATGCAGCCCAGCAGAAATTACCATATGATCGTACCAAACTGCTCTTTTTGCCTATATTGTCCCGTCTGGAATCTACTACTGAACTTGAACTAACCAATGATTGGGTCAATCACTTTGCAACCGATGGACTTATGGATATATATAAGTACTGGTTGCCTACTCTCAATACTCGGGTAAGGCCTGAGGAGTTTTTGATGATGACTAAGATTCCACATGTACCATATTATACCTTCGGAGAAAAATTAGCAGTCATCAAGGACGGCACTTCTAACCCAACCAGTATGGGCTATGCTTATGAGGGTATAGCGTCTCTTATTGCTAATAGACTAGAGCATGTAGAAGAGTTTGTAGAGCGAAGAGAAGAGTTTGTAAAACTATCTGAGACAGATGGAGAGGCAAATCGACCATCGGTTTATATTAGTTATTCGCATGCTGACAGAGAAACTGGAGAAAAGATAATTGACTACCTTCATAAAAATAACCTACGTGTTGTAATTGATTTCAATAATATGGTAGCTGGTGAATCTATTGAAGATTTTATCGAGCGAGCTCAGGAGAGTCAGTACTATATTCTAATTATCTCTCAACATAGCCTAAAGTCTGGTTGGATAAATTATGATGTGAATCGTTTTTTTAAAAAAGGCAGGTTAAGTAGTTTCATTCCAGTACGTGTTGACACAACTTTGTTCGATGATGATTATGTTATTGAAGCACTTAATAGTACACATCAAAAAATAGAAGATTTGGCACAAAAATCTCAGCAAATAAAAAAATTAGGGGCTAATAGCGATTACTATTTACAGGGAAGCATAGCGCGATTAAAGGCCGTTACTGCAGAACTTCCTACACTTATAGAATCTTTGCGAAGCCTACTGGTATTAGACATCAGTACCAATAATTTTGAAATTAATATGGCTAAAGTAGTAAAACGTATTAATTCCTGATAATAACTAATTACAGATTATAGCCCCGCATGACATCTCCAACCCGGAATAGTGCACGACAACTGGCGATCAAGTGTAAATAGTTGGGCATAAAAGCATAGGCATGGACTTGAAATTCTTTGTGCTGCTGACAATACCGCCTCAACATTATAACTACCCGAGAAAGTCTTACATCTGCATCCTTGGAGCGTATAAATGATTGCTAGCTGCCTTACGCGAGGCTATACCTCGTGCATCTTTTCTGCGGGTTCTTATCAAGCCCCTGCCCGCTCCCCTACTCCACCCCCGAAATCGGCATCTCCACAAAGAAGTCCGTGCCCTCATTCTCGCGCGTCTCGAAGCCGATATTGCCGTCGTGCGCTTCGATGATCTTGCGGCAGATGGCTAAGCCCAGGCCGCTGCCGGAGGTCTTGGTGGTAAAGTTAGGCTCGAACACGCGCTGGCGGATCTCGGGCGGAATGCCGCCGCCATTGTCGCTGATGCGTACCACAGCGTACTTTTGCTGCCGGACGATCGAGACGTTGATATGTCCCTGCCGGTCGGACGGAATGGCCTGGATCGCGTTGATAACCAGGTTGTTAAAGACGCGGATCAGGTGGTTTTTGTCGCCGATAATGTGGAAGCGCTCTTTGGGAAGTTTCAGTTCCATACTCACATTTTTCTGCTCGCTAAACAGGTCATACACGCTTTCAACGGCGTCGTTCAGCACCATATCGCTTTTTTCCTTGATCTCCAGGTTGGCGAACATCGAAAACTCGGAAGCGATCTGGGCCAGCGAATCGATCTGTTCGATCAGTCGCGTAATGGCTTTGCGCAGGTAGGCGGCGGCCTGCTCCGGATTGGACGACACGCGCTCCAGCTGTTGCATGGAGAGTTTCATGGTGGTCAGCGGATTCTTGATGTCGTGGGCGACCTGACGGGCCATTTCACGCCACGCACCTTCGCGCTCCAGGCGGATCATCTGCACTTTCGAGTCTTCCAGTTTGTCCACCATGCGGTTGTACTGGCCGATCAGGGCACCGACTTCATCTTCGGCGTCGCCGGCATATTCCAGCGGCTCATTTTTATCTTCCAGGCGCAGGTCGCTGATTTTTTCGGAGATAAGGCGGATCGGCTTGGTGATATTACGCGCCAATACATACGTGACGACATAGGCGATCAGCAGCAAGAAGACGTATAAACTGGCGAGAATACCGATAAAGTCGGATACTTCGGCCCCGGTTTTGCGCTCGGCCAGGTCATACGGCACCCCCAGAAAACCGAGCAAGCGATTTTGTCCGTCGCGCAGGGGCAGGTATTTATTGAAAAAAGAATAACCGCCGGTCTGCTCGGTTTCCACCAGCGATGGCTCGATATTATTGCGCAGCACAAACAGCGCGTTGGGATTCATTTTCAAGGGTAATACTCCGATTTTTACCAGTTCTTCCTGGGTCGTGAACTGCAAATCGCCCACCGGAGAAAAGAAATTGGCATCCATCGACAGGCTGGAAGCCATCGTGGTGAGGGTTTGTGGCAGCGAACGGCGCAGGCTGTCGGCACTCAGGGTACTGCTGACGACCTGCGATTTCAGGTTGTTGAGCAAAGCCTCAGCGCGGTAATCGAGGTTGGCGCGCTCGGTATCGCGGGCAGTCTGGGTAAAGTGCCGGTACGTCATATAACCAATCACTAGAAAAGTCAGCCCGATCAGCACGATGTTCCAGTAGTGAATGCGGCGCGCCAGGGAGCCCGAGGCGCTAAGCGACAAGCGGTAATCGTCGGGCAAAAAACGCAGCAGGGAATTGGCCAGCGCTAACAGGAGCAATAACATGGAAATGGCCGTAAACAGCACTGCAAACAGGTAAATCGGCTTTAAAAAACCACCACTGGTGCGGCCGACCGCCGTGAGGGTATTGCCATCGGCACTTTTAAAGACCGCATCGACGCGATGCTGGGCCGGGCGTTCTACATCGCGGACTTCGCCGTTTTTGAGCAATCCGGCGAGACTGGCCAGGTTGACCGGACCTTGTTCGACCAGCAATTTCTCATTTTTCTGCACCGCAAAATCGTAGCGGGCCAGGTCGGCCATATCTTTATACGGTGTACCAAAAAACAGCCGCGCATACACGCGGGTCGGCTTGGGATATTCGTGGTTGAGAAAACAGTACAGTTGGGCCGGCTGGGTCGGGTCGCCCATGCGACGGACGGACACGCGCAGCATATAGCGGAATTTGCCATCGGCATCGGTGCGAAAACGGATACCGGGCGCGCCGGGCAGTGGTTGGCCCTGTTCCCAGTTTTCCTGCACCACCCACGCATATCCCTGGGTCTGGCCCAGTAAGAGCGGCTGGTTATCGCGGTCGAACGCGAATACATTGGACCGATAATGCTGGAAAATATAATTTTCCTGAAATACGACGGTGTTAAACTTCGCCTGCAAATCGGCGGCATTGGCTTTGAACGGCCAAGGTTTGAGCGACAAACCCAACTGCTGGCTATCGGCCTGAAAAGAAGTCAGTAAATGCGGGAGGGTTTGTTCCGCAGCCTCTGTATCGCGGTCGGAAGCGAGCGCTGCCGCGTAGTTTTTGCGGATCTGTGCGTCTTTAATGTCGTTGAAACGGTACAGTAAGACGGCCGAGAACAGGGAAAGCAGCAAAATCCAAGCCACAATCCAGCCAAAGCCGGGCGTTTCCCAATGCACCATCGCGTCTAAAACACCGGCAAAAACCAGCGCAAAACCGGCGATATAAAGCGCGTTAATTGGCAACTCCATCGTCAGTGCCACGGCGAAAATGAGTGCCGTGGCACCGCCGATCAATCCACCGCGCTGCACCCGACTCAAGCCGAGGCGCTGCACAGTAGCGGACAAACGGTGCGAAAACAGAAAGGATGCCAGCAGCCAGATCATTAGTCCCATCAAAGTCAGCAGGGCTAAATCTTTGGTATTCAAAAAGTTGTTAAAGTCGAAGTAAATGCCCGCGTCAAATATCAGATGGCGGAATACACGCACATTGGTCAGTACGCCGGCTGCGATCAACAAGTAGGCAGCACCGGCAAAAGCGAATTTCAACGGTAAGGCGACTTTTTCCAAACCTGGAAGTTCAAATTTACGGTGAAAAAACACCGCTGCCCACAACAGCAATAATAGGCTGATGCACCACGTCCCGGGCGTCGCCCCCAGCCAGGAAGCCACCGAAAATGGTTTTTCAAAGGCTGGCAACGCGCCAAACTGATGATCGGCAAAACCGGTCGAGCCATTCAGCCAAATCAAGCCCAATGCAACTATCGAAGTCAGCGCCACACCCGCAACCGGCGCGTAACGCGTGGTCAACCAGGTAGCGGCTTTAGCCACCACTGTCAAGAATACCCCCAGGAAAGACAGATACGCCAGCAATTTCAGCCATTGCAAGGCCGCAGATTGCACCGCACCATCGGCAGACAGCCAACATAAGTCTTTACCATCTATCTGTACGGATGCCGCCGCTGTGGTCGGAGTAGTACTGACCAGCAATGCTTTGGAAATATTTTTACCGGCCGGAAAAAGAGCGGCATTGTCGGAAAAAGCGGGACCGACGGTGTACCGGATGGGAACCAGTACGGTCATGGTTTCCGCGTCAAAAGGTTCGCTGAAGGCCGAATACCAACCGGCGGGCAAATTCAGCAGCCGGCGGCCCGATGTGCACTGTTCGATTAGGGCGGCAGGCGGCATGACCCGCGTATTGGACCAAAAAACGACCGAATCAGCCCGATGCAGCAAAATGGTATAATCTTTACCTGGTAACTCGGCCATCGCACCACCTACATCCACCCCCACTGTGCCCCGCCGGAGCAGGTTCTCGTTGGCATGGACCCACGCCCGTGCTTCGGCCTCCTGTTTACCCACGTATTTTGAAATTTGGTCGGCGTACTCTGGCGACAACACTGTACCTTCGTCCCACTGCCCAATACTGACCGCAACTGCCAGCAAGATACCCATGACGACCAAATATAAGAGCGAATGTTTTAACATGAAAGGGGATCTATCAAAATGAAATTGGGGTGCTGCGGGTTTCGGAAATATTTGAATGCTTTACGGCAGCACAAAAGTATCTAAACAAAGTTTACGCCAAACCTGAAACGCATCAAAAAAACAGCCCCGTGTAAGACAATTTCTGCAAAGAAATTTTCGCACGCCGCTAAAATACAACTACAGGCCGCTCTGCCGCCTTTATTTCCGGCTTTTGGGCTGGGAAACGGGAGGAAAGTCCGGACAACATAGAGCACCGCACCACCTAACGGGTGGAGTCGAAGGGCAGCGCAAGCCGCCTGACGGCATAGAAAGTGTCGCAGAAAATAACCGCCCCGGCATTTTTCGGGGTAAGGGTGAAAATGTGCGGTAAGAGCGCACGGCTCCGGGTAGCAATATCCGGCGCGGATAAACCTTGCGGGTTGAAATGCCATGTATACCTTGTATTCCTGCTTCGGCAGGAGGGTGTGTGGCTCGCACACGATTCCGGGCAACCGGAATGGCAGGGAGGGTAGGCAGCGCAGATTTTGCCGGTGACGGCAAAACCAGATAAATGGCAGAGGCGGGGTTCTATCGGAGACTTTGGTAGCCGGTATCGCCCCGAACAGAATCCGGCTTACAGGTCTGTAGTTTTTTCTTTTTACAATGAACGCTTACGCATGAAACGCACCCTTACGCTCACTTTTGCAATGGCTTTTTTAAGCACCTTGTTTTCCTTCAAAACCCTCGTTAAACCGGCCCGGGTCGTCTTTTTCGGCGATAGTATTACCGAAGCCGGCGTACGTCCGGGCGGTTACATTACCAAAATAGGCGAGTCGCTGACCGCTACTGGAAAAAGCGACCAATACGAACTGATCGGCAAAGGCATTGGCGGCAATAAAGTGTACGATCTGCTGCTGCGCCTGGAGAGCGATGTGTTGGATCAGCATCCGGATATCGTAGTAATGTATGTCGGCGTGAATGACGTGTGGCACAAACGGCTGTTCGGCACAGGTACGGACGCCGATAAATTCCCGAAATTCTACGAGGCGATGATCAAAAAGATCAAAGCAACCGGTGCGAAAGTTATTCTTTGCACGCCTGCCTGCATCGGCGAGAAAACGGACTGCACCAATGCGCAGGATGGCGAGTTAAACCAGTATTCGCAGATCATCCGCGATCTGGCCGACCGCAATGACTGTGCCTTGTGCGATCTGCGCGCCGCATTTCAGACCTACCAGCAGCGTCATAATCCCGACAACCTGGACAAAAATATTCTTACCACCGACGGCGTGCATCTGAACGATGCGGGCAATAAACTCGTAGCCGATTTGCTGTTGGAGAAAATGTAAGACTGAAAGTAAGCATTTGATTTTTTGAATAGCAAACATGCAGGCATGGAAAAACTCACACTGAAAAACTTTTCAGACCTGCTCGACCCGGATATATTAGATGAAGGGCGGGCATTTTTAGCCAATGACGGCTTGCGCAATGTGGTCACGGCAGATGGCGTCTGGGCCGCAGAATACCAGGAAAAAGGCCAAAAGGGCGAAATTGCCATTGAAATTACCAGCGGTCGTATCGTATCGGTCCAGTGCGAATGCGATGATTTCGACGAAGAGGACTGGGTAGACCGGGCCTGTGTCCATACGGCGGCATTGCTTTTTGCCATCAATTCCAATTCGGCCCAAAAGGCACCGGCTACGCGCAGCGGCCGGCCTAAAGCCGGTGCTGAAAAAGACAACAAACCAGCCAAAGCGGAAAAGGTGCCCAAAAAACCAGCCAAGCCCAAAGATGCGGCCGAGGCCGTGTTAGGCGAACTAGAGCCCAAAGAGATTTACGAATTTGTGCGGCAGATGATCAGCAAAAACATGGATTTCAAAAGCCAGTTTTTGATGCACTTTTCCGAAAAAACGGCGGGCAGTTCCCAACAATTCGATGATATTATCGCCCATGCGATCGCTGCCGTCAAAGGCCGGCGCAAATACCTGAAAGGTGCCGACGGGGCAAAAATCGCAGTATCGATCACGCCGTTGTACAAACAGGCTGTCAACGCGGAAGCCAAGGGCTTTTTACGCGAATCGTTCGCGATCTGCAAAGCACTGCTGCATCATTTGCCGAAGGTCTTTATGGCGATGGAAACGCCATCTGCCAAGTTCAATAACCTTTTGGAAAATACGCTGAGCATTATTACGCTGATTATTCAAAATAATACGGCCCCTTTCGAATTGCGCAACGAAGTGTTTGAAACGCTGATGGCCGAGTATACCATACTGGCGCAAGGACAATACGGAGAGCTGAAAGACCATGTCTATGAGTTATTGCTGGAGGCAGCCCAGCTCCATAAACGACTGGATGAGGTAGAAACAGTACTGCTCGGATTGCTGGCTGCGCACAGTGCCAAAGGTAAAAAAGTGCCTTGGTCTACCGATTTTTACCACGAGACCAGTCTGGTCGACCAACTGCTGAGCTTGTACCGGAAGGAAGCCAAAAACGACGCGAAAGCCACTGCTTTACTGGAACGCTATAAACACGTAGCGACGTTTTACCTGATGCTGATCGACAAAAAAACAGTAGCGGAAGATTTCAAAACGGCGATCGCTTATCTGGAAGATATGCGCAAAAACCCTAGAAAGTATAGCAACCACATGGATATGCGTGGTATTGAAAAGGTACTTGACAATCGTTTGCTGCATATTTATGGTAAAATGGGCGATACAATCAACGCCACTTTAATGGCTGCTAAATTGTTCAAATCCTCGGATTATCAGCAATTCGAGTACTACAAACTGGAAAAAAGCCTGTATCCGGCGGAAAAATGGCCCAGCCGCGTCGATAGTTACCTACAGCAAACTAAACAAATGCAGGGCAGGGGTTATTTCAATATCAATGCTTATTTTGAAATAATGCTGCTGGAGGAGCGCTGGACAACGCTCATGGATAAACTGGCCGAGAATAGCGATCTTGCACTCTGGAAAAAATACGGTCCACATGTCAAGCACCGGTTCCCAGCCGCCTACCTGAAAGGGCTTCGTCGTACGGTCGAGGTCGAGTTAAAGCGGGCTTACTCCCCTAATTATCCGTTAGTCACTGCATTATTGCAGGATATGGACACCGTGGAAGGCGGTTCGGACCTGCTAAAAACCGTGGTGACCCTGTATGAAGATCAATATGCAACCCGGCGGGCATTGATAGAACTGCTGAATAAAATTGTAATTTCCTGAAAATAGCAGGATTGGGCAGTTGCCCAATCCTGCTAAAACGCCCCTTTGGGTAATGCAGTTGACCTAAGAATTTCCACCTCGAAGCCGTCCAACGTTTGTAGCGTATCAGACCTCGGAGAGGTCCAACGTTTGTAGCGGCGTTAATTATTCGACCTCGGAGAGGTCCAACGTTTGTAGCGGCGTTAATTACCAGACCTCGGAGAGGTCCAACGTTTGTAGAAATCATTGGCAAACATTATTACCAGACCTCGGAGAGGTCTAACGTTTGTAGCGGCGTTATTTATTCGACCTCGGAGAGGTCCAACGTCAAATAATTTGATACCTTTTGCGCTTATTCCACTTCCGTCACTTTCAGCATATTGGTACTGTAACGTTTGCTCAAGGGCATCGCTCCGGTATTGATCACCGTATCGCCTTTCACCAGCATACCGGCATTTTTCAAAATTTCGGTGCAGTCCTCGATAGTCTCGTCGGTACTGGTAAATTTATCGTAGTAGAAACACTGTACGCCCCACATCAGATTCATGGTATTGAGCATGCTGGCGTTGTTGCTGAAGATAAAAATCCGCGATTTCGGTCGAAAACTGCTCACTTTGAACGCCGTATACCCCGAAGTAGTAATCCCAATAATGGCTTTTGCGCCGATTTCTTCGGCTACGCGGCACGCACTGAAACAAATGACGTCGGAGTGAAATAACTTGAATTTGCCGGAAGGCAGCGGGCGGCGGCTTTCGATCTGCGGCCAGTATTGTTTTTCGGCCTGCTCGATGATGCGCGTCATGTATTGAATTACGAGTGTCGGGTGTGCGCCCACCGAAGTTTCGCCGCTCAGCATCACTGCGTCGGCACCGTCGAGCACCGCGTTGGCGACATCGGTTACTTCTGCGCGGGTCGGCGACGGATTGACGATCATGCTATCCATCATTTGCGTAGCCACGATCACCGGGCGAGCGTATTGCATACAGAGATGAATGATCGCTTTTTGGGTCATCGGCAGTTGTTCGATCGGCATTTCCACCCCAAGGTCGCCGCGGGCCACCATGATACCATTGCAGGCCCGGATGATTTCACGGATATTTTTAATGGCTTCCGGTTTCTCGATTTTTGCCATCATTTTGGCTGAATGACCGGTTTTTTCGATGGCCGCACGCAGGTCGTCCATGTCTTCGGCACGGCGTACGAACGAGAGGGCAATCCAACTGACCGGTTGCGTCAGGATAAATTCCAGGTCTTCGCGGTCTTTCGTGGTCATGGCCGGCTGTTTCACGTTGGTATCTGGCAGGTTTACGCCTTTATTGCTGCTCAAGACACCGCCGTGCAGACACCGCAACCGCACCGTATCGGTCTTATTGGTTTCGACCACTTCGAAAACCAGTTTGCCATCGTCCATCATAATGCGTTCGCCGACCTGGCAATCTTCCGCAAATTCGGGATATGACATATAGATACTATCCATGACGCCTTCCGCCGTAATATCGTTGACAATCGTAATGATATCACCAGTTGCCAGCGACAGGGCATTGTCTTTAATTTTACCGACCCGTAGTTTGGGGCCTTGCAGATCAGCCAGGGTGCTGAGGTGCGTGTTGTATTCGGCATTGATGGACTGAATGTGCTGAATGACTTTCAGGTGGTCTGCGTGCGTTCCGTGACTGAAATTGAGGCGAAACACATCCACGCCGGCATGGGCAAGTTCAAGCAATTTTTCCCTGGAATTGCAGGCGGGGCCGACTGTGGCCACTATTTTGGTGTTTTGCGAACCATCTTTGCGCATGTAAGAATTATTTTTGACGGGTAATGTAGCTGTTTCCGCGTGAATCATCTTTTACTTTTTTGGTTAAGCGTACATTGTACAATAACAAAACGCTGCGACAAAAGTAGTGCATCAAGTGGCAATATTTTTTGATAACACTTTTTTGACGGTGCAAAATTGCAAAATTGTCGCTGATATGGCACAACCGATGCCAGTCATTTTAGGTTAATTTTTCAGGGTAAGTGTGTAAAATACAAAAAGTAAATATGTCCGGCCCCGTAGGTTTGTTAAAATTTCCCTGCTAAAAACTTTTTTTAAACCATATATAGCCGTTTCTTTGCGCCTCGAAAAATTAAGTTTTTTTCACTTAAAGTCTTAAAAAAACATGGCAACAGTAGCCGAACGCGTAAAGAAAATCATCGTTGACAAATTGGGCGTGGACGAAAACGAAGTAACCCATGAGGCAAACTTCATTCAGGACCTCGGTGCTGACTCCCTCGACACCGTGGAACTCATCATGGAGTTCGAAAAGGAATTCGATGTGTCGATTCCCGACGAACAAGCCGAGAAAATTCAAACCGTCGGCCAGGCTGTAGAATATCTCGAAGGACAGGTAAATTCTTAAGTCCTGCTTCCGAAGCACCTAACACCCGGTTTTTGTTGACCCTCAAAAGGTTCAAGGCATTTTGCTTTGAACCTTTTGCTTTCTATGCGAGATTGTGGTGAAGCGGTTTACCTTTGCCTGATCATTCTAAACTTTGAAAATATGAGACGAGTTGTCGTAACCGGCATTGGCGCCCTTACTCCAATTGGTAATAACATCCCTGCTTATCTGGAAGGCTTACAACAAGGTGTAAGTGGAGCAGGAATGATTACGCGTTTTGATGCATCCTTGTTTAAAGCGCGTTTTGCTTGCGAAATAAAAGATTTTAACCCGGAAATAGCCATTGAACGCAAGGAAATACGCCGCCTCGACCCATACGCGCAGTATGCGATGGTGTCGGCCGACGAGGCGTTCCGCATGTCGGGGCTGAATCCGGAGCAGTTGAACCTGGAGCGTTGCGGCGTAATTTATGGTTCCGGCATCGGCGGATTGCATACGCTGGAGACCGAAACGATGGAATTTTTGCGCGGTAATGGCACGCCTCGGTACAACCCGTTCCTCATTCCCAAGATGATCAGCAATATCGCGGCGGGGCTTATGGCCATCAAATACGGCTTTCGCGGCATTAACTATGCGCCCGTATCCGCCTGTGCCACTTCCAACCACGCGATCATCAATGCAGCCGATTACATTCGTCTCGGCAAAGCCGATGTGATGATCGCCGGCGGCGCAGAAGCAACCATCGCCCCGACCGCTGTGGGTGGTTTTACTGCCATGAAAGCCATGTCGGAACGCAATGACGACCCACTGACTGCTTCCCGCCCCTACGACAAAGACCGCGACGGTTTTGTGTTGGGCGAAGGTGCCGGCACACTGATCCTGGAAGAATACGAACACGCCAAAAAACGCGGTGCCACCATCCTGGCGGAATACCTGGGCGGCGGCATGACCTGCGATGCCTATCACATGACGGCCCCGCATCCCGACGGCATTGGGGTGATTGCCTGCATCAAAACGGCATTGGAAGACGCCGGCATTGCGGCAACAGACATCGACTATGTGAATACCCACGGCACTTCGACGCCATTGGGCGACCCGGCCGAGTTGAAATCCATCGAGAAAATATTTGGCGATCACGCCTACAAAATGAACATAAGTTCCACCAAATCCATGACCGGACACTTGCTCGGAGCAGCAGGTGCCATTGAAGCGATTGCGTGTATCCTGGCGGTGCAACATGATTTCGTGCCACCGACCATCAATCACTTCACCGACGACCCGGAGATCGATCCCAATCTCAATCTTACCTATAATGAGCCGCAGCAACGCCATCTTAACGTAATTTTGAGCAATGGCTTTGGCTTCGGTGGGCATAATGCGTCGGTGATCATGCGCCGCATTTAATTATTTCTAAAACATTCTGACACAACTCCAACTGTGCGTTTAGTCCGACGTTTCTACAATTATTACCTGCATCCTGAAAAAGAACTGGCGCGCCGCCTGCGCAGTCTCATTGGCTTCACCCCCATTCACCTGCCTTTATTTAAACTGGCTTTTTTTCATAAAAGCACGTTTACAACCCGCGATTACGCCATTTCTAACAACGAACGCCTGGAATTTCTCGGCGATGCGGTGCTGAGTACGATCGTAGGCGAGTATCTTTTCAAAAAATACCCGAACAGCGACGAAGGTTTTCTGACGAAAATGCGCTCCAAGATCGTAAAGCGCAATTCCCTGGACGACATCGCCGATAAGATGGGGCTCGACCTGTTTCTCGCTAATTATAACCAGACGCGGCTCTCCAAATCCATGCTCGGCAACGCTTTGGAAGCGCTGGTCGGCGCGGTTTATATCGAGGTAGGGTATGAAGGGACCAAGCGATATGTGGTACAGCGCGTGTTGCGGCGGTATCTGGACATTCACGAACTGGAAAGTTTTGACGATAATTACAAGAGTCAACTGCTGGAATGGTGTCAGAAAAACGGGCACACCATCGAGTACAGAGTCGTAGCAAAATACAAAAGCGAGAAACGCGACAAGTTCAAGGTAGCCGTATTTGTAGACGGCAAAAAATTGGGTACGGCCGACGATTTCAATAAAAAAAGCGCCGAACAACTCGCCAGCGAACGCGCTATGACGGCACTGGGCATGGTAAACGGTATCAGTACCGGGCAGATCCGGGAGATGGACGAAGAGGGGGATAATTAGGAAGATAAGGGGGTTAAAAACCATTATTCGCATTACTTTGCAGGAGAAATTCTCCCAAGCAATTTTCACCATCCCGCAGGAACTCCCGACTTTGCCCGCTCCGCGAAAAGATACGTTGTCAACTACGCCAGGTTTGTCTGTACCGGCCGGTCCAGTGCCACGCGCTGCCGCACTGGCAAAAGCCGACTTTTTCACGCAATGTCAACAATATCAGCAGATTATCACGGCTGAAATGTCCATTTCGACCGGTGTTACGTATGGCGTAGCGATTGATTTACACAAAAACAGCCTGTATTGTACGTGTCCGTTTTACCCCAAACCGTGTATTCATGCGCAAGCGCTGTTCCTGTTGCAGCAAAACGCCGGTACCGCACTTTTCACCCTGACTGATACATTGCCCGACTGGGCACCGGCTTTACTGGCGGGTCGCGCTACCCTGCTCAGACCGGATCAGACTGCGCAGCAGGAAGTAGCGCGCGAACAACGGCGTTTCGAGCGACTGGAGCGCGCGGCCAATGGCTTTGAAGACCTGGAAGTATGGCTGCTCGATACCTTCCGGCGCGGCGTAGCCACGGTCGCTTCTGAAGATCCGCGCTGGTATGAGGGCATTGCGACCCGGATGGCCGATGCTTCGATGACGGGCATCAGCCGTACCCTGCGCTTACTGGGTCAGATTCCGGCCACCCAAACCGACTGGGCGGAACAAGTACTCGCCGTACTGGCCGAATGTTACCTGGCCGTTCGGGCCTTTCGCCGCCGCGCTGCCTTGCCCGAAGCACTCGGATATGATTTGCAAACCTATATCGGCGTGGCGCTGAAAAAGGAAGAGGTAGTACAATCCGGCGAACGGGTAACCGACGTTTGGGCAGTAGTCGGGCAGGCAGAAGAAACGCTGGAAGAGAAACTGCGCTCCCGGCGCACCTGGCTGCTGGGGCCCCAATCCGGCCGCTATGCGCTCCTGCTCGATTTCGCTTTTGGCGGCATGGGATTCCCGCAGACGATCACCCCGGGCAGCATCCGGCAAGGCACGCTGGCGTATTATCCATCTGCGTGGCCACAACGCGCGCTGACGGTCACCGACTTGACCGAAGTTCCTAAAAAAGTGGAAAAATTACCGGGATTGACCGATTTTTCTCAATTACTCGCCGCTTTTGCCGCAGCGTTGGGACAACAACCGTGGCTCGCCGTATTCCCGGCAGCATTGTCGGACTGTACGCCTTATTTGCAGGGTAATCAGTTTTTTATGGCCGATAAAATGGGCAAATCACTGCCTTTGCAAACCCGGGAAGATACGTTTTGGCGACTTTTATCGGTGAGTGGCGGCCATCCGGTCAGCCTGTTTGGCGTATGGGACGGTGCGGCATTTCAGCCTTTGAGCGTGGTGTCCGACCAGCGATTCATCCGGTTGTCCTGAAATAGACCGAGTGCCAATCTGCCAGTTTACAAAAACAATCAACTACCCTTCACCAGCCGATTATTCTCATCCGGGAAAACGGCCGAGGGGCGAAAGGTCTTGGCTTCTTCCGGCGTCATGTAGGCATACGCGATAATGATCACAATATCACCCACTTGCACCCGCCGGGCGGCGGCGCCATTGAGGCAGACAACGCCACTGCCGCGTTCGCCGCGAATCGTATACGTCTCAAAGCGCTCGCCATTATTATTGTTGACGATTTGCACTTTTTCCCCTTCAATCAGGTTAGCCGCTTCGAGCAGTTCCTCGTCGATTGTAATGCTGCCGATGTAATTCAGGTCAGCCTGGGTGACGCGCACGCGGTGAATTTTACTTTTGAAAACTTCGATAAACATGGTCAGTTCATTGCGTCAGAAAAGGATTTCAATTGTTTTTATGCTGAAATGCTGAACGACGATTTTTGCGACAAATAACAGCGAATGCGGCTTTGTGGTTGCAAAGGTAGTTTGCCGGCTGCATATACCGTGCTGTTTTTATGGGGAATACACAAATGTTTGCCGGGAAAAAGTCTATATTATCGTACATTTGCGCCGCTTTTGCAAAAAAGATATTTCAAATCAACAAATACCCAAAGTAACGATCCGTATATGCAGCGCACGAAAATAGCCGATCTACTCCGCACCGAACCTGTTGGCAGCACCGTCCTCGTAAAAGGCTGGGTCAAAGCCTTTCGCAACAACCAGTTTATCGCCCTCAACGACGGCTCGACCGCCGGCAACTTACAGGTAGTGGTCGATTTTGAAACGCTGGATGCCGCCATCCTCGACCGCATCAAATACGGCGCGGCGATCGGCGCACAGGGCACGCTGATTGAAAGTCAGGGCAAAGGCCAGAAAGTGGAGGTAAAAGCCACCGAAATTATCATTTATGGCGACTGCAATCCCGAAGAGTTTCCGCTGCAACCCAAGAAACAAAGCCTGGAATTTTTGCGCGAACACGCCCACCTGCGCTTTCGCACCAACACGTTTGCCGCGATCTTTCGCATTCGCCACGCCTTGGCGTATGCCATTCACAAGTTCTTCAACGACAAGGGTTTCTGTTACCTGCATACGCCGATCATCACCGCCAGCGACGCGGAAGGTGCCGGTGAAATGTTTCGCGTGACCACCCTGCCCTTCGATAAAACGCCCCGGCAGGAAAATGGCGAAGTCGATTTCAGCCAGGACTTTTTCAAACGCTCCACTCATCTCACGGTTTCCGGTCAGTTGGAAGCCGAACTCGGCGCGATGGCCCTGGGCGAAGTGTACACCTTCGGTCCGACCTTCCGTGCGGAAAACTCCAACACAACGCGCCACCTGGCGGAGTTCTGGATGATCGAACCGGAAGTCGCGTTCAACGACCTGCACGACAACATGAACCTCGCCGAGGAGATGCTGCAATACGTGATCCGATATGCGCTGGACCACTGCACCGAAGACCTGAAAATACTCGAAGAACGCCTGATCGAAGAAGAAAAAAGCAAACCGCAGGACCAGCGCAGCGAACTGGCCCTGAGCGATAAACTGCGCTTTGTCATTGATAATGAATTCGTTCGCCTCACTTACACCGAAGCGATCGGCATTCTGCAAAACTCGACGCCCAATAAAAAAGGCAAATTTCAGTATCCGGTAGAAGGCTGGGGCACCGACCTGCAAAGCGAACACGAGCGCTACCTGGTAGAAAAACATTTCAAAAAACCGGTCATCCTGACCAACTACCCCGCCGAGATCAAAGCATTTTACATGCGGCAGGATGAGCCGTCTGACGGCGTACCCGGCCCAACGGTATCGGCCATGGACATTCTGTTTCCCGGCATCGGCGAAATCGTCGGTGGTTCGCAGCGCGAAGAACGCCTCGACCGCCTGACCCGGCGTATGCAGGAAATGCAGGTCCCGGAAGAAGAACTGTACTGGTACCTGGATACGCGGCGCTTCGGCGCTTGTCCGCACGCCGGTTTCGGCCTCGGTTTCGAACGACTGGTATTATTCGTAACCGGCATGACCAATATCCGCGATGTGATCGCGTTTCCGCGTTTCCCAGGCAACGCCGCTTTTTAGGGAATTACGAATTAAAAATTACGAATTACGAATTACGAATTACGAATATTTTGATGGCCGGGAAAGAATGGGTACCACAAAGGCAACGCCGCTTTTTAGCAATTACGAATTAAAAATTACGAATTACGAATTTTACAACCACTGGCGTTGCCTTTGTGGTGGGCATTCTTTCCCGGCCATCAAAACATTCGTAATTCGTAATTTTTAATTCGTAATTGAACCAAGCCTGTCATTTTCGACAGGCTTGGTTCAAAACTGCTGCCATTTTGTCAAAATTTAGCCATTTTCCTGTACTGGAATGAAATGTGCAGTCCTACGCCTTTCGCGCGAGCGTAAAGCCCTATCTTTGCACACCCAATTGATTGCCCATCGGCAAACGTTCTATACATCAACCACACCACCTATATCGTGTTCGGATTTCTCAAAAAAATACTCGGTACCAAGCAAGATCGCGACCTTAAACAATACAGTTCGACGGTCGCCGCTATCAATGGACATTTTGAATCATATCAGGATATTTCCAATGATGAACTGCGCGCCAAAACCCTCGAATTCCGCGCCCGGATTCAGGATTATCTGCAGAATATCGACGCAGAAATAATCGCCGTCAACCAGCAATCGCTCGATGCCGTCGATTTCCACGAAAAAGAAAAACTGTTTAAAGAGGTGGATGAGTTGCGTAAAATGCGCGATAAATCGCTCGAAGAGGCGCTTTTGGATATTTTGCCGGAAGCATTCGCGGTGGTGAAAGAAGCCAGCCGCCGTTTTTCACAAAACGAATCACTCAGCGTTACGGCGACCGACCACGACCGTGCACTGGCTTCGAAACCCAGTAAAACGTACGTGTCGGTCGATGGCGACCTGGCGACCTGGCGCAACAGCTGGCAGGCCGCCGGCGGCGATATCATCTGGAATATGGTGCACTACGATGTGCAATTAATCGGTGGTATGGTGCTGCACGACGGCAAAATCGCGGAGATGGCCACCGGCGAGGGCAAAACCCTGGTGGCAACCCTGCCTGCTTACCTGAATGGCGTAGCCGGCGAAGGCGTACATATCGTGACGGTGAACGACTACCTGGCCCGCCGTGACTCCGAGTGGGTCGGCCCGATCTATGAATTTTTGATGTTGACCGTCGATTGTATCGACAAATACCGCCCCAACTCGAAAGAGCGCATCGACGCCTACCGATGTGACATTACGTTCGGCACCAATGCCGAATTCGGTTTTGATTACCTGCGCGACAACATGGTGGTCGGTACCGACGAACTGGTACAACGCAAGCACCACTACGCGATCGTGGATGAGGTCGACTCGGTTTTGATCGACGATGCGCGTACGCCGCTGATCATTTCCGGTCCGGTAACCCGCGGTGCCGACGACCAAGAGTATGTAGAACTGAACCCCACCGTAAAACGCCTGCTGGAAGAGCAATCCAAAGTAGCCTCGCAGTTTCTGGCGGAGGCCAAAAAGTTATACGCGGAAGGCCGCGTCGGCTCCGAAGAAGGCATGGCCGGTTTCGCATTGTTGCGGGCACACCGCGCCCTGCCCAAGTCGCGCCCCTTGGTGAAGTTCCTGAGCGAAGACGGCGTACGGGTTTTATTGCAGAAAACGGATAACCTGTTTATGCAGGAAAATTCCAAACGGATGCCGGAAATCGATGCGGAGCTGTTGTTCCATATCGACGAGAAAAACCGCAATGTGGAATTATCCGAAAAAGGCGTCGAGTTTTTGTCGAAGTTCAGCAACGAACCGAACTTCTTTATCATGCCGGATATAGGCTGGGAACTGGTCCAGATCGACCGCGATGCGGATCTGACCTCCGACGAGAAAATAGCCGCCAAGGAACTCCTGTCGCAGGATTACGGCATCAAAAGCCGTCGTATCCACGCTATCCAGCAGCTACTGAAGGCGTATGCGCTGTTTGAAAAAGACAATGAATACATCGTCATGGAAGGGGAAGTAAAAATCGTCGACGAGCAAACGGGCCGGGTTATGGAAGGGCGCCGTTATTCAGACGGTTTGCACCAGGCCATCGAAGCCAAGGAACAGGTGAAAGTGGGTGAAATCACCCAGACATACGCGACGGTAACGTTACAAAATTATTTCCGGATGTACCACAAACTGGCGGGTATGACGGGTACAGCCGAAACCGAAGCCAAAGAATTGTGGGATATTTACAAACTAGACGTAGTGGTCATTCCGACCAACCGCAACATTACCCGCAAAGATGAGCAGGACATGGTCTATAAAACGGCCCGGGAGAAATACAACGCCGTAATCGATGATATTGTAAAACTCCGCGATGCGGGCCGCCCGATCCTGGTCGGTACCACGTCGGTAGAAATTTCGGAGTTATTGTCGCGGATGTTGAAAATGCGCGGCATCGAACACAACGTCTTGAACGCCAAGCAGCACCAGCGCGAAGCCGAGATCGTGGCGGAAGCCGGTCAGGCCAGTAAAGTGACCATCGCCACCAACATGGCGGGTCGTGGTACCGACATCAAACTGGGGCCGGGCGTAAAAGATGCGGGCGGTTTGGCCATTGTCGGTACCGAGCGCCACGAAAGCCGGCGGGTAGACCGCCAGTTGCGCGGTCGGGCCGGTCGTCAGGGCGACCCGGGTTCGTCGCAGTTCTATATCTCGCTGGAAGACAACCTGATGCGTCTGTTCCAGAGTGACCGCATCGCCGGGTTGATGGACCGCATGGGCCACAAGGAAGGCGACGTGATCCAGCACTCGATGGTGACCAAATCGATCGAACGCGCCCAGACGAAAGTCGAGGAAAACAACTTCGGGATCCGCAAACGCTTGCTGGAATACGATGACGTGATGAATATTCAGCGCGAAGCGATCTATAAAAAACGCCGCAACGCCTTGTTTGGCGACCGTTTGTCGGTGGATATCAACAGCGCCTTTACCTCAATTACTTCGGAGCTGGTGCAAGTACACCGCGAGGGCGGCGATTTTGAAACGTTCCGCATGGATGCGATCCGCGTGATCGGTGTCGACCCGGAAATGGAAGAAGGCTGGTTCAAAAGTGCCCCGCTGAATAGCGTGCTGGACAAATTCCAGGATCAGGTACTATCGCTGTACGAACACAAGAGCCAGCAGGTGGGCGGCCGCTTATTGCCGATCATTAAAGATGTCTATGCCAAGGAAGGACACCGTTTTAAACGCATTGTGGTGCCGTTTACCGACGGTATACTCGGCTTGAATATTTCCGCCGATATGGACGACGCCATTAAAAGCAACGGTAAAACCATCATGCGCGACGTGGAAAAAGTAGCCACGCTCGCCCTGATCGATGATGCCTGGAAAGAGCACCTGCGCAATGTGGACGACCTGAAAGAATCCGTCCAAGGTGCGTCGTTCGAGCAAAAAGACCCGCTGGTAATCTATAAAATGGAGGCTTACAACCTGTTTGAAGGGCTGATCGGCCACATCAACAGCAATGTAACGTCGTACCTGCTCAAAGGTACCCTGGCGCTGCCCGACGAGCAACAGGTAAAGCAAGCCGAAGTACAACGCGAACGCGCGGAAGCGCAACGCCGCGCCCAGGCTACCCGCCTGCGCACGAATAACGCCCAGCCAATGACCGAAACGCAGGAAGCCGCCCAACGCGCGGCCGCTTCAGCGGGCCACAACGGTCCAGTACAACGGGTGCAGCCCATCGTGAAAGAGAAAATCGTGGGCCGCAATGAGCCCTGTCCTTGCGGCAGCGGGAAAAAGTTCAAAAACTGTCATGGTGCCTCCTAAGGCATTGGTAGTCAGCCAATCATTGTCAGTGACGGGAAAATGAACCATCCTTCGCTCGCCGGCCGACCTGAAAGGAATATACGATACAACCGGAGTTGTCCGCTGATGCGGGCGACTCCGGTTTTTTTAGGCCGACCGGGCGCCTGTTCCGCTGAACGCGCCAATGGAAGCACGCAAGGAAATCTTTTAATTAAAGTGTACTTGCGCTAGAAATGACTACCTTGTGTGCTAGCCACCCAAAACCATGACATCCTGTCCGGACATTCCTTCTTTCCCTAATCCAGCCCACGTTAGCAATCTCCTGCATTTTCAACTCCGCGGACACCCCTTCCCAGATGTGCCCTGTTAAATCTGGCTTATGAAATCTATACCAGTGCGCCTTCTTCTTGCCGACGATGATGAAGACGATTGCTTTTTGTTTCAACAGGCCCTGGAGGAATTAGCCCTTCTTGTCCACCTCACTGTTGTGCACGACGGTGAAGAACTTATGCAACTGCTCTATCAGGAAGATGCACAATTGCCCGATCTGCTCTTCCTGGATCTCAATATGCCCCGCAAGAACGGATTTGAGTGTCTTACCTTGATTAAACAAGATGAAAGGTTCAAGAAATTTCCGGTAATTATCTACTCCACTTCGTCTAAGGCGGAATTTTTAAATGCGACAAACGGACAAAACGACGCGCAGTATTACCTGCAGAAACCGGCTAAATTTTCGGAACTCTGCCTAGCGATACAGCAGGTATTTAACAGTATACTCGAAACCAATGCCAGCCAACCACCATTTTTGCCATCCCATTAATGCTCGATTCAATGGATGCTAACGAGGATACCTCCAAAACCCTTTCTGCCAACCTGTTCCCCGTAGTAGGCATCGGTGCTTCGGCCGGGGGGCTGGAGGCATTCCAGCGATTGCTCAAAGCGATCCCTGCCGACTCCGGCATGGCGTATGTGCTGGTCCAGCACTTGGATCCCAATCACGAAAGCCTACTGACCGAACTGCTGCAAAAGGCAACGCCGATCCCAGTCCTGGAAATTTCCGACGATATTAAAGTTCAGCCCAACCACATTTATATTATTCCCAGCAATAAAATGCTGGTCGCCAACGACGGTATTTTGCAACTGAGCCCGCGTCCGCTCAAAAGCAAAAACGAACGCAATCTCCCGATCGACCTCTTTTTTGTTTCCCTGGCCGAAGTGCATCAGGCGCATGCCATCGGCGTAGTATTGTCGGGCAACGGTGCAGACGGCACCAGGGGGCTGAAGGCTATCAAAGCGGCGGGCGGCGTCACGTTTGCCCAGGATGAAGCATCGGCAACGGTTAACAGCATGCCAAAGAGCGCTGTAGATGCGGGTGTGGTTGATTTCATCCTGCCGCCCGAAGAAATACCCCAAAAGTTACAGGAGGTAAAAAGTAAGATTATTCACAGCGATGCGGATCTGCAAAACTTACCGCAAGAAGACGAACAAGCTTTTAAACACATCCTCGCTTTAGTGCGCGTGCGCAAGGCAACCGACTTTACGCATTACAAACAAACGACCATCCGCCGGCGTATCCTGCGCAGAATGGCCTTCCATAAAAACGAAACACCGGCGGCGTATCTCCACTACCTGCGCGAAAACAAAACCGAACAGGAAGCACTGTTCCAGGATCTGTTAATCTCGGTGACGGCATTTTTCCGCGATGCTAAGATATTCGAACATATCTGCACCTCGGGGTTTCTGACCCAGCTGAAAAACACGGCGGCCGGCCAGCCGGTCCGTATATGGGTGGCCGGCTGCAGTACGGGCGAAGAGGCGTATTCCATCGCGATGTGCCTGAAAGAATGCCTAGGCGATAATCTTGAAAAAACACAAATTTTTGCAACCGATCTGAGTGAAAAAGCCATCTTTAAAGCGCGAGCCGCGATATATTCCCAAAGCGATCTGGAAGGCGTATCTGCGGAGCGTCTAGAGACTTTTTTTACTAAAATAAACGGGCAGTATCGCGTGAACAAAGCGGTGCATGATATGTGTATATTCGCCGTGCACGATTTTTTAAAGGATCCACCTTTCGGGAAAATAGATTTGGTGAGCTGCCGCAACGTGCTCATCTACATGGAACCTTACCTGCAAAAAAAAGCGCTGACTACCTTTCACTACGCCCTGAATCCAAAAGGGTTCCTGTTGCTGGGAAAATCGGAAAACAACAGCGTTTCCACACTCTTTGTGCCCGTGGACAAGCACGATAAATTATTTATGCGCAAAGATGCGCCGGGCAAGTTTATGCACCTGGCAAGCCAGCGCAGTGAGCAAAGTCTACAGCAACTCAATGACATATCCACCAACGTCAATATCCAAACCGACTTTCAAAAAACGGCAGACGATATTCTGCTCAACCGGTATACGCCGGCCGGGGTCATCATTAATGAAGCGATGGATATCGTGCATTTCCGGGGTAATACCGACAACTACTTGGGCCCGGCACCCGGCAAACCGAGCCACAATCTGTTAAAGATGGCCAAAAACGGGTTGGGGTTTGAACTGCGCAATATTGTCCATAAAGCCCAGACCGAGCACAATTCGGTGATAAAAGAAAATATTCCGGTACAGATACAGGGCACCCAGCATTTCGTTTCAATCGAAGCCGTACCCTTGCCCAATATCGTCGAGCCGCACTATTTAATCCTTTTTCTTGCGCATCCAGTAACGGCAAAACAGCACACGGCTAAAACTTCCTCTAAGACCCGCAAAGAAGAAAAAGACCTGCGCATCGAACAATTGGGAAAAGAACTCGTGCAAAACCGCGAAGACATGCGCAGTATTACCGAAGACCAGGAAGCGGTCAACGAAGAACTGCAAAGCGCCAACGAAGAACTGCTAAGCGGCAGCGAAGAACTACAAAGCCTGAATGAAGAACTGGAAACCAGCAAGGAAGAGCTGCAAAGTACGAATGAAGAACTCACCGTAGTCAACCAGGAACTAATCAGCCTGAACGAGCAGGTAACCACCGCGCGGAATTACGCGGAGGCCATCGTGAGCACCATCCGCCAACCCCTGCTGATACTCGATAAAAACCTGCGGGTAAAAACCGCCAATGAGGCTTTTTACCGCACCTTTCAAGTGACGAAGCGCGATACAGAAGGCATTTTAATTTATGACCTGGGCAATAAACAGTGGAATATTCCCGCCCTGCAAACGCTGCTGGAAGAAATCCTGCCGCTAAAAACGAAAATAAACGACTTTGAAGTAACGCACTTTTTCCCCAACATCGGCGAGCGGGTAATGCTGCTCAACATCCGCGAAATGATACGGGAAGAAGGTAAGGAGCGATTAATCCTCCTGGCCATCGAAGACACTACCGATCTGAAGCGGCACCACACTAAAATCCAGGAGATTCAGCAAAAACACGCCAAAGAACTGGAAGAAAAGATAAAGCAGCGCACGTTCGAACTGATAGAAGTCAACCAGCACCTTGCAGTCCAAATGGAAGAAAAGGAGCGAAGAAGCGCGGAATTAGTCATCGCCAACCGGGAACTCGCTTTTCAAAACGAAGAAAAAGAAAAGCGGGCTGTAGAGTTGGTGATTGCCAATAAAGAGCTACAGGCATTTACCTATGTGTCCAGCCATGACTTGCAGGAGCCGCTGCGGAAAATACAAACCTTCGCCACCATTATCCTCGATAAAGAACACGCTACGCTGTCCGATAAGGGCAAAGATTACTTCCGCCGTATGCAGGATGCAGCCATGCGCATGCAGCAACTCATCGCCGACCTGCTGGCATTTTCCCGTTTGGGGACTGCGGAAAGAACATTTGTCAAAACAGATCTTCACGTGATCGCAGCCGAAACGAAAAACGATTTTAAGGAAATTCTGGCGCAAAAAAACGCCACACTTGAAATCCTCGCACTTGACGAAGTCTCGATTATCCCGTTTCAGTTTCGGCAACTGCTGCAAAACCTGATCAGTAACGCCATTAAGTTCGCGGATCCGGAGCGGCCGCTACACATTACGCTAAAAAGCGTCATCGGGCTAGGCAGTACTTTTAATGCGACTTACCTGGACGGTCAGAAAAATCTTTCGGCCAAAATAAGATATTGTCACCTCACCGTGCTCGACAATGGCATCGGCTTCGAAGCGGAATACAAAGACCGCATCTTCGAACTCTTCCAGCGCCTGCACAAAAAAGAGGCGTACGCCGGCACCGGCATCGGACTTTCCATTGTCAAAAAAATCGTCGAAAACCATCACGGCATCATCATTGCGACCGGCACGCTTGGCAAAGGCGCGCAGTTTGATATTTTTATTCCAGTAGATGGTCCACAGTAAGCACACTGCTTCTCTTTAGTTTTCATACATCCACTCGTACATCTTCTTAAACTCCCGTCCCCAGAACACCTCATTGTGTTTGCCCTGGTCGCGGGCTACTACCCGGATCTGGGCATCGTCGTAGCCGCCTTTCTTAAAAGACCAGTATACGTTTTGCAGGGTATTTTCCATGTTGCGCATTTCGGTTTTACTGGCCGCCACGTACATTTTGCTTTTCCAGACCGGATTTTGTTCGGCTAACTGGACGACGGCAGGATTGAACCACAACGAAGGCGAAAAAACAGCCGCTTTACCAAACACATCGCCATAACGCACGCCAGCATAAAACGCCAGCAGACCGCCGAGCGAACTGCCGGCAATACCCGTCGTCTCGCGACCGGGCAAGGTGCGGTAGGCATGATCGATAAAAGGTTTCAAGGTTTCCAGCAGGGCGCGTACGAAGAGGTCGCCCTGTCCGCCGTTTTTGCCCCGGCGAAACGGTGCGTATTCATGGATCCGGTCGTGGCCCCCGTTGTCGATACCGACGATGATGGCCTGGCGGCGCAAGGGTTGTTTGTGGAGCGTACCGGGTATTTTCCAGTCGCGGCGACCGAACGCCGTTTCGGGCTGGAATAAATTTTGCCCGTCCAGCATATAGAGCACCGGATAACGGCGGTCGGGAGCGGTGAAATAATCTTTGGGCAGCAGCACCCGGATGGTGCGGTCCCGCTGGAGTTGGGGGAAATGAAAATGATGGAATTGCAGGTAAGACATGGTGATTGGTTGAATGGTTGCTGGGACGACCGGTTTAGTGGTTACTTTATAAACTGGTCGCTACTAAACCAGCCCGGGAGCAATTGGTTCGGTAAAGGAGATTAAGAAAAGGAAAATCCCCGATAAACCGGACGCCGCGCAGCGGCAGGATGGGAGAGCGGATTAAGCCGTACACCCATCCTGTCGCTCACCCCTGCCTTTTCTCAACAAATTCCCGAAACGCCTTCCGATAGGTATCGCTCACCGGCAACATAACCTTACCGATCTGTACCTGTTCGCGGTGAATCACCTCAATCCACTCGAACGCCACGATGTAGGAGTTGTGAATGCGGATAAACTGACTTTCCGGCAGTTGCGCTTCCAGGGCTTTTAGCGTTTGCAGCGTCACGATCTTTTTGTCTTTGGTATAAATACTGACATAATCCTTCAATCCTTCAATATACAACATATCCGCCAGCCGGATCTTGACCAGTTTGGTGCCGTCTTTCACAAAAATAAACGGATGGGTGGTTTCCGGGATGGCTGGTTCTACCACCGGTTTGATCTCCGGCGTCGGCCGTTCGGCACTCAGGCGCTGGGTAACTTTTTCGACGGCTTTGAGGAAGCGGTCGAACGTAATGGGCTTCAACAGGTAATCGGCCACATCCAGATCGTAGCCTTCGAGCGCATATTCTGAATAAGCCGTGGTCAGAATCACCAACGGTTTGTTTTTCAACACTTTAAGCAAGGTAATACCCGTGATTTCCGGCATTTGAATATCCGAAAATAGCACATCTACCGCATGGTCGCGCAGGTAATCCAACGCCTCCAGCGGGTTGGAAAAGGCTCTTTCCAACTGTAAATGCGGCACTTTCTGGACGTATTGTTCCAGCAGGTGGCGGGCGAGGGGTTCGTCTTCGACGATGACGCAGGACATGGCGGAGGGGGTGAAAAGTGAAGGGTGAAAACGGGTGGATAGATGTTTTGGGTGTTATGAATAACTGCGTATATGTGTACGCAAATATGCACCGGCCCTTAGTTCAAATGATTGATTTTTAAGCGGATCGCATACGCATCGGGGTCGTCGAGTATATCGAGTTCGTATTGGCCGGGGTAACTTAATTCGAGGCGGCGGCGCACATTTTGCAGGCCGATACCAGGCGGTTCGGGGTTGGCTTTCGCCAGTTTACTGTTTTCGACAGTGTATAAAATATCGGTGCCGGTCAGTACGAGGTGCAGCCGGATCCACGCATCGGGCGCGTTGTTGCTGACGCCGTGTTTAAACGCGTTTTCCAGAAAGGTGATCAGGATCAGCGGGACAATCTTCACAGTGTCGGGGTTGCCGTCGACTTTAAATTCAATGGGGATTTCGTTGTTTAAACGCAGTTGTTCGAGGCTGATATAATTCTCCATGTATTCGATTTCCTTGCGCAGCGGCACTTTGGCGTGGTTAGAATCGTAGATCATGTAACGCATCATCTGCGACAACTTGGCGATCACTTCGGTGGTATTGGGCGATTGGGCGAAGGCCAGGGCATAGAGATTATTGAGGGTATTGAACAGGAAATGCGGGTTGATCTGGGCTTTCAAAAAGCGCAATTCGGCATTCAGTTTCTCATTTTCGATCTCTTTTCGCTTGGCCTCCAGTTCGAACCAGTCTTCCAGAAACTTGAACATCGCTACAAATATCACGATAAACAAGGTGCCGACCAACGTCAGGACAATGAATTTCTGGCTGTAGAAAAATTCAACCTTGTGCGTACAACCGTCGATCTGAAACCGCTTTGCATACACGTATAAAAACGTCAGCAACGCAAATGGGATCGCAAATTCTAACAAGTAACGGCCCCAGTTTTTATGGCGCATAAAACGCGGCAAGGCGATTGCATAATTCAGATAGGCTGCCAGCGCTACATAACTGACGTGCGAAACCGTATTGTAAAAAGCCTCTAACAGGTTCACTTCTTCTCCCCTGCGCGACAAACTAATCTGATAGAAAAAAAACGAAAAGTAAAAGCACCAGAATGCTACATGCAAAACTACAATACGGTGGCGCTGGAAAAACAGAGTCATGACGACAGATAATTGAGCAACAAATGTACCGTACAAAAACCCCATTTCCTTGCCTTTTCATCGCCTTTCTACACCTCGGCAGGTAGCGCCGACCATTGCGGGAGTTTGCGGCATGATCCCTGATTAACGATTTTTATACCCCAAACGGGCGGTTTTTATACCGGATGGTCGAACGGCCATTTTTTACCGGAAACCCACTCGTTGTTTTGCAGCAAATTATATTCCTACATGTACAAAATAGCCGCCTTCGTTGCGATCCTGCTCACTGTGTCCGGCAGTGTATTCGCCCAAACGCCTACTAATCCATCCGGCACCGCTTCACGCCCGGTCGAGTCCGCACCGAAAGGCAATTCCAGAATCACCGGGACCGTACTCGATTCCACCAGTGCCGAAGGGGTCGAATTTGCCACCATCGCCCTCTACGAACGCGGCAGCGACCGGCCGATCGATGGCGCGATTGTCGAAGAAAAAGGCCGATTTTCGCTGAAAAGTATTGCCGACGGCAACTACACAATCGTGATCTCGTTTATTGGTTACAATACCAAAACAATTGATAACGTGCGCATTACGAAGGGAAAAGACCTGGAC
>JBBRDQ010000010.1:0-49963 GCA_038203695.1 Chitinophagales bacterium
TTTGCGCAAAAGAGGGGTTGAAGATGTGCTGTTTTTCTGTATAGACGGTTTAGCGGGCTTCAGCGATGCTATTTTGGCGGTTTTTCCGCAGTCGTTCGTACAACGGTGCATCGTACACATGATTCGCAGCAGCACCCGCTTCGTTTCGGACAAAGACATTAAGAAGGTTTGCGGCGATCTTCGGAGCATTTACTCGGCAGCCGATGCGCTTCAGGCCAATATCGCTTTAAGCGCTTTTCGGGAAAAATGGGACAAAAAATACCCCCAAATCGCGGATGCCTGGGAGAATAACTGGACGGATTTGATGTCATTCATGGATTATGGAGAAAATATCCGACGAATGATTTATACCACTAACGCAGTGGAAGCACTACACCGGCAAATCCGCAAAGTGACCAAATCCAAAGGATCATGGGTGAATGATAAGGCATTAGTCAAACAAATCTACCTCACTTTGATGTACGGAAAAGGTGGGTGGAACAAAAAAGTGTTCAATTGGAATGGCATAGGTAAGGAGTTGAGCGACCATTTTGGAGAACGGTATACGAGGCACCTGGAATAAAAAATTGCCAAAAAGAGGCTAAAAATGAGAGTGGCTAAAGTTTGTTTCCCACAATTTCAACAGCCTTTACAGGTCAAAAATAATTAGATTTTTTGACCCGCAGGCCATTGAAATGTGGAAAACAAAGATACCAAGCAAATCATCGCCAAAATAAATGAAACCTAATTCTGAAACTTATTTTTTAACCAGATTCATCTTTGACACACTTTTTAGAACATTCCCAACACGGAACAAGGTAATTGTTTTGCTTTTATTTAGCAGGAATAAATATTTTTCTTTCGCCCCAACCCTTTCCGGCAGTCGACCTGTCTTTTTTGGTAGAATAATACCTACCACTCATTCAAATATTATTGCCATGAAAATCAAGTTGCCGCTCTTTGCGTTATTAGGTATCGCTGCGCTTACCCTGTTTTCCAGTTGTCTGCGCGACACCTGTTCCTCCTCCCACACGTATGTACGCTTTGATCCAGTGTACAAAACCCTGGCTGAATGCCGCGTGCCGATCAGCGCGGAGCAACCGCGTACCCTGAAAAAGCCCGGAAAAATTTACACCATTGGCGATTATCTGCTGATTACGGAGATTGGCGAAGGAATACACGTCTTTAACAATAGCAATCCCGCCAATCCAGTCCCGGTTATTTTCTGGAACATCCCCGGCAATGTCGATATGGCCGTACGCGATCATTTTCTCTATGCCGATCAATACATCGACTTGCTGACGATCGACATCAGTGATGTATTGCAGCCCCAACTGGTCTGTCGTGCCGAAAATGTCTTTAGTTTAATGGGTTTCGATCCAACGCGTGGTTATCTGGTCGATTATGTACAAACGCAGGTTACCCAGGAAGTCTCCTGCAATGACCAGCGTTGGGGAAATGTCTGGTTTATGGAAGGTGATGCCGTCTTTCTCCCTACTTCAAACCTGTCGCAAAGCAATGGCCCAATCCGGAAAAATGCCGGCCTGCCCGGTGGCACCGGCATTGCCGGGTCTTACTCCCGTTTTGGCCAGTACGGCGATTATCTGTATTGCGTCGACAACAGTAGTTTACGCCCGTTTTCGCTGGCCACGCCGGGTTGTCCCAGCAGCCTGCCTGTGCTGCAAATCGGCTGGAATATCGAAACTATTTTCCCCTGGAACGATCGCCTGTTCGTAGGCTCCCAGACCGGCGTGTTTATTTTTAACGCCAGCAATCCCGCTCAACCGGTATTGGAATCCACCTTCAGCCATGCCTCCGGTTGTGATCCGGTCGTATGCGACGACGAAAACGCGTACATCACTATCCACGACGGCACTGAATGCAACAATGGCGTCAGTACCGCCGTCAACCAGCTGGAAGTGGTCGACATCCGCAATCTGCCGGCCGCCACACTGCGCAAATCCTACGCCATGACCAAACCCAAAGGCTTGTCCATCGCCGGTAAATACCTTTACCTCTGCGACGATGGCCTGAAGATTTTTGATAAGAGCAATCCATTGGAAATGAAAGAGTTAGCCCATATTCGTACTATTCAGACATACGATATCATCGCCCTGGACGACACCCATATCCTGGTCGTCGGCGACGGTGGTTTCTTCCAGTATGACGTCAGCAACCCGGCCGAGCCGAAACAAATCAGTCACATTGCAGTAGCGCCTTAACATTGGCACCATGAAAACAATTGCCATTCAATTATTCGGACTGGGGCTGCTCTTTTTTGGGCAGCCCTGCCGCTTATTGGCGCAGGAATCCGCGCCTTGCCGCGACGTGTTGATTCTGAAAAACCGCAGCCGTTTGGAAGGGCAGATCGAGGCGTTCCGCCTGGATGATACGCTGGTTTTCCGGCTTTGGAGCGGACAATCGCTGGTGGTGCCACCGAAGCACATCAAGCGAATTATCCAGCGCTGCCAGGATGGGAAAGCCCGGGATTTTTCCAAACCCTATAATTTCAAAGCGCGTGGCTGGTATCATTTTACCCGGGCGCAGGCGCTTACCGGACAAACTTATTACGGTGAAAACAGCGTCGGTTATGCCCTTCAGCACAGCAGTGGCTACAAGTTTTCGCGGTTAATCGGGGTTGGCCTGGGTGCTGGAATCGAATCCATCGCCAACGATCTGGAACTCGACGTGCCTTCCTATCCTATTTTTGGAGAGATACGCGGTTACCTGTTGCCGCGCCGCATCACGCCCTTTTATGCGGTCGGTGGTGGCTACGCCTTTGCTGGAAAAAGTTCCGCCCAACGCTGGAGTTATACCGATACCTGGCATGGTGGCTGGATGGCGCAGGCTGAGTTGGGATATCGCCTGGGGAATCACTTTATCATGTACGGTGGTGTGCGGTTGCAGCGCAAAAGCCGCGATTGGGAAAGTACCTGGAATCCGGAGCAGGATTTCGGAACGGACCGTATTTTGAATAAACGGCTGATGCTGGGCGTGGGGATATTATTGTAGCAATTCTATCGCTTTAGTGTTTTTATTAAAAACTTTGCTCCTGCGTTCCGGGGTGAAGTTTTTTGTTTTTGGAGCCTTGCTACCGAAATCCCTCCAACAACATAAACCCCGACATGCCCAGGTTCGGCAGGAAATTAAGCATGGCCAATAACAGCCCCTTTCGCATATTTTCCACCGTCATTTGATTTTTTGCGCGCAACCGAATACAATCCACCGTGACCCGTACGGACCAGAATCCACCCCAGGCCAGAAAAGCAAAGGCGATGCCGGTATTAATAATCGGCAACTGCTCGGGCATCGGCGTATGCGTCAATTGAAAATACAGGTACATGGCGATGTACAGGCACATTAAAATATATTGAATAAAGTACATGGCGTTTTCATAGATGTGAAAGTGGAAAATTTAGTTCCAGCGATTTTTACCACTGCTCATTAGCACGAGCAAAAACAAGGCGTATGGGGTAGCGATCATCAGTGGGATCGCCGCGATAACCATTGCCACTAAAGCCTGCGCGTGGTTTTTGAAATATATACTTCCCGTCAGAATCAGTAAGATAGCGATTAGTAAAGCTACCCAGAGCCTTACATATTTAGTGGAAGTTATGGGGTATTGGCCAAATGCCCCGGTCATAAATTCCCGGAATCCGAACAATGCAGCGAGTAAGTCGAGCAGCCAGAGTACCCAAAACCAGACTAAAGTTGTTGCTGACATGATGATTGGTTGATTTTTATTTTTTTAATCCTATTGCTCCCGCGCCAGACCCCGGATACGCCGGGTAGTACCGACTTTCTCGATCCCTTCAAACAGGCTGGCCGCATCCGCTACTTCCCGGTTCGAAAAGTATTGTAAAGCGCCGCCCAGGATCGTAAGCAGAAAAATAAAGTACAGCACCACCGAAATGGCACAAGTTGTCGCGAAAGTAGTAAAGGTTTGCATATTGCCTTCGCCCGACGGCACCAACCAACTGAAAAATTGCAGCACAATATCCCAGATATGCGAACTCAAAAAGAAAGTCAACAACATGCCCAGGCTAACCGTGAAAAAACCGGTCATGAATAGTTGTCCAAAATTGAGTAGGCGGAACGTGCGGGCCAGGGCGATAAATGGATTGGCAGTTTCAAAATACAGTACCGCTGCCCACAGCGCCAGTACAGGCGTCGTCAATACCGGTAAAAGCCAGCCGGAGAAAAATCGGATGAAAGCGAAGGTATTGTCTTCAAATTGAAACCGAAAAATCAGCACCAGCAAACTGGCCGGTATCAACAACAGCAGCCCGACGGCCAATAAGCGCGTTCGCGGCTGCGGCACCTGATTCGCATCGTTTATCTCCTGGTCGATGGCCCGAAAAGCGGCCAGGCTTAATCCGGCCAGCAAGACGATTTGCAGGTAAAAAAGAAAGGGTAATTCGGTGGAATTGCGAAAAAAATCAGTCGCGCCATCGAAACAACCAAACAGCCCCCCCGGAAAATTAAATGTAGTACCGATCGGTGCGGTCGACAGTCCAAATGCCAGCAGGGCAAAAATACCCGTGGTGCCGACTACCCCAAACAGGGTAGTGCGCGGGTTGCGCAGTAAAATGGTAAATGCATCCGAGGTGATTTCACCAGCCGTCTTAATCGCTTTAAAATCGATCACATGTTCGCGGGTAGGCGGCAATTCTTTGTCGTGAATCGGTTGCCGGAAACCGTGGGTGCGCGCTTTATGCCAGGGCAGCCACACGAAATACCCAACCATAAATACCAGCGACATAAAAATAAAGGTGCCGCGAATAAAGGGTGGCGTGCCGGTAAAGCGGGTGAGGAATCCTTCGAAAACAGCCGCCAGTACGATGATCGGCACCACGCCGATAAAGATTTTGAGTCCACGCCGCATCGTGATCTGGAATGCTTGCGTGCGCCGGTACGTACCCGGGAACAGCAATCCGGAACCGGCCACTAGCCCTGCTGCGCCGGCGACAATGATAGCGCCGATCTCCAGCGTACCATGGATCCAGATCGTCAGAAAAGACTCCCAGCCTACGCCATGCTGGATAAAAAAATACTGAAAAGCACCGACCATCACGCCATTGTACAACATAATAAAGGCGGTTCCGATCGAGGCGATCACGCCGAAAATAGCGGTGCGCAACGCCACAAAAAGGTTGTTGGCGGCGATGCCTACGGTCATACCCAGCGGTCCCGAATCTTTGTATACCGCCATCGGATCGCCATTTTCAATATTCTGGATGGTCATATTGACATAGTCTTCGCCCAGAATAATACGCGCGAAATCGGGATTGATCATGCTCGACACCACACCGACCGCGAATGCCAACATAAAAAGACCGAAAGAAACCCACAGCGCCCGCCGCGATTCCCACATGATTTGCGGCAACTCGTCGGTCCAGAAACGCTTCAGCCGTTCGGCCGGGAAACGCTTCCCCTTATAGATGTTGTGAAAGACTTTTTGACCCAATCCATTGAGGTACATCCGCACCGAGCGATTGGGGTAAAAGGTGCGGGCATACGACAAATCATCCGTGATCTGAATAAACAGGTTATTCAGTTTGTCGGGATCGGTCTGGCCTTCATAGCGCAGGATCTCCTCAAATTCGGCCCACTTTTCCCGGTTCTGCTCGATAAATTTGGTCTCTTTCATAATAGATAAGGGTTATATGGACGTATCCGTACCGGCGCTTTCAAGCGTTGAAATTGCAATTCGGCGGTTGAAGCCGCCGGTACGGATCCTTAATACGCGCCAAAATAACGGCGTAAAAACCATTCAAGCGACAGTAAAAATGCCAGCAACGCAAATATCCATTTCAGGTTGATCAATGGGTTGGTGGTCGTGGTCTGATAAATAACTGGTTTCACGGTTTGATTGGCCTTGATTTTATCCGCAATACTGGTCAGATTGGCACCTGCCACGGTTTCGCCGCCATATTTTGCGCTCAACTGGCGCAGCACAGCATGGTTGGCCGTGGTCTCAAATAATTCCAACTGGATGGGGCGCACGCTGAATTTGCCTTCCGCGCTCATGCCCTGCCCGTTGAAATTCGTCGTCGCCTTATAGGTGTAATTGCCGACCGGCAGGATACCGGCATTAAAGGTGTAACCCTTGCCGATCCGGTTGAAATTGTAGGTGTATTCCTTGCCCTGACTATTGCGTACGCTCAGCGCTACATCGGGTTCGTTGACCAGTTCGTAATTGTCGTTGTACAATTCCGCGCCAAAGATGACCTGCTCATTTTCATTGAAAATGTTTTGATCGAGCGTAACCCGAAATTTGCGCTTGTCCTCTTTTTGCGATAAATACTGCACCGTTTTGCCGGTTAGTTCGTCGAAAATAGCGTGGTTCTGGTGCTGCAAATAATCGAACAGGCGCCATTTCCACAATCCTTCGGCCAGGAAAATGCCGGTTTTTACCCCGTTTGTTTCGCCAATCGCCAAAAGCGGCTGGTCGGTATCCACGCGGCCGATCCGTTTGCGCAGCAGCACCTGGGCTTGCGGTGTGGCCGCAAAATTGCCGAAGGCCGAAATAACCGGGTTGAACTTCGGCAGTTCGGAAACTACCAATGGATCGAGCAAAAATGCGGCGAACTGTGGCGAAACTTTGCCCTGTACTTCGTCGCTTTGTTTGCCATCGCTTTGTACGGTGACCAGACTTTGCGCCTTGCCAAGCGCTGTGTAACCCGCCTGCATGCCCGCGATGAACAGCCGTGGAATTCTTTTTTCATTCAAGGTATTCAACAAGCCGGCAATGTCGTTGGTCGTCGATGGCAGATTGTGCAGGACCACAAAATCGAATTTACTTACATCCAGTCCCGGGTCATTGATATACGCAATGCTGATCTGGTAATTTTTGTTGGTTTCCAGTGTCTGGCGGATGGCCGTCAAATCGGGGTGCGGACTATTGGCCAGCAGCAGAATCTTCTGGCGGGCATCCAGCACATCGATGAAAATTTCCTTGCTATTGTTCACCGTCGATGCCTCGTTGGGTAGCTTCGCGACGGAAATGATATACTGCGCTACCCCGGGCTGGTCGGCTTCAATCTGTACTTCTTTGGTGACGAAAAAGTCGTTGCCGGCAAGGTTAATCGGTATGGATTGCAGCGTTTTCGTGCCTTCGCCGGTGACTTTACTGACATTCAGGATGGTCTGCTGGCCGGCACAATTTGTCGCCGCGACATCAATTTGCAACGTGAATTTATCGCCCAGGTAGGCGATTTTATTATGAAAAACCCGTTTTAACAGTAAATCCTTCTTGGGCGTAGTATCTCCCAGGGCCACTGTATATACCGGTGCCGTTAACTGCGCATCGGCATAAGCAGGATTACTGCCTTCATTGTAAATACCGTCGGAAGCCACCACGACTGCGCCGAGATTTTGTCCGCCATATAAATCATAAACCGAACGCAGCAATTCAGAAATATTGGTGACTTTATCCTGAAATTGAAAATCAACGCCTTCCCTGACCGCATCGCCAAACGAGAGTTCGTGCACCTCATAATCTTCCGCTAAGGTATTGCGCAGCGATTGCCAGTTTTGTTTGTATTGATCCAGGGTCGCGCCTTGTAAATCTGCGGCAATACTTTCGGTCTGGTCTTGCGCCAGCACAACGATTGGTTTTTTCGTTTCGGTCAGCAGGTTTTTAAGCAGCGGCGACAGTAACAACGCACTTAGTAAGGTCACCGACAACCAGCGCAATACACCTAATCCGATGTGCAAACGCGGGGCTTGTTCGCGGAACGTCGTGTCGCGATAATAGAGTAACAAAGCGTAGCCAAGGCCCAACAGCGCACAAAAAATCAGGAACCAGGCGGGATATTGAAAGGAAAGATCAAGCATTATGTATTGTTCGTTGTGGGTTAGCGGCTGGCAGCCCGATTGTTCGAAGGTCCAGCGATTGGGCTAACGGAAAGATGGGGACGCAAATTTGCGGAAAAAGTTGTAAACCATCGTAAAAACTACATCTTTTCCAGTAATAACTGTCCGATTGCCGGTACGGCGTATAAACGCAGCAGGCCCTGCCGTTTCGAACGGGTCAATTCCTGCGCCATGGCCAGTCGAAGATCGTTGGGCAATAAATCCAGCAGGATAAACTGCTGTAAATTAATCAGTTCTGCTTCCGATAGTTCCTGCGGGCGCAACAGGAGATGATTGTTCAGTCGCGTCACGACCACCGAAAGTACATCCAGGCGTTTGGTATTGCCGTCATTGACCAGCCGGTCCAGCCGGTTGACAATGGTGGCAAAGTCTTCCGTGCCCAGTATTTCTTCCGGTGCCGGGAGCCGGTCCAGGTTCAGATTGACAAAATTGATAAATGCCTGCGTAGTCGCTTCGTCCAGCGTGGCATCGGCCAGCAATTTTACCAGCGGCAATTGATCGCGCAAACTGGCAATCGGACGGATCGCTTGAAAAAACTGTACCAGCGAACGGGGGGTGGTGCGCCGCCCGTTCACCAGCTCTGGATACGCGAGTACGAAATCTTGGCCGCGCTCATCCACGCCGGCGCGTTCCGCCCAGCGTGCCCATGATTTGGCGTCGAACTCCATGGTGACGTGCAACATACGGGTGAGCATGGCGTCGTCGAGCGTCGTCACGGAATAATCGCCGCCGTCCGGGTTGGCCGTGAGTACGATCAGCCAGTTGCGTGGCAATTGCCAGGACACCAGTTCGTAGTTTTGCAACAGTTGCATGATGCCGCGCAAAATACGGTCGTCGGCACGATTCACGTCATCGAGCAGCAGAATGCCCGGACCCGCGTGTTGCGGCACCCATTCCGGGGCGACAAAACGGGTGACGTCGCCTTTTTCAGCATCCCTGGCGATCTGAGGCATACCGACCAGGTCGCCCATTTCTTCAAATTGTGCCGGGGCGATGTAGATAAAATCGCAGCCCCGCGCCTTGGCCAGGTCGCGCACTAATTCTGTTTTGCCGATCCCGTGCAACCCCCAGATACAGACGGGCGTGGGGCGTTCGGTGGGTGATTCGGCCTGCATCATGGCATCCAGCGCGTGTTCGAGCAGGATTGTGACAGCATCGGCGTTGACTTTTGCGCCGTAAGTGATATAATTCAAAGGTGCTATGTGTAGATGAGCAACAAAGGTACGGACCTGCCCGGTGAAATAAATGGTACGTTTTCAGGTGCGAAGACAGATATCGACCCCAATGATATGAATTTGCAGATTTTTACCCACTTTTGCCAAAATATTAGCGTTATCACGCTCCAACTAATCCCGAAACTCAAAACGCGCCGGCTATGTTGCATTACAACCTCAGTTACTGGGAAAAAGAAATTTTCTTTAAAAATATTGATGTTGCCGTGATCGGCAGCGGCATTGTAGGACTTACTGCAGCCATTCATTGCAAAACACAACATCCCGATCTGCATGTGGTTGTGCTGGAGCGTGGTGCATTGCCCATCGGGGCCAGTACCCGCAATGCAGGATTTGCTTGTTTTGGCTCCATGACCGAACTGCTCGACGACCTCACACGCATGCGTGAAGACGATCTGTTGGGCGTGGTGGAAAAACGCTGGCAGGGTTTGCAACGACTGCGTTCGCTGGTCGGCGATGAACATTTAGACCTTCAAATGCTCGGCGGCTATGAAATGTTCACCGATGACGAAGAAGACTCATTTCAGGAGTGTGTGGCAAGACTGCCCGAATTCAATGAAAAAATCGGCGCAATTACCGGATATGCCGAAGGGTACAAAGTTGTGGATGAGCGTTTGCCGGGCTTTAAGTTTCGGGGGGTGCGTCACCTTATCTTGAACCAGCCGGAAGGGCAGGTACACACTGGAAAGATGATGGCGCGGCTGCTTAAAATTGCCGAACAAAAAGGCGTACACATTTTTAACGGGTTCGCAATCAATAAGATAGAAGACGGCACCCAGGGTGTGGAACTGGAAACCTCGTTTGGGTGGACCTTCCAGGCCGCCAAAGTGCTGGTGGCGGTCAATGGATTTGCGCAGCAATTATTTGCCCAGTTGGAAGTGACGCCTGCCCGCAATCAGGTGCTGATCACCAAGCCCATCGCCGGCTTACCGGTACAGGGTTGTTTCCATTACGACCGTGGTTATTATTATTTCCGCAATATAGACGGCCGCATTCTGCTGGGCGGCGGTCGTCACCTGGCGTTTGAAGAAGAAAAGACGGATCAATTCGGTACGACAGAGATCATTCGCAGCGCTTTGGTGCAGTTGCTCAACACCGTTATTTGTCCGGGCCAAAAAGTCGAAGTTGATGGCTGGTGGTCTGGCATCCTGGGCCTTGGCCCGGTAAAAAAGCCGATTATTCAACATGTATCACCCAATGTAGTCGTATCAGTACGCCTGAACGGCATGGGCGTGGCGATTGGGACGCTAGTGGGACAGGAAGGCGCGGAATTGTGTTTGGGGGCTTAGATATTACGTCCATAATGGCTCTTCTTCCCATTTAGGCTTGAAGCCCATCGTTTTTAAATTAGCATTGGGATACAGTTTTAAAAGTTCTTGAATTTTCTTGCCGAAATTATTGCCCGGACTTATCCGATTCAAAAAATATCGAATACAACAAAGAGTAGTAAATATTTTATGTTGTTCAGTCAAGTCAATGGATATCCATGCATACTTGGGGCGATTTGGTATTTGTGGAGCAATGATAATCTGGCGATTCCATAATCTACTGTGGTGGGCGCAAATATTTCGAATATGGCTAAATGTTTTCATCCAACTTTCCAATAAAAAAGGATGTGCAAGGCCAAAATGGGTAGCAATTTGCTTCTTTTCTGGACTTAAAGCCAGATTATCATACATTTTAGACAATGTACTAATAGTGCACACTTCTAAAGCCATCCATGCTGGTGGACGACCGGGGCTAGTATACTTAGACTTGTAATGTTTAATAAATTCTTCTTGCGAGCGCTTTATTTCCTTGTCCAAACGCTCCAAGTCCGAATTAAATATATGGGATTTGCGAAAATGGTCCGAATTTTCGTACCACTGGCTGCCATGTTTCATGGAATATTGGTAGATAATTTGAGTGCGAAGGGCAATTTCAACCTTTTCAAGAGCATCAAAAATAATAACCCTTAACTTTCTATCTAAAACATAGTCATTCAATACCTGCTCGAAAGGAGTTGGTTTCCAGAATGGATGATCCGGGACTTTGTTGTTTTGATACGGGTAAGTGTAAGCCCGAAGGCGATAATAACTGATATGTGACAGGTAATGTTCTGCAGCTTGTTTATCAGTGAACACCATGCCTCTTCTTTCGAGCGCGGTGATTTGATCAGATATAGATATAGCGGGCTTGGTGTATTTCATGCGTATAAAAAAAGAAAACCCGCCCGGGTGCGCTTGCAAGCAGTGGCGTGGCAGGTCTTATTGAGTGCAAATGTACGTATAGCGCAATCACATTTTCAAATTTAACTTCAGCGCATCTTACATTTCGGCAGTGACCCACCACGACATGTTGCCTTCAAGCAATAAGGACAGCGCAAGACTAACCTACTACACTCGTACGCATAGAAGGACAGGGCGACATTGGTGGTGTCTTTCCGGCAGCCGTTCCAGAAGAGGAACACGTCTTCTGGAACGTCGGCGAAGAGTTCTTAGATGAGCTGTTCTGCCAGTTTTGCTACGAGTGGTGGAAGCAACTTGTCATAAAAAATTCACGGTAGATTCCAATCGCGTTTGAGATAGCATCCAGCGTTTATTGGGGGAAACAATCCTAAAGGGACCAGATTTTGTCATTATAAATAACAGTGCAAAAGCAAAATAAATGAGAAAAGTGCTGCCGAAGGGAACCTCCCTCCGGCAGCACTTTTCATCTGCTAGCCCCTTATTTCCGCCGTCCAAAAATCCGCAGCAAAAACAAAAACAGGTTGATAAAATCAAGGTACAACGTCAGTGCTCCCATGATCGCTTCCTTGCGATCTTCCTCCGTGCCCTCGTTGCCGATGATGTTCATGTTTTTTATTTTTTGGGTGTCGTAAGCGACCAAACCCACAAAAATCAATACGCCGGCGTACGTGATAATCCAGTACAACGTGCTGTTGCTCCAAAACCAGTTGACGATCGAGGCAATGATCAATCCAAAAAGGGCCATCATCAATAGATTGCCCAATGTGGTCAGGTCTCGTTTAGTCGTATAGCCGTACAGACTCATGGCGCCGAACGTACCGGCAGTGATCAAAAAAGTAGAAGCGATGGAGCCTGCGGTAAAGACCAGAAAGATGACGGCCAGGGTGAGCCCGTTCAGCGCCGCATACCCGATAAAAGCCGCAGTGGCTGTTGCGGCGGACATCCGTTGTACGGCCAGGGAAAGCCAGCCGACCAGCGCCAGTTCACCGAACAATAAGGCATAAAAGACCAGGCGGTTGCCAAAAATGACCTGCACGAGGGCCGGTGTGCTGGCGACAAACATCGCTACGGCCGCAGTAATAAAAAGTGCGCCCGACATCCAACCGTATACTTTGGTGATGAAACTGGCCTGTTCGCGTTGGATATCTTCCGGGGTAAGGGTGATGGGTGTGTACATGTGGTGTTGATTTTGGTGAGCAACGTTGATTTTTTAGCCTCAAAAATACCTATCCACTCCCGAACTACCAACTGCAAGGGTAAATTTACACCCGCATGTCATCCTTCTTGCTCTTTTGTTGTTCAAGCGTATAGCTCCAATCGACCGGTAACAAATCCAACCACACATGCAAACCATTTTACTCGCCGGTGGCTCCGGCCTTATCGGTACCCGTCTCAGCGAACTGCTGCGTGCCAAAGGATACACGGTGCGCCTACTCACCCGCACACCCAAAGGTTCCGGCCAATTTGCCTGGGATCCTGCTAAAGGGCAAATCGACGATGCCGCACTGGCTGGTGTACATGCGGTGGTCAATCTGGCCGGTGCCGGTATTGCCGATGAACGCTGGTCCGAAAAACGCAAACGCCTGCTGGTCGACAGCCGGGTCCAAAGTGCTGGGGTGCTGCGCGACGCGTTGCTGCGCACCGGCGTACAACCAAGCGTTTACTTGTCGGCTTCGGCGATTGGTTATTATGGCAATTCCGGCGAACAAAGCATGCGTGAAACAGATGCACCCGTGGACGATAGTTTTATGGTTGACTGTTGCCGGCAATGGGAGCAGGCTGCCGATTTGATCGGCAATATGGGTATTCGTACGGTGAAGTTGCGCATTGGCGTAGTGCTGGCCAAAGAAGGCGGCGCGCTGGCAGAATTCGTGCGGCCTCTACAGTTTGGTTTGGGCGCTTACTTTGGCGACGGACAAGCCTGGTACTCCTGGATTCATCGCGACGATGTATGCCGGATTTTTATCTGGGCGCTTGAAAATGAACAGGTTACCGGTGTATACAACGCTGTGGCACCCCATCCGGAACGGATTAAACCATTGGTACAGCAGATTGCCAAGGCCCGGCATCGCCCTGCCCTTATCGTACCGGCACCTGCCTTTGCTATGCGCCTGATTTTTGGTGAAATGTCGGCGGTCATCCTGAACAGCAACCTTATTGCCGATAACAAAGTGCGCACTGCCGGATATGACTTTCAATATCCGACGCTTCAAGGTGCTTTAGCCGCGATTTTTGCCGGGAAATAAGTATGAAAAACAAATCCCCCGCTCCGGTGTACCGGAACGAGGGATTTCGTTTGGTTAGTTTGGAAACGCCGTCAATTGGGTCTAATATTGGGCTTCCAAAGCTGTTTTTGTGCTGTATTGAAGAATACGATTCAGGACCGCGTTAGACGGATTGAATTGTACTTTGGGTAGTTGGTTTTTTGCCAGGGCCAAATCGTCGAACACGCCGTGCATCTCGAAGTCTTCTTCGAGCAGGTGCACGAGTTCCACGGCTTCACCGGCTGGCAGTTCGTGATACAGAAATTGTATCAACGCATTTTCGTAGGTGTATGTTTCTTCCATAGGCGGCTGAGCCCTTTTTTTAAACTTGGATAAATTGATGAATTTATGCCCGTAAAACAATACACTTAGCGTGGTTATTGTTTTTTGCCGCATAATATTTCAAACTTTAACATTGTATCTTTTGAATGGATTTATTTTCTAGAGAAAATTTTTCCACATCATACTCTCGACGGGTTTATCGGTCCTTTGGTTGTATTTGGCACTCTGTTTTTTGTTATAATAATTTTCAATGTCGCCTTCGACCAGAAAATAGATGAGTTGACCGACGGGCATGTGCGCATAGACCCGCACCGGCTGCACACAGGAAATTTCGAGGGTCCAGGTATTGCAAAAACCGACGTCGCCTTTGCCGGCTGTTGCATGTATATCGATGCCGAGGCGGCCGATGCTGCTTTTGCCTTCCAAAAAAGGCACTGAATTATGCGTTTCGGTGTATTCTTCGGTTACGCCCAGGTACAGCGTACCCGGCTGTAGCACAAACCCTTCTTCTGGAATTTCAAATTCATCGATCTGATTATGCAGTTTGGCATCCAGCACCCGGTCGCGGTAAACGGCTAAATATTTCCCCAAATGCACATCGTAGGAATTAGTCCCCAGGCATTCGGGGCGGAATGGTTCGATGACGATTTCGCCGCGCTCGCGGGCGGCCAATATTTTTTTGTCGGTCAGAATCATTGAAAGTTATGCGTTCTAAGTGCTGCGTTATTGCTCAAAAGCCGGCAAAAGTAGCCGTTATTTGTGTAAAAATCCTGCAAGTCTAACTTTTAACACAGTTGCTTGTTTTATTTTTTTACCTGCTAAAGTCAATTACAACATGAAAAAAACGCTTGTACTCGGCGCTACGACCAATCCGGAACGCTACGCCTATATTGCTGCGCATCGCCTTTTGAAACACGGACATACCATTGTGCCCGTCGGCATTCAAACCGGACAAATCGACGGCGTGGAGATTTTACACGGCCAGCCTGATGTTGCCGATGTAGACACGGTGACGCTCTACGTCGGCCCACAACGGCAGACCCCATACTATGATTACATTCTCGGCTTGCAACCGAAGCGGATCATTTTTAATCCCGGCACCGAAAATCCGGAACTGGAAAAATTGGCCGCCGACCAGGGGATTGAAACAGTGGAGGGCTGTACGCTGGTGATGTTGTCGATCGGTGCGTATTGATCTATTAGCAGTCGGGAGTAACGCATAATCCATAACTTTTTGAAACATTTTATTTGAAATCTTTCCTTCCTGCGCATTCTTGTTACCTTCGCCCGGAATAGCCGCATCAACTACTATGAGTGAAGTATGAACTATCTCGACGAACTCAACGACGTACAACGCGCCGCCGTGACCAATACGGATGGCCCCGTGCTGGTGATTGCTGGCCCTGGTTCCGGTAAAACGCGGGTGTTGACCTATCGCATCGCCTACCTTTTACAGAAAGGCATTCCACCCTGGGAGATTCTCACGTTGACATTTACCAATAAGTCGGCCCGTGAAATGAAGGACCGTATTGAAAAGGTCGTCGGCGATAAAGCGCAGCAGGTGTGGGCAGGGACTTTTCACTCCATTTTTGCCCGGATATTACGCGCAGAAGCGACTAAGATCGGCTTTCCTTCCTCTTTTTCCATTTACGATACGGATGATACGATGAGCGTGATTCGCTCTATTATCAAGGAGATGAACCTGGATCCCAATGCCTACAATGCCTCGGCCATCCGTTCGCGCATTTCATTGTCGAAAAGCAATCTGAAATCGCCCAAAGGATACCGCGACGATGCGGAATTGATGGCGCAGGACCGCGCCGCCCGTCGCCCCTATCTCGTCGATATATATGAAAAATATGTGGCTCGCTGCCAGCGCTCCGGCGCCATGGATTTTGACGATCTGTTATTTCAACTCTACCGCCTGTTTCGCGATAATCCGGATAATGTGGTGGAAAAATACCAGAAGCGCTTCCGCTACATCCACGTCGATGAGTTTCAGGACACTAATTTTCTGCAATACGCCATTTTGCGCCGTCTGCTAAAATACGATGGCAGTCCGGAGAATGTATTTGTGGTCGGCGATGACGCCCAAAGTATTTATGCGTTTCGGGGCGCTACGATCGATAATATCCTTGATTTTGAAAAGGATTATCCCAACCTGAAAACCTTCAAACTCGAACAAAATTACCGGTCAACGCACCACATCGTTTCGGCGGCCAATGAAGTTATTTCTTTTAACCGCAGGCAATTGAACAAGACGATCTGGACCGCGCGCGAAGACCGCCAGAAGATCAAACTCCTGAAGTGCAGCACCGACGACGAAGAAAGCCGCCGGGTGGCCGACCTGATCCTGGAGCAAAAGCACCGTAATCACCTCCCTAATTCCGATATCGCCGTCTTGTATCGCACCAATTCGCAGAGTCGCAAATTCGAGGAACACCTGCGCCGGCTCAACCTGGCCTACCGTGTTTTTGGCGGCACTTCGTTTTACCAGCGCAAGGAAGTGAAGGATTTTATCGCCTATCTGCGGCTGGCGGTCAATGCGCGCGATGAAGAAGCGTTGCGACGGATCATTAATTTTCCGACCCGCGGTATCAGCGATGCGACGGTGGACAAACTCAGTCAGATTGCCGGCGCAGCCAACGTTTCGATGTGGGAAGCCATGCTCGATCCGCGACTGGATATCCAGGATCGTGCCCGCAAATCGCTGGCTGGTTTCCGCAACATGGTTACCGACTGGCAAAAACAGGCTGCTACCGAACCCGCTTTCAAACTGGCGGCCGATATTTTACGCAAATCAGGGCTGCTCGATCTGCTTAAATCCGATACCAGCCCAGAAGGCATTGGTCGACTGGAAAACGTCAATGCCGTGCTGGATGCCATTTCCGAATTTGCCGATATGGCGGCCGGGCGGGAAGGGGTCGAGCCGGTCAATGAAAATGCCTTTGATGCTACTAATAATACCGATCGTTCGCTGGCGGCTTATCTGCAAACGATTACGCTCCTGACCGACGCCGACGAGAAAAACGACGATCGCGACACGATTACATTGATGAGTATCCACGCGGCCAAAGGGCTGGAGTTTAAAAGCGTGTTCGTGACCGGCATGGAGGAAAATCTCTTCCCTTCGTTTATGGCGCTGGAAGAACCCAACGGCCTGGATGAAGAACGCCGCTTGTTTTATGTGGCCATTACCCGCGCCAAAGAATTTCTGACCATTTCCTATGCGCAGAATCGCTACCGGTTCGGACAAATCCGGGTGAGCGAGCCATCGCGTTTTCTGGAGGAAATCGGCGGACAGCATTACGAGTTTCAGGGTGGGTTTAGTTCGGCGCGCATCAACGCCACTTCGGTCACTTCCGACGGACAACCCCGCGCCAGTGTGACCGGTAATTTTACCAGCCCCCGCCAGCGCGCGCTCAACAATTCGGCGAGTACCACGGTGGATCCGGCCGGTTTTAAACCCTCGCCCATCGAAGATATTACGGTGGGTGTCAAGGTGTTACACCTCAAGTTTGGCGAGGGTACAATCACCAGTATCGAAGGCCCGAAAGACGGCAAGGTAGCGACCATTCAGTTTAAAGGCGATGACTTGCCCGAACGACGGATCGTACTGAAATTCGCGCGCTTGCAGGTGGTGGGATAGGCTACTGAAGTACAATCGGAAAATTATCCAGCCATAACAACCCGAAGGGCGATGACCACAAAGGCGATTCATCGCACGGAGCGGCGACGGCTTCGGTTTTTCAATCAAATGCGCGTATTAAATAATTGTGCATGCGGTTATGTTGCGGTGAATGCTGACGCCAAAAGTACTGGAAAATGTAATTTTGCCGCGATCTACTCCAATCACTCTATCATTATGGAAAATAATCAGGCCCAAGCCGACCGCACGCCACCGGAATGTTTCAAACTGACAGAACTGGAAATACTGCAATCCTTTGAAAGTCAGGAGTTAATCGACGTAAACTACTACCTGTGGGTCAATGCGGCGGCCGATGGCGCAGCGCCGTACCGGTTTCTGTACGCCATTGAATTGCTGTTCGACAACTATGCCTCGCTGTTGCTTTCATCGGGTGAAGACACAGAAGCAATCCGCGTCATAACGGCGGCTGAATTGCTGGAAACGGCCCGCGTACTACAGGCATTGCATGGCAAAATTACCATCGAACGCGCACCCGCAGCCGCCCTGCCGCTCTGGCAATCTGCCGCCGGACACATGCTGCTGACTATCAATCTGTCCAAAACGGACGAAGGGCTGTACCTCAACGATGCGCTGCTGCTCAATTTTGGCGCGCATAGGATTATGGTACAATTGAGCGACCGCGAAGGACTGGCCGTAGGCGTGTACGGATGAAAGACTACCTTTACCGCTAAACTTATTGCTCTGATGCATACCCTCCCGCAACTTCTGGACATGGTTAGCCAGTTCGCCCGCGAAAATCCGTTTCCGGCGGCGCCCGCTGAATTGTACGAACCCTGTGATTATATCCTGACCCTGGGCGGTAAACGCCTGCGTCCGGCAATCCTGCTGATGGGGTACGAGTTATTTCTCGATGATCCGCAGCCGGCCCTGCCGGCCGCCTGGGCGGTCGAATTGTTTCATAATTTTTCCCTGATGCACGACGATATTATGGACGCCGCCCCGCTGCGACGTGGCCAACCTACCGTGCATACCAGGTGGAATACCACGACCGGCATCCTCAGTGGCGATGTAATGTTGATATTCGCGTACCGCCAGTTGGTGCGCCTGAATAAAATATCGCTGATCGAGACCTTCAACCGAGTCGCTACCGAAGTGTGCGAAGGCCAGCAAATGGATGTCAACTTTGAGACGCGCGACGATGTATCGCTGCCGGAATATATCCGCATGATCGAACTAAAAACGGCGGTGCTGCTCGGTGGTGCGTTGGAAATGGGCGCTTTAGCCGCGGATGCCTCCCTGGAAGCGGCACAATTGCTGTACGATTTTGGACGACTGGCCGGTATTGCATTTCAGATTCAGGACGATTTGTTAGATACCTACGGCGATCCGGAAAAATTTGGTAAACAAGTGGGTGGTGATATTTTGCAAAATAAAAAGACCTTTCTGGTCATCGAAACCCTCAAAGTGGCTTCGGAGGAAGATTGTTCTGCCTTGCACGACTGGATGCAAACCACTACGGCCGATCCGACGGAGAAAGTGGCGGGTGTCCGGGCTATTTTTGACCGTAACAATATCCCGCAATTGGTGGCGGCCGAACAAAATCGTTTTCAGCAACAAGCCTTTGCTTGCCTGGATGCCGTACCCGTGCCGGAAATACGCAAGACAGTGCTGCGTAAAATGATGGAAGACCTTTTGGTGCGGGAATTTTAGGCTAAAAACCCGGGTCTGGCAAACGTCCCCAAGCGGCCAAATCAGCGAAAAGTTTACAGAAAATTAATATTTGCGCCGCGAATCTGCGTGCAAGATCGTACTTATGCACCCATTCTACACAAGTCGCCCTTTCAACGCAAATACTACCTATGAAACAACCTTATCACTCCTTGTATTCGCTTATTGCTCTTTTTTTACTTGCCATAACAGCGCTTCCGGCACAGGTAGTTATCAATGAAATTTCCTGTTCCAACCAAAAACAGTTTGTAGACGACCACAGTGATTACAATGACTGGTTCGAACTGTACAATGCTGGCATCAATTCGGTAAATATCGGCGGTTACTGGCTCAGCGACAGTAAATCGAACAATCAGAAATGGCAGATTCCGGCTGGTACAACGATTGGTGCCGGCGGGTTTTTGCGTTTTTGGGCTTCGGGCCGCGACCTCGCTTCGCCGACTGGCATGCATACCAATTTTAACCTGACCCAGACCAAAGCCAATACCGAACGCGTCGTGTTTTCAGATCCGGCCGGTAATGTGCTGGAAGATAAAAAACTGTCGCAAAAGACCCAGCAACGCCATTCTTACGGCCGTACTACCGATGGCGCAGCAGCGTGGAGTGTTTTTACAACCCCTACACCGGGCGGCCCCAATAATACAGCTGTGCCGTATAATGGCTACGCTGATAAACCAGATGCCGATATGGAACCGGGCTTTTATACCGGTCCGGTGACCGTGACGCTCAGTACGACGGAAATAAATGGCGTGATCCGTTATACATTGAATGGCCACACCCCGACGATCACTTCGCCGATCTATACCGGACCGCTTACGCTTACCGCGACTACGGTTCTGAAGGCGATCACATTTAGCCCGGATAGTAAGATATTGCCGGGTTTTTTGCGGGTAAATACCTATTTTGTAAATGTAAACCATACAGTGCCGGTTATTTCCATAGCGGCCGATGATCTCGATACACTGGCCAACGGCGATTCTGAGTTGCCCGGTCCGATTGGGTACGACACAGTGGTCTATCAGGGCGAGACGTATATCAATCCTATTTATGCCAAGCGCCGGCCAATCGGTTCGTTCGAATATTTCAACTTGAATAAAGAACGCGCTGCCTTTACCTACGGTGAATTTGACCGGCACGGACAGGACTCCTGGGCGCACAGCCACCGCAGCCTGGATTTTACGTCGCGCGATGAAATGGGGTATGATTATGCAATTAAAGAAAAATTATTTGAACTGCGCGCCCGGGATGAATTCCAGCGCATTATCCTGCGCGCTGCGGGCGATGATAATTTTCCTTCCGATTATGCGCCGTCCAATGAAGGTGCTGCCCATATCCGGGATGCGTATGTGCAAAATCTTGCTTTACAAGGCGGCATGCAACTCGATGTGCGCACGGCCACCAAAGCAGTCGTTTACTTGAATGGGCAATACTGGGGACTTTACGATATCCGCGAACGCACCGATGATGCGGATTACACGAAATACTATTACAATCAGGACAAGTACCATGTACAGTATATCAGCACCTGGGGCAATACCTGGTCGGAATATGGTGGACAGCAGGCACAAGATGATTGGAATGATTTCCGCGATAATGTAATGGGGCTCGATGTAACACAACCGGCTAATTATCAATATGTTACTGACAATTTGGACGTACTCAGCATGATGGATTATATGATCCTGAATTCTTTTACGGTGTGTACCGACTGGCTCAATTACAACGTCGGCTGGTGGCGTGGACTCGACCCCAACGGAACCCATAAAAAATGGGGTTTCACGCTCTGGGACAACGACGCCGTATTTGGTTTTTACATCAATTACACCGGCGTGCCCGATCAATCGGCCACCGCTGCGCCCTGTAATATCGATGGACTTACCGACAGTTGGCCCGATGTAAACGGCCACATGCAACTGTTCAATCATTTGCGCACGAATCCCGATTTCGAGCAACTGTACATCACCCGGCAACTGGATATGTGGAATACTACATTCAGTTGTGAAAATATGCTGCACCAACTGGACAGTGTAATTGCTGTCATAACGCCGGAGATGCCGCTGCAATGTTCCCGCTGGAGTGGTGATATGAGTGATTGGGTTGGGAATGTAAACCAGTTGCACAGTTATATCGAGGACCGCTGTAGTTATATCGGAGACGGCTTGCAGGAATGTCATTCCCTGAGCGGACCGTATGCGCTGACCATTAATGCCGAACCCGCTCAAGGCGGATTCGTAAAACTCAACACCTTGATAATCAATCAGTTTCCCTGGAACGGTACTTATTATGGAGGTGTAAATACAAATGTGGAAGCGGTGACAAAGGCTAATTATTATTTTCAGAAATGGACTGATAGCGCTACACCGATTGCTTTTCCGGACAATAAAGCGGTTGCATTAAACGTAAATTTGACCAGTGCGACGACGATTACAGCCCATTTCAGTACCTCGCAGGTACCAACTACCGAAGTGCCGGAACACACACCTTCGGTACAGGTATTTCCGACCCTGGTACGGACGACCGCTACCGTACAATACACGTTGCCTGAAAGTGCCCTGGTAAACCTGCGATTGTATGACGCAGCCGGTCGGCAAGTGGTAACGATCGCAACGCCGGCTACTTCCATGCAAGCGGGCACTTACACCGCCAATATAGATTTGAGTGGTGCCAATCTTACTGCCGGTGCATACATTCTCGAGTTTTCGACCGGCACATACCGGGCGAGTGCTCAGTTGATTTATCAGCCCTAAGGAAATAAAACGGCACTAACCTTTTAACAAAGATCATTTTAATCAGTAATACAGCCTGTGCGAATTATACCTTTATTTGTTCTGATCATCGTACTGGTCGGGACTTTGTATTTGCCAGTGCACATCCCTTATACCGTGGAAAGCATTGGGTTGGTGTATCCGCACCGGGAGTGGAAAATGATGAAAGATGCCGCCGGTAACATCACGACGTCGTTGCAGGACTTTCAGACTGGTACGATTACTTCGGCGGCCAATTTTCAATTCGAACGCGGGGATCTAGTGCGCATGTCGCTTGGCTTCGATCCCGGACAACGCAGCAGCGTATCTTCCGGTGATACGTTACTGAATATCTACACGATCCTGATTGATCAGCAAATCACGCAGACGGAGGGAGATTTGGCCCGGCTGAAGGCGCAGTTGACGTCCAATGAAACTGGTGAGAAGTCGCCAGTGGTCAAGGAAGCCGAAAATAAACTGCAATTTGCGGAGGAAGATTTTCGGCTTAAGCAAAAAGTGTATGTCATTCAAAAGCAGTTGTATGATGAACAAGTGATTTCATTGCTGGAATACAGTGCTGCCGAAAATACCAAGGAATTAGCGCGCATTCAGGTGGAAGTTGCCCAAAAAGCACTAGAAATTGCGAATACGGGCCTTAAACCGGCTGATGTGGACATTACTCGGCGCGGCATCACCGCGCTGGAAAACCGGCTGCGGGTTTTGCGGGAGCAAAAGGCGAGTTATCGCATCCTGGCACCATTTGCCGGGCGCATTATTCCCGCTGTTTTGCCGACCGACATGCTGGTGCTGCACGATACCCTGGGATATGTAGTGCATGTGCCTATACCGATCAGTGAGGCACCTTATTTGTCGGATATGACGCAGGTACGGGTACAGAATCCAATGAATCTGCAAGATTTCTCCACCCATATCCTGCAAACCAATGCACATGTTGAGGTGATCGGTGGCCGGCAGGTTATATTTCTAGAAGTCATCGTTCCGGCCCGCGCCCAATTGAAAACGGGCCTCGGCACACTTTGTACCATCCAACTGGGCGACCTCAATCTGCGGGCATACCTGAAAAGAGTATTGCATATTAATTTTTAAAACCTGTCCGGTGCGGTCCCGGTAAAACCATGCAGCATTAACAATACCATGCGTTACGAATACAAATATCTCATTCCCAACGATCTACTAGGTAAATTGCGTAGTCAGATCCGCCCGTTCGCCCGCCTGGACGATTTTGCGGCACAAAGCAATGGGCAATACACCGTACGCAGCATTTATTTTGATACCCCACGATTTGAATTTTTTCATATGAAACTCGATCACGCTGCCCACCGGCTCAAAGTACGGTTGCGCGGTTACAATATGGCAGATGACTTGGGGGAAGTTTTTCTGGAAATAAAACGCAAGTATGAAGCCCCAATCGCCAAAAATCGCTGCTTAATAACCTTCGGACAAGCGAAGGAATTATTTCGGCCGTATCCCAAAGTGGAAAATATTTTAGCCGAGAACGCGAAAGCGGATAATGCACGCCGGTTCCTGTACCAGATTCACAGCCGTAATATGCGACCGGTAGTGAATATCATTTACGAGCGAGAGCCCTATCAGACCGAGCATCGCGATCCAGACAACGATTTGCGCATTACGTTTGATAAAAATCTGCGTGCAGTGGCTTATCCCACCATCGATCAGTTGTTTTGTGAAACCGGCGCACGCCACATTCAGCACAATGTTTTTATCTTGGAAATAAAATTCAACCATTATTGTCCGTCCTGGATCAAGCCGATTTTATCCGGATTGGAGGTAGTGAAAGTGCCGGCTTCCAAATATACCCTATGTTTGACCCAATTGCAGCAGCAGATCCGTCCAAATGCCGCTTTTGATTTGTTCGGGAAGTCCCGGTTTTTATCTGACTCTCATGTTTAATATTGAATACCAAGATGTTGCGATATTTCCCACGAACGCCAACGATCTCGTGGCCGATTTGGGTGTTGCGTTGTTGTGTGGCGTAATTTTAAGTGTCGTCTATCGCCTGACCTACAAAGGGCCTAATTATTCGGTGTCTTTTGTCAATTCACTGGTTTTATTGAGCGTGATTTCGGCCATCGTAGTGCTGGTGATTGGCAATAATGTAGCCCGTGCATTCGGCATGATCGGTGCCTTGAGCATCATCCGGTTTCGGACGGCCATTCGCGATACGATGGATTTGATGTTTATTTTTCTCAGCCTCGCGGTCGGCATGGCCGCCGGTGTAGGCATGAACTGGGTCGCGATTGTGGGGACTGTGGCTACGAGCATTATCATTATGATGCTCACATTCACTCATTTTTCCGCGCCACGCCGCCGGCATCACTTGTTGCAAATGGCCTATCAGGCTGCCGGTTTCGACGATGCAGCCCTGCACAAACTACTGCGCCGGCATTGTCGTTCTTTTAAACTGGTCAGCCTGAAGAATATGGGTACGGACGGCGTTTTTGAAGCCAATTATCACCTCACGCTGCTGAAATCCGACCGTACCGATGCTTTTCTACGCGATTTGCAGACGCTGCCGGCTATGTTGCAAACGGGTTTGTACTTCGACGAGGACGATTACAATCCGCCAACCATGTGATGCAATCGCAAAACGCCGTATCTTGGGGCGACCTTTTTTAAAAGCATTCGTTATCAAACAGTTACGTTGTATAATTGCTTTGCTGTTTTTGGTTGCAGGTACATTGAGCGGCCAAAGTATAGATGACTCGGACCAGTCCATGCTCCAGGCGGATAACCTATTGGACAAAGCCCGGTTTGCCGGCCTAGACAGCGAAAAGGCGGCGCTTGCGGAAGAAGCCCTGGCGATTTCTCGCAGTTCGCGCTACGAAAGCGGGCTCATCCGCGCTTCTTTAATGCTGGGGGAAATTTGCGCCCGGACCAATAAAACCGAGGAAGCGCTCCAGCATTACCTGGAAGCGGAAAGCAAACTCCGCCCCATGGGCAATAAATCGTCCCTCACGGCAGTATACGGCGCTTTGGGCGATCTTTTTTTTCGGGAAAAACTGTACGGGACTGCCCGGCGTTACTACAGTGAGTCCCTGAATTTGCAGCCGCAGGATTATGCCATTATGGAGAAGGCGGCAGATGCCTATTTATTTGAGATGCGTTTTGACAGTGCGGAATCGTATTATAAACGCTTGATTGTCAAGTATAAAAATGACGAATCCAACCCGCGTCTGGTGCAGATATACCAGAAACTTGCGACCGCGTACGACCAAAACAGCAATGCCGGCAAAAGCCTTTATTATTACCTGGCGATCGAAAAAATTATTGAGGTGTCTGGTACCCCCCGGGAAAAATCGCTTTTGTACAATAATATGGGCCGGCAGTACGCCTCCACCAATGATTACAAAAAGGCACTGGAATATTTCAAGCGCGCTGAATTGCAGTGCGCTTATATTCCCTGCGATTACCCGGAGGTATTGTTTGCCAATATGGGCATTGCACTGCATAATACCGGCAATACCAAAGAAGGTATTGAGTACCTGCTAAAGGCCCGGCGTATTTTGCTGGATCATAAAGATTTTATCGCCCTGGCCAACCTGGAGCATCTCACTGCCGGCGTCTATTTCAGCAGCAATGATTTGTACAATGCGCTGGCACACAACGATGTAGCCATCAAGTATGCCAGGCAGACCAAACAGCGGGACGTATTGGCCAATGCTTATCGCACCGCTGCCGATCTGCATCACGAGTTGTATGATTTCGAAAAAGCCTATGAATTTTACCAGGCCTATCTTATCACGATGGACTCGGTCCGCTATGATGAACAAAGCAAACAACAGCGCATCAACCAACAGCGAACGTTGCTGACCTCTGCGGAAGGGCAAATAAAATTCCTGATCGCGCAGCAAAATATCAAAGACCTTGCCCTTGAACAGGAGCGTGCCGAAAAAGAAACGCTGCTGCTGCGCAATGAAAAACTTGCGCTCGAAACGCGTCGCAAAGAAGACGAAGTGCTTTTGCTGCAAAAGCAAAAGGAGGTGGACTTGGTCAAACTGCGCGAACAAACCTTGCAAGCCTTACAAGCCAGGCAGGAACTCCGGCTGGCCGCACAACAACTCGATATTGCCGAATTTAAAAGAGCCGAAGAAATAATGCAGGCCCGGCAGTTGGCCGATAGTACGCAACAGGCGCAGGAACTGGAGATACTGCGGCGCGACAAGGACATCTCCGACCTCAAAATCACCCAGCAGGATACGTTTCGCAAGTTTGTCTATGGCATCGGTGGGCTGGGGATCGTTATCTTAAGCCTGCTGGGCATCGGTTTTTTATTCGCCCGCCGCAGCAATGCGCGTTTGAATAAGCAAAACCGCAAAATCCAGGCACAGAATAAGGTCATTATAGAGGAGCGCCATAAAAGCGACCAGTTGCTGCGCAATATTTTACCGGAAGAAATCGCCGACGAACTCAAATCCCGCGGCAATGCCACGCCGCGATATTATCCGACCGCTACGGTACTTTTTACCGACTTCGTCAATTTTACCAGTCTTTCTGCGCAATTGTCGCCGGAAGCGCTCATCGATGAGCTCAATGAATGTTTCCTGGCCTTCGACGAGATCAGCGAACGGCATGGACTGGAAAAGATCAAAACCATCGGGGATGCCTTTATGTGCGCCGGCGGATTGCCCATCCCCAATACCACCCACGCTGCCGATGCCGTGCGCGCCGGCCTGGAAATGATGGATTGGCTAAATCAGCGCAATGCCGAAAATCCCGATGCAAAGTTCCGTCAGATGCGTCTGGGCATTCATACCGGCCCGGTGGTAGCCGGCGTAATCGGCAAAAATAAATTTGCCTACGATATTTGGGGCGATGCCGTGAATCTGGCCGCACGGATGGAAGAAAACGGCGAGCCGGGGCGTATCAACATTTCCCAATCGACCGCCGATGCCGTGCTGGGTCAGTTTAAAATCATGCACCGCGGTAAAAAAGACGTGCACAACAAGGGGATGGTAGATATGTATTTTGCCGAGCCGGTACAGCCATAAGTCTTTATTTTCCGCTAAACCAGAACGGTACCTGATCCAGCGTCTGTAGCGAGTCCAGCCGGCCGGCCGCAGGAATTTGTACGATCAACTGGTTCTGCCCGCTGATAAAACCTCGTGTGGGTACAAATGTTACCAGGCCAACGCAGCCACTGAGCGGGTGTTTATTGAACAACCAGCCCACATTCGTATACGTAGTGTCATTAATTTTAAGTTGTAAATTTTTACTAAAACAATCGGCACGCAGGCTATCCTGTATAAGAATGCCCCGGGCTTTGTCCGCATTTTCAGGCAACGGCGGCATTGCACATAACTTTTCCAGCGTCGCGTCGAGCGATTTGGGATAAGCAACGAATATTTTTAAAAATGGGCCCTCGATTATTTCGGATGGAATCGACACTGCCGCCATGCGGGTGTGTTCGGTGCGGGTATTGTCGTAATGCGCCGAAATCAGGGTATATTTATTCTGGCTTTTGCCAAAATAACTTTGAAAAGTATATTCATTTTTATGTTTGGTAACTACAACCGTATCGACCAGAATCAGCGAAAAAACACCCAGCATCAAAAGACTCATACCGCCCATGATAGCGTAAAACCGGCGTTTGTTGATGTTGGATGAAAAGGTCATGGTCAGGTACGACACCGGTTTGTAAATAAACGGCAGTATCACATTGGGCCAGGTAGCGATTACCAGAATAGTGAATTTATAGAGTCGAGGGTAGCGGTCTGTATCCATTTTCTTTAAATAGACCTGCGCGGCGATCTGAAAAATAGCGAGCGCATAAATGAAAACTACAGCGGCAACGAGAATGCCCTGGCTTATTTTTTCGCCAAAAAGCAAGGGGAACAGGTGCGTCAGGCCGAAAATAACCATGTACAATACGCTGATTCCCAGGCCGAACAAGACGATGGTGAAAGCAAACGCAAATACCACATTGCACAATTTATCCAGCCGACTGATATAATCGGCCAGGGTGCCGTATTTTTCTTGGTAGACCTTGTGCGCAATTCCCTTATAGCCCGGCAGCCGGTCGTACTGAATGCCCGCCGGATAAACGGTGTGCAAGCCGACCAGACCCGCCCAGAAAGCGCGCATAATAAAGTGAACGATGAAGGTCAGCGGCAATATCCAAGCAATCAGTTTGGCGAAACCATAAGCGAGGACCGGCAAGGCGTTATTTTTAAGATTTTGATCGGCATTGATATTGTCCAGAAAATAATAAAAAGCCCGGTCGGTCAGATCGGGCAAGAACGAAGCCAGATAGGTGGCCGCACCGGAAATTACCAGTTCCAGATTCCAGGTTTTTTCAGCCAGCCCACGCAGCCATTCGGGCCGCTGATCATTTGGTTCTTGTACGTTCTCCATGGTAAATCTTTACGCCGTTGGGTAGACTGTTTTTACGAAAATGTTCGTTTGGCGTGCAAAACATATGCAAACCTTTATCGCCGGTAACAATGTTTCGGCACACATTTTTAACGGGTAGGTTTAAAATCGCTACAGGTCGGAATAACCATAGCAAAAGAACTGTTTTTTTCGGTTACAATGCCCCGGAATTAAAATGCACCTCTTAAATGTCCATACCTTTGCTCTTATTCACTCAATAATTGGCCGAATGCTTTCATCTGACGGCCGATTATCAAAATTTTAACTATAAAAGTACTATCATGAATTTGAAAGTAAATTTCTCCATTTTGCTGATCGCCTGTATCGCGCTCACCTCCTGCGTTACCAAAAAAAAGTTTTTGGGCAAACAGACGGAACTTGAACTGGCCAACCAGCAACTAGCCAAATGCGGCGTATCGCTGAACGATTACATGGCGCGCTTGTCTGCCTGCGACAAAGACAAAGAAAATCTGCGCGTTGAACTGAAAGCCGCGCAAAACGCCAGTGACCTGCGCCTGGAGCAAATCCAGAGCCTGAAAGACCAGATCGCCGATATGAAAGCACTGCGCGATAAACAGATTAACCAGGTTGGTGACCTGACTGCTTTATCGCAATCGGCTAGCAACAATATCAAAGAAACGCTGTCTCAGCTGCAACAAAAAGACAAATATATTCACCTGTTGCAGGCGGCTAAAACCCGGGCCGACTCGATCAACCTGGCCTTGGCTGTCAACCTGAAAGGCGTGCTCAGTGAAGGTATTGAAGACAAAGACGTCGAAGTGAAAGTAGATAAAACCGTCGTGTTTATCAACCTGTCCGACAAGATGTTGTACCAGAGCGGCAGCGCTACGATCACGCCGAAAGCAAACGAGGTACTGGGTAAAATCGCCAAAATTATCGAGTCCCGCCCAGGCCTGGAAGTCATGATCGAAGGATATACCGACAATTTGCCGATCAATAAACCCTGTTTCGAAGACAACTGGGACTTGAGTACAAAAAGAGCGACTGCCGTCGTACGGGTACTCCAGAAAACCTACAAAGTGGATCCAAACCGACTCATCGCTTCCGGTCGCGGCGAATACAATACGCTGGCCAGCAATGATACCGAAGCCGGCCGCTCTACCAACCGCCGGACACGCATTATCATTCTGCCGAAACTGGATCAGTTCTATGATCTGCTGAATCCCGATAAAGCGCCGAAATAATTACGAATTAAAAATTACGAATTACGAATTTTAAAATTGGAGACAATACCTTGGCATTCAATTTCTTAATGCCAAGTCTGTGGTCCTTTTTTAGATTCGTAATTCGTAATTTTTAATTCGTAATTAAGTAAAAGCGTTTCTGTGGTACGCGCCCGTGTACTTCTACACAGATCAGCATCTTTGGCGAGCGATGTACCGAAGGACGGAACCATTACCCGCAATTTTTCCTGCCATTCCGGAGTAGCCACGGCTTTCGGAAAACATTTTTTCAACACATCCAGCATGATCGCCACCGAGGTGGAAGCGCCGGGCGAAGCGCCCAGCAAAGTGGCCAGCGAACCATCAGCGGCATAGACTACTTCGGTGCCGAATTCCAGGATGCCGCCTCCATCTTCGTCTTTTTTGATCACCTGCACGCGTTGTCCGGCCTGTTGCAAATCCCAGTCTTCCATCCGGGCTAAGGGCAGATATTCCAGCAGGGCTTCGAGCCGGTCTTCGTCCGATTGCGTGACTTGTCCGATGAGGTATTTGGTGAGTGGGATGTTGTGGGCGCCCGCAGAAAGCAGCGGCCAGATATTATCCCATTTGATCGAAAGCGGTAAATCCAGGTACGAACCGTGTTTTAAAAATTTTGTGGAAAAACCGGCAAACGGACCGAACAGCAATGCCTGTTTATCCTCAATTACCCGCGTATCTAAGTGCGGCACCGACATGGGTGGCGAGCCTACACTGGCCTTGCCGTACACTTTCGCGCTGTGGCGTTCGATGATCTCCGGTTTATTGCACACCAGCCACTGCCCGCTGATCGGGAAGCCGCCGAACCCATTACCTTCCGGGATGTCGGATTTTTCCAGCAAGGCCAGCGAGCCGCCACCGGCACCGATAAACACAAACCGTGCGGTGTAACGGCTCTCTTCATGGGTGTCTAAATTTTGGACGCGCAGTTCCCACAATCCATTGTCGAGCCGTTGAATATCTTCTACTTCATGGTGCATTTGCAGCGTAACTGTTTCATCCTGCTGCAAATAATCGAACATAATGCGCGACAATGTACCGAAATTGACATCCGTACCGATATCCATCCGCGTGGTCGCGATCGACTCTTCCGGGTTGCGGCCTTCCATCACCAACGGAATCCATTGCGCTATTTGCGCCGGATCTGCGGAAAACTGCATGTCTTCAAAAAACGGATGCTGCTGCATGGCATCGTAGCGCTTGCGCAAATAGGCCGTATTTTCATCGCCCCACACAAAACTCATGTGCGGGGTGTGGCGAATTACTTCCAGCGGATTTTTAATAATGCCCTCCTCCGTCAGCGAGGCCCAAAATTGCTTCGAGATTTCAAACGATTCGGCAATCTGCACCGCCTTTTCGATCTGGATCGTGCCATCTGCTTTTTCCGGCGTATAATTCAGTTCACAAAAAGCGGAATGTCCCGTGCCGGCGTTGTTCCAGGCTTCGGAAGATTCGATGGCCACTTTATCCATCCGTTCGAAAATCTGGATGGTCCAGGCCGGTTCCAGTTTTTTGAGCAGGGTACCAAGGGTGGCACTCATGATGCCCGTGCCGATGAGAATGACGTCGCTGGAGGTGGATGTGTGCGTTTGCATAGTGTGGTTGAAGGCCGCAAATGTAGATAGACTACTGCAAGCGTTTAATTATAAATGTTCACCTTCTTCACCAACCAATACTTTCTAGCCAGCCAGAAAAGCACCAGTTCTGCGACATACACCCCTAGCCACCACAGGGAAGATGGCGCATAAGCGCTTTTCATCCAGAAATAAACCAGCATCATCAGCGCGCTGATACTACCGACAAGGGCAATCCCCCATTTGATCCAGACGATCAGCACATAACGCTGATGTGCTGGTTTCGCTATTTTTAACTCCTTATGTGCCCAGTTGAGCAAGTGCAGATTTTCCAGGATATCGCACAGCCAGGCAACGGCCTGCAACCAGGCAAAAGCGGCAAAAAGATATTGCCCAAAAGAATTTTCCGGCAATTTTATGGCTACTTGCATACAGATCAAGAAAATAGCCGTGTAAATGGCCGGCATAAACAAAAAGTCGAGGTACAGTATCCGTTTCAAGGCTTTGATCACCCGGTTTTGCTGTGCAGGGTCGGGCAGCCTGAATACCCCATTGATGATAAAAGGAATATCCAGGTTGTTGGAAGGGAACTCCAGGTCAGTGATGGTAAATTCGCGGAGCGAGCCGTCCAGGGTCATCAATTCGGTACTTGCCCGCGACATCAGCAGGGAAAAAAAGAAGGCAAGAGCGGATGCGATACAAAACCACATCCAGATAGGATCGATGGAAAGAACAGTATTCATTGTTGCAAATTGGATTTTAGTATGTTGGAAAAAAGTAGGGATCGGTTCAATGGTCGGCCGGTCTAATTGCTTTGCGCATCATAATTTGCTCGCCTTTGTATGTTTCCCAGTCAAAATCCTTCAAAAAGTCCCGGGCGGCCTCTGCGCCTTTGATGAACATATCTGTTTTATCTTTATCCGTCAGAAAAAAGTTCAGCCATTTAAACCCTGCCAGCGGAATTGTGCCGATCCCTTTTCGATACGCTTTATTTTGATCCAGAAAATCTTTATCGTAAAAACCCCGCAGCGTACTGAGCATCCGGCCCATATACCCGCTCAGACTCCAGACAGTCATGTCTTTGGAACGATCTTCCGGCGTACTGTCGTCCAGGTTAATGCCGAACGTGGGCAGCCGCGGGGTGTCTATATCCGGGTTGAAAAATATACTGATCGGGAAATTGGACAGTAAACCGCCATCGACAAAACGCGCCGCCACGGGCGGATTCTCTTCGCCAAAGGTGTCCATCCAGGCTTGTTTTATAGCCGGCGATTGCACAGGGATGTTATTGATGAAAAAAGATTCAAAAAACAAGGGAATGGCCATCGATGAACGCACAAATCCGGCCGGATGCAGATCGCGGTCGATCCGATCGGCCTCCCGGAACAAGTTGCACATCTTGGGAAATTGAATCTTGTTTTCCGTCACCAGTTCGGACGTAATAAAGGTGACGTCGCCAAATAGCCCTTCGGTTCCCTTGTCGTGTTTTATCCCGGCTCGCAGTTGTACGCCGGGGATTGGCTGGTTGGCTTTATTATTGAGATCGGTTACCGTATCTACCCCATTCTCATGAAATTGTTGTTTAATCCAGTCCCAGAAAAAATCGCCCGGATTGATCCCGAAACCGGAGTTTTTCAAGCGATTAATCAGGCGTTGCAGGTAAAACAGCAGTGTGCCGAGAAGCAGCAAGGCAAATCCGGTAAGAATAAAACACGTCTGCGTAATCCACGACAAGCGCGGATAGTCGTTTTCCAGGCTGATCAGCACAAAATCGGCGATAAACAACAGCGAAATCAGGCCTACAAACAGGAATAACTGCTTTTTCAGCCGGGCCGCATAATCATCATGGGTAATGACCTGTTTGATCAGCCAGCGGGCGGCAGGGTGGCCATCCACCAGCGAAAAGAAGTTAAGATTGCAGATCACGTCGATAATTCTTTCCGACTTGGCCTCTTCTTTGCGGCCTACCACAGTCATTAGTGCCGTATTAATGGCCCCGGCACTGGTACCTGCCAGGCGCATAAAGCGGATGCCCATTTGTTCCAGCACATACGTGTAGCCTACCAGGGCCACACCCAGCACGCCGCCGCCTTTTTGAACGAGGTTGACATACTGATTGCCATGCTCGTCCAGGACGTCGGATACCTTGGGCGGTGCTCCGTTAAAATGCTGTCGCAAATCGTCCAGACAATCTTTTACTTTTTGCTGGGACGTGAAAGTTTGCGGTGTAAGTGGGATGTTTCCATTGTTGGGCATCGTCAGTTGGTTTTGGATTGTGAACGAATATATTGGCTGGTGAATGGTGGTTTTGCCTGGATTAATTGCCGGTAACCAGTCGATACCGTGCAAATATAATGGAGTTCTGCGTGTCGATCGGCTTGGGTGAAAAACTTAACCCGGTCCGCTTCGCATAAAATGTTTCTGTAATTCATCTTCGGGCGCTTCCAATTTTGCAAAAACCCGTGTTTACTACTTTTTTTGCCGCAAATGCGGTATGTTTGCCGACTGATTATGCAATTACTCGCGCAACTAAACGCACACGAAGTCCGCTACCTGCTACTCTGGGACAACGCTGAATCCGAACACAGCATCGGAAACTTCTGCGTCTGGATCGAACCCTCCCACGAGAGTAAAAGCCGTTTGTTGTCGTTATTAGCCAATATGGGCTACGCCGCCGAAGACACCCAGTTGATTCGGGTCACCGATTTTTTCCAGCCTTTTGCGTTTACGCTGCACTTGCCTTCGGGCCTGGAAGTCGATATTATGACCGCGCCCGAAACCTGTGAACCCGAGCAATTTGAAGATTTTTATGCCAAATCGACGCCGGTGTACTGGGAGGAAATCTCTTTTCATGTGGTCGAATGGGTCGATATCGACGCTTCGTATCAGTCGGGTGGCGACTATCTTACCGCACCGACGCTGATTTTAAAGTTGCGCAACGAATGAAGGTCGCCGGTTTTACTTTTGTGCGCAATGCGCTGCGCTATGATTATCCCGTCGTCGAGGCCATTACTTCCATGCTGCCTTTGTGCGATTACCTGATGGTGGCCGTTGGGCAGTCGGAAGACGCCACGCTCGAACTGGTCCGCAGTATCGCCGATCCGCGTATACATATTATTGAAACAGTTTGGGACGATACGCTGCGCGCGGGTGGCCAAGTGCTCGCCGTCGAAACCGATAAGGCTTTCGCGGCCATTCCCGACGATTACGACTGGTGTATTTATTTGCAAGGCGATGAATGTCTGCACGAGCAGGATTTTTCGGTCATCCGGGCGGGTATGGCGCGCTGGCTCGACGATCCGCAAACGCAGGGTTTTATATTTCACTACCGCCATTTTTACGGCTCTTACGATTATGTCGGCGTTTCGCGGCGCTGGTATCGCCGGGAGATTCGGATCATTCGCAATGACAAACAGATCCATTCCTACCGCGATGCGCAGGGTTTTCGCTATTTTTCACCAATAAACGGTCCTGTGAAACGAGATGGCATAAAATTGCGCGTCCGCTTGTTACAGGCCTATATCCATCATTATGGCTGGGTAAAGAATCCAGCCGAACAACAACGCAAGCAATTGAATTTTAACCGTTTGTGGCATTCTGATGCGGTAGTACGGGAAAAAGTCGGACCGGCGGAAACGTATCAATACGATGGCTCGGAACCGCTTGAACGATATGCCGGGACGCATCCCGCTGTGTTATTGCCCCGTATCGAGGCGATGAACTGGCAGTTCAGCAGCGACCCGACCCATATCCGCTGGCGCTGGAAAGACCGTTGGTCTAACTGGCTGGAGCGGCATACCGGCTGGCGGTTGGGCGAATACCAGAATTATGTTTTGATTGGGAATGCGTGATGACTGCATACGCTTAATATTGCGCCGGCAGGTAAAAAATGAAATTCCAGCGACTAATACGATCTCTACCAGGCACCACAACGATTTTTTAGGAACGTGTAAAAATTACAAGCACACGCCCTACCTCAAAAATCAACATTCATCAATCGGCATTCGTCCATCAAAAGAGCGCTTCGTATTTTAAAAATTCAAACTCATGACAGCCCATCTTCTTACTATTGGTGATGAAATTTTAATCGGCCAGATCGTCGATACAAACTCGGCCTGGATGAGCCGGCAACTGAACCTGTGCGGCATTACAGTCGTTGGAAAGAGCAGTGTTGGCGATACGCGGGCGGCCATTCTGGCGGGTGTCGAACATGCCGCTACTACGGCGCAAATTATCATTATGACCGGTGGGCTGGGGCCGACCAAGGATGATATTACCAAAAAAACGCTGGCGGAAATGTTCGATTCCAGCATGGCCTTTCATGCGGAGACCTATGGTTGGATCGAAGATTATTTTGCAAAAATAAACCGCACGGTGCCGCCGGTTATGCGCGACCAGGCGACGTTGCCGGAGAAAGCGACCATCCTTGCGAATAAGGTCGGCAGTGCGCCGGGTATGTGGTTTGAGCGCGCCGAAAAAGTCTTTATTTCACTACCGGGTGTGCCGTTTGAGATGGAATACCTGATCACACATGAGGTGCTGCCACGCTTGCAAGCCCGGTTTCAAAGCCGGCCTATTGTGCACCGCACGCTACTGACTGCCGGTGAAGGCGAAAGTAATATTGCTGCGCGTATCGAGGCATTTGAAGATGCACTGCCGGCCCATATCAAACTGGCCTATCTGCCGGCGCTGGGACAAGTGCGACTGCGCTTGAGCGGTACTTGGCCGGGTGAGATTACGCCGGATGCCGAGGTTATTTTAAGTGTAGAACTGGATGCGCAAAAAGCGCAATTACAGGCAATTATACCCGATTTAATCTTTGGTGAGGAAAATGAAAGTCTGCAACAGGTGGTGGGCAATATTTTACTGGCGCAGGGTAAGCAGTTCGGTACAGCCGAAAGTTGCACCGGTGGCTATGTCGCCCATCTGATCACAACGGTGCCGGGCGCGTCGGCCTATTTCCCCGGGTCGATCGTGTCGTATTCGTATGCGATGAAAGAGAAATTGCTCGGCGTGAATCCGGAAACACTGCGCCAGTTTGGGGCAGTCAGCGAAATAACCGTCCGCGAAATGGCCCTTGGCGCACTGGATACACTGGGCGTGGATGTCTCGCTGGCTATTTCCGGCATCGCCGGTCCGGACGGTGGCACGCCCGACAAACCCGTCGGTACCGTGTGGATGGCCGTGAGTGATCGCCATCGAACGGTGGTGGTAAAATATGTTTTCGGCCGCGATCGGTTAAAAAATATCCAACTGACCGGCACATATGGGTTGAATCTGGTACGAAAGTTTTTGCTGGAAACGGTTTGAAGGAGGGAGTTATGGGGTGTGAATTATTTGGGGTACCCATGACTTTAAAAAAGGTTGAAACGAAGGATTTGCCACTTACTCCAGCTTCTTTTTTACGTTGACGCCGCGGACAACGGCACCAGCGCCAAATTTTTGACGGATCTGGTCGAGCTGGCGCAGGAGTTGCGTTTCGCGCTCCGTATCTTCGAAGAGGTTGGCTTGTTGGCTGCCGGTGCGTAATTCGCTGAAACGGACGCCCAGTAATCGCAAGGGGCGGCGCGCATCGTAGAGTTTGTCAAAAATTTCCCGGGCAGTTCGTAGCAGCACGGAATCATTGGCGGTAGGTGGAATTGTGCGTTGCTGCATCAAAGTTGTAAAATCCGGATACCGCACTTTTACAGCGATACAAGCCGTCAACTTCTGGTCTTTGCGCAGATCGAAAGCCAGGCGCGTGACCAAATCAGTCAGCCGATCGCGTAAGGCATTCGCATCGCCGATATCTTCGTTAAAAGTGCGTTCGGTCGACATGCTTTTTTGTTCCTGCCGGGCCTCTACCGGACTGTCGTCGCGACCATTGGCCCGGTGCCACAGGTCTACGCCGTGTTTGCCAAAAATACGTTCGAGCAGATCGGGCGCGGTGGCGGCCAGTTGGCCGATGGTTTTTATGCCGCGAATGTCCAGTTTGCGTTCGGTTTCCTTGCCCACAAAAGGCATTCTGTTCACCGGGAGGGGGGCCAGGAAATCGCGTTCGGTGCCGGCCGGGATGAGCAGGGCACCATTGGGTTTGGCTTCACCGGTGCCAATTTTGGAAACTGTTTTATTGACGGAAAGCGCCATGGAAATCGGCAATCCGGACTCCCGGATGATGCGCTCGCGCAGGGCAAGCGCCCATTTCCAGCAGCCAAAATACTGATCCATTCCGGTTAAATCCACGTAAAATTCATCGATGGAGGCTTTTTGCAGCACCGGCGCTGATTCGGCAATGAGCTGCGTGACCAGGCGGGAGTGCCGTACGTATGCCTGCATATCCGTGGGCAAGACGATGGCCTCGGGGCAAAGCCGCAGCGCCGACTGCACCGGCATGGCCGAACGTACGCCAAATTGCCGCGCTTCATAGCTACATGACGACACCACGCCCCGGTCACTGTGTCCGCCAATGATCAGCGGTTTGCCGCGCAATTCAGGATGCTGCAAGAGCGCGACGGACACAAAAAATGCGTCGAGATCGAGGTGCAGGATGGCGCGTTCGAACGCTGCCGGTGGGGTATGTTGCTGGGTTTGCATTACCCCCAAAGATAGGCGAAAATGCCGGGTTTAAAACTGGTTTTTCGGGGTTTTGATCGGGTCTTTTGCGGCAACGACCATGGATCGATAAAAGGTTTTCAGATTGGCTTGCGTTGTAAAAAGGTATTTTAGAGAGTGTCGCCTCGTTTGGCGAAAAAGGGGACGCACCCGGGTTGTAGGTGCGTCCCCCCATTGTAAAGGGGAAGATTTGTTGGTAACAGTTCGCTGGTTTTTTGGCGTTACTGACCAGAAGTCGTCACAGATTATATTTGATGTTGTAGGAAAAGCGGTATTGGGGGTTATGGGGCATTTGGAGCAAAGGGAGGTGGCGCGTCTGGTTGAAATTGGACGCGCCACCCGGTACTTGTTAAGGGGTAATAAAAAATTGGTCTTTGGAGATTTTAACAGGCTGATTGGGGTTGGCCTTGGGGAAGTGGTTTTCAGAATTTCAAAGAACAGGGCAGGCTGGTACAGTTTTCAAAAGGCTATTGGGAATTAGCCGTCTACTAAGGAGCACAACCGAGTAAATACAGCATGTATGGGAAAGCAGAACGGAAAGATATGACAGCCTTTTCTAGCGTGTAGATGTGTCTATGAGCGTCCAGGTACTGATAGCGGGGGCCGGTACTGACCGGTTATTTGCAAGAGAGCGAAGCAAATTTTTCAGCATTGTGCAGGATATCGTTGCACGTAGAATGTAGAACAAAAATAAGGGGTTTTCAATCGGTGTCCAATAACGGTATTCCATTAATTTTAACAGTAGGGCTATATTTCGGTCGGTTCTTGGCGATTCTTACAGAGATCATGTTCGAGTGCGTACTTTGTTAATTCGGCAATTCCTTTGAGGTTGAGTTTCTTGGAAATATTGGCCCGGTGCACTTCCACCGTATTAAAGGCGATGTTCAGCGTTTTCGAAATTTTATCCGACGTAAGGCCATTGGTGATTTCGCACAGCACCTCCACCTCTCGTTTGGACAGGGGCGAGGACGGGAAAACGACTAGCGCGGGACTTTCGTACATGCTTGGGATCGCTATGCCGGCATTATTTTTCAGGTCTGGGTACACTTTTTCGCCCGCATGCACGCGTTTAATCACTTCCAGCAAGCGGCGGCGGCCCTCGCCTTTTGTGACATAGCCTTCTACGCCGTGGGCAAAAACATCCTTGATCAGGGCATCGGAACTGTACATGGAAAACAGCACTACTTTGACGGTGGGTCTGCTCATCCTGACCTGAGCGGCCGCTTCCAGCCCGGTCATATCGCCCAGCGCATAATCCATTACAATCACGTCGATAAACGGGATTTTTGCGATCCGCTCCAACAGATCGGCACCGCTGCTGGCCTTACCCATCAACTGGAACGGATGCCGGTTGCCATTGGAAAGCAGCCCTGTATCGGCATCATCGGCGGCAATTTCCCGCTGCGCTGCCCCGACCGGATTCAGGATCGACATGAGTCCGTCGAGTACAATTTCATGGTCATCCACAATGAATACTTTGATCGGATTGCTCATGTTAGCTGCTCGTTTTGTTTGGTTTCCTCGATTGGAATATTGATGATGACGGTGGTGCCTTTGGTGGGACGCTGTTCGAATTGAATGGTGCCGTTCAGTGCGCGTACCCGTCCCTCGACATTTTTCAAGCCAACGCCATGTCCGTTTATCTGTTTGGGATCGAATCCAACGCCGTCGTCTTCGATCATCATATTAATGGTGTCGTCCATCCGGTCGATCTGCACCAGCAGTTGCGAGGCTTTGGCGTATTTCAGCACATTACTGATCAGTTCCTGCACGATCCGCAACAAATTTACCTCCTGATAAAACCCGAGCCGCTGCTCCATGCCGTACGCCGAGAAATCTACCTCCATTTTGTTCGTGCTGTTGATATCCTGGCACAATTCCTGCAAAACCGGCACCAGACCGACGCGTTCCAGCACGCCCGATCCCAGTTGGTGGGCGATATGCCGGATATCCTGGTACAGGTTTTTCAAGGCCGCGTTCAGTTTCAGCATCGACTGAAAATTGGGCGAATCCTGGGGCAAATTTTCCAGTACCGCGTCGTATTGCCAGGTCAATGTGACCATTGCGCTGCCCAAGCGATCGTGGATTTCCCGGGCGATATTGTCTTTTTCTATTTCCTGTCCTTCCAGACCGGCATTCAGGTATTTTAATTCGCTGGACTGGATCAGTTCGTCAACGGCTTGTTTGTGCAGGTTTTCTTTTTGGGCAGTGATGAGCTGGAAAGCCCGTTTGCGTTGCCTGCTGGCATATACAATCACGCCAATGACCATGGATAAAAGAATCGCAGTTATAAGCAGTAATCTCATGCGCGATTCTTGGGTTTGTACTTTCGCATCCGCCATTAAAGTTTCTTTCTTATATCGTTCGGTTTGGAACTTGACGAATTCTTTGCGCTTGTTTTCGTTATAAATAGTATCTCTGATTTTATAGACTTTTTCCAGGTAATAAAAGGCACTATCACTTTTGTTTAAACGGTTGTAAGCGTATGCAAGATGTTCGTACAAATATTGTTGGTCAAGGTGGCTTAATTCATTGTTAAGTTGCTGTGCTTTATTCAGATAAGCCAATCCTTCTATCAGTTTATCCTGCTTAATAAACAGTTCGCCTACATTTAGGTATAAAGGATAATAATCAGCGTTTTCTCCAATCTGCTTCAGTGTTTCCTCTGCTTGCTGAAATAGTTTACTGGCTTCATTTAGATTGCCTTTTGCTTTATAAATCAGCGCTTTATTAATATAGATATTGGCCAGATAATCAGGGTCATTGCTGGAAATAATAAAATTGTTAAAAGCAAGATTGTAGTAACTCATCGCACTATCCAATTGGTTCATCGCTAAACAGCGGTTAGCCAGTGCATAAGCGGCTTGGGCAATACATTCAGTTTCGTCCATTTTTATATACGTATCCAGGGACGATTTAGCATATTTGTAAGCCTCCGTTGGCTCCAGGTATTCATCATAAATATTTGATGCAAGAATGTACGCATTGCCAAGCAACATCTTATCTCCTTTTGGATCTGCTTCCAAAAGGCCGATCGCATATAATACATTGGCTATAGCGGCATCATATTTAGTTTCTTTTAAGTTTGTCAAAGCAATGTTTACATAAACTGCAGCGACACGGCTACTATCTCCCAGCAAGCGACGACATGCCAGTGCTTTGGTTAAGCAGGCATAACTTTGCATAATATCTTTAGAATTCCTGTAAATCGCTCCCATCGTCACATACGCATCGCCTTGTCCACGCAGGTATTTTCCCTGTTTAGATTTTTGTAACAAATCCTGGCAGATAATTAAAGCCGTATCCTGACTTTCTTCATGGATACTGAAGGCAAATTTATTGCCTTTGTTTATTAAAGCGGTATCTACTATTTGTGAAAAAAGGGTTGGGGTGATAAGGCAGGATAAAAGAAATAGGATGCCGGTTTTCATTACGGATTATTTTTTCTTTGGTCTGGGTCTGGGGAATGCGGTAGGCGTGTGGTTTTTATTTTTCGTTTTATTTTGCCTTATTGGGGGAGGGTTACCGGTCCCCGGCTTATAAAGCGCCGTATAGGCATCATTATCGAGCAAGGTGCCGAAATCTGCCACATTAAAGATATGATCGGTCGTAATCTCTTTAGTAGGCGTGCCGTTGCCACCGATCTCTATTTTTGAAAGCGTATTTTTATCCGTTGAGGGCGGATCCGTGTGCGCTTCCGTGTAAGCGACCGCTGTATCGGTTATGATCACTACTTCTGCTTTAAAATTATCCTTATCAATATTTTTAGTGCATACATACGGCGTATCTAAGGCAATATCGGTTCTGTTGGTACTCGGTAGGCCAAGTGTGCCAGATACCACCACATCCAGATCGGCGATCAGCAGTTTCATGGTTTTAATAGTAGTACCCGATTCCAGCGTTTTTACTTCAATCGTATCGATTGTGGGACTGGTCACCGAAAAAGCAGTATACACATGCGCTTCTTTTGGCGTGACAATGCTGCCATTGGCAGTGCCGGTAATGGAGATATTAAAAAGCATGGTTTGTCCGACAACTGACCCAACGCCGAAAGACGCGGATTGTCCGGAAGGCACGTACACGAGTACATACAGGGTTACGCTATCGCCACTTTTGATGGCATAGCAAAATGGGAATTTAGGAGTTGGCATAGGTGCATTGCTATTTTATGGAAATGAGTAAATTATTGATACGACTGGAAATAGCACTTAGATTCCCAGCATTGTTAATGCTCACTTGTACACAGTCTTGTCCCGCAGCAATCGTAATGGACAGTTCATTGATCCCGCTAATAATGCCGACGAGATGTTGTGTCTCCGAGTCAAACACCGGCGATCCGGAATTGCCCGGGAAAATATCGATATCGCAACCGAACCAGCAGCTGTTCATCATATCGATCTGACCGTTGAAGGAAAGTTTCATGGCCACGCCAAAACCATGGCCCAGGGCATACACTTCCTGCCCTTGTTTCATTTTCCGGGCTTTCTGGGGGATGTTCAACTCGCCATCGTATCCATTCGCGCTGTTGGCACCACCAGCACCAAAAAACGGTTTTACTTTAACCCAGGCCCAGTCGCCATCTTCACCGTACCCGATTTGGTTGTTGTTCATAATCTGCGGTTGCGCCAGTTCATACAGCTGATCTGTATTGACCACAATTTCGTCGGTTAGGTCATATTCGTAATGCCCGCGAATAAAGAGCATATTTTCAGGTTCGATTCCGTGGTCTTGTGCTGCCAGCAAAACGTGTGCGGCAGTGACTATTTTATTGGATGCGATGAAACAACCCGACCCAAAAATGCAGGCATTGGGAATGTAGTCTTTGCTGAAATTAAAATCGGAACACAGTTTTTTACCGGCGAATTCAGGCCCGTACGCGCTGAAATCCAGCAAGTTCCTGCACATATCGGCTTCGATTTTGATCTTGCCGGGAACGGGGGTGAGCAATAGATTTAAGTCTGTTTTGTCCATTATCAGGACAACGGATTCGACATTCTCTTCAAATTTACGGTATAATGTCCGCAGACTCGACAGCATTTGCCCGACTTGGCCGCGCCTGTCACTTGTTTTGGTGAAAATAGAGGAGGCGAATCTTGAAACACCTTTTTCCATTTTTTATATTTTTAGTTGTTCTGGATAGACAAAAGTATGTATTATTTTTTTAACTAAAATAGTGGATTTCCATTAAGAATATGATTTTTTGAAAAATTGTATATTGTTTACGTGAAATAACTGTTTTTGGCGGCAACGACTGGATATAATTGTCTAAAAAGCGACTGTGTTGCCTGGAATACCAACTTTCACCCTATTTTTGCCGGCTCACCCGTTCAAAATGACACTTGCCCAACCACTTTGGCTGCTATTATTCTTGCTGTTGCCGGCCTTGCGCCAGGCACAACGGCAATACAAAAGCGGTCCGGAGATTGCCTTTCGCTTGCCCTTCCACCTATCAGGTGCGTCGTGGCGCACGCGTTTGCGCGGCAGACTCTCGTGGCTGTCGTGGGTAGCATTGGCATTGTTAGTGGTAGCGATGGCACGCCCGCAGCGCCGCTGGGAAGAGGAAAAAGTGACGGCCGACGCGGTGGATATTATGCTGACGATGGACCTCTCGCTCAGTATGCTGAGTCAGGATTTTAGTCCGGACCGGCTGACGGTCGCGAAAAAAGTGGCCGTCGATTTTGTGGGTAAACGGCCGTACGACCGTATCGGGCTGGTGGTATTTGCGCGGGAGGCGTTTACCCAATGTCCGCTGACCACCGACCACCGGGTCGTCACTGATTTTATTGGCGAACTGCAAGTGGGTCGTATCGCGCACGGTACGGCGATCGGTGTCGGCTTGGCCACGGCGGTAAACCGGCTGAAAGACAGCCCGGCCCGCAGTAAGATCATTATCCTGCTTACCGATGGCGATAACCTGCACGGCGATATAACCCCGGAACAGGCGGCGGATATTGCACAACTCTATGGAATCAGGGTATATACGCTGGGGGTGGGCACGGATGGGAATGTGCGTACGCCGGTGCAGCAATTTGCCGACGGCTCCTACGAATACGAATTCCTGCCGATGCACTTCGATGCCCGGTTGTTGCAGCACATTGCGGCGGTGACCGGCGGAAGATTTTACCGGGCATTTTCGGAAAGCGATTTGGAGCAGATTTATGGGGAAATAGACCGACTGGAAAAAACTAAGATCGAGGTTACGACCCTGCGTCGTACCACCGATTACTTTATGTGGTTGCTGGGTGCAGCATTTGGGTTGTTATTCCTGGAAGCAGTGCTTCGGTGGGGCCTCTGGCGGGCGATAACACCCTAACAGATTACAGTCAGTGTTTTTTCTTCAGATTGGGTACTTTAATCGGACAACCGATCGCGCGCGTGAAATCGGGCGTAGGCAATTCTCCGCGCAGCAGCGCCTCTACCGCGCTCTCGACATAGTGATCACGAGCTTCTTCCGGACTCTCCGGATTGTTGTCGATCGCACCGATGTAACGCACCATGCGGGCACTATCCAGCACGAACACGTGCGGTGTACGGGTAGCGCCAAATTGCGGGAAAACCGTTTGCGCCTCGTCAAACAGATAAGGGAAGGTGTATTTTTTGGCTTTGGCGCGCACCTGCATTTCGCCAAAGCTATCTTCGGGTACCACTTCCGGACTATTCGGATTGATGGCAATGACCGGAAAGCCCTTACTTTTGTATTTTTTGTTCAGGTCGATAATGCGTTGCTCGTAGAGCTGCGCATACGGACAATGATTACAGGTGAAGACCACAATGTACCCTTTCACGTGTTTCATGCTGGACAGGGCAAACATATTGCCGTCCACATTTTTCAAAGTGAAATCAGCGGCCTTGTCGCCCACAATGTAACCATTGGGACCGGTGCCACTAAATAAAGAGAGTCCAACTGCCAGAAGCAGAACCGAATAGACGATGCTTTTCATGGATAAAAGAAAAAATGAACGATGATTGGGAAATACGCCAATTTTATTGCCTGCCGCGCCCGGAGCAGTACCATTTGGCTGTACAGAATGTCACACAGTCATTTTACCGTTTCGGCGCATACAATGCGCCAATATACGGTGTCACGAAAGATTCTAAATCTTCGTAATTCTCGAATTCACCTTGATGAAAACTCCGGGTTGTCCCTTGCAGTACAAGCGTAACGGGGAGCGCGCCATCCCAGGATGCGTGTATTCTGGGGATCCAGTAATTTGCATTCTGGTCGGCAAGAAGGGCGACTTCGGCAGTGATGTTATTGTTTTTAAGGAAGGGTAGGAGGCGCTTTTGCAGTTGGGTCCGGAAATCCAGACTCACCAGTAGCACCTGTACATTGGGGCCAGTATAGTGTTCGTGTAATTGTTCGAAGTAAGGTAGCTCCTGTACACAGGGGCCACACCATGTGGCCCAGAAATTGATGATAATGGTCTGATTCCCTGCCGGATGGAACCGGGTCTCTAATTGAGCGATGCTATCGTATATGACAACGGTCTGCTGCGCAATTGCACAACTGACCGACAGCAAAAACAGCACGGGAAAAAACAGGAAACAATACCGAGACGGGCGCATGGTAAAAACGATTATTAAAAAAAACAATGCAAGAAACGGAGATTGCCGGTAACTGTCACCCATTTTAACAATTTTTCCGCTAAAAAATTGAAAATAGATTTTTTTGCCATAAAAAAATCCCTTTAAGCGGTGTTTGCTTAAAGGGATTTTTTGTAAAATTTTTGTTAGGTGTATTTATGCGACTTCCACAATGGATTCAGGATAGGCAATCGAGCTGTCTACCAAGATGCGGCCACAGTGTTCGCAAGCGAGAATTTTCTTGTGTGCACCCACTTCCAGTTGGATTTGCGGCGGTACGCTGTTGAAGCAGCCACCGCAGGAATTCCGCTCGACGGTTACCACCGCCAGACCGTTGCGATAGGTGCGGCGGGTCTTGTCGTAGGCTTTCAGCAGGCGATCTTCGATGCCTTTGCGGGCTTTGTCGCTCTGCAAGCGCAGTTTGGATTCTTCCTGTTCTGTTTTTTCAATAATACCCTGCAATTCCTGTTTTTTAGCCGACAGGTCTTTTTGTTTGGCTTCAAAACGCGCCTCGGCTACCCCTAGGCTTTCTTTTTTCATATCCAGTTGCGCTTTCGCTTCCCGTACTTTCTTGTCGGAAAGTTGGATGTCCAACTTGGCGAGTTCGATTTCTTTTTGCAGCGCTTCGTATTCCCGGTTGTTTTTTACCTCATCCAGTTGCTTCAGATACCGTTTTACGTTGGCGTCGGTTTCTTTGGAGGTTGCCTGCATCTTAGAGATTTCCTGCTCGCTTTCTTTCAGCGCGGCTTTCATCTTTTTGATGCGGGTGTCCAATCCGGCGATTTCGTCTTCCAGATCGGATACTTCCATGGGAAGCTCGCCCCGCAGGATTTGGATTTCATCCAACTGGGAATCAACTTGCTGGAGCTGCCAGAGTAATTTTAATTTGTCGGCAATTGATATTTCTACGGCCATTCGTATTGGTGAATGAGTGAGTAATAAGATAGATGCGTGGAAATTGCACGTTTTTTCGCCTTTTTACTGGTAAAAAACTGGGTTTGTGTTCAATTCTGTGCAATGGAGCGCAAAAGTAGGGAATTTTTCTCGAATTATATCGAATAAAAGTTCAATCGTGTATTGCTCACTTTCGTAATGCCCGATGTCGGCAATTACCAGCCGATTTTCCGCATCAAAAAACTCGTGATATTTGAAATCGGCGGTCACAAATGCATCGGCTCCGGCGCGCAGCGCATCGGGCAATAAAAAACTGCCCGACCCACCACAGATGGCAACGCGTTGTATGGGCCGGTCGCGCAGTGCGGTATGTCGCACGCAGGCAGCCTGCATACTCACCTTGATCATTTGTAAAAACAATAATTCCGGCATAGGGTTCAGCAATGAACCGATCAGGCCGGCACCAATGTCGTTCGTGCCGGCCTTGGGCGCCAGAATTTGGGTATTCAGCAGTCCAATTTTGGCTGCGATGCGTATATTTACTCCGTTGGCATGTACATTGTCGAGGTTGGTATGAATGGCATAAATGGCCACTCTTGCCCGGATTGCCTTCAAAATGGTGCGCTCTACATAATTAGCACCGTTGAACCGTTTAAGACCGCGAAATACAATGGGATGATGTGCTACGATCAGGTTACACCCTTTGCTGATGGCTTCATCGACGATCGCTTCCGTTGAGTCGAGGCAACATAAGACCCCCGTCACCAGATCGTCGGGAGTGCCTACAATTAGCCCGGCATTGTCATACGATTCCTGTAGGTGCGGTGGTGCTACGGCTTCCAATACGGCTACAATATCCTTTATGTGCATAAATCGTTGCTTTTGATAAAAATAATGCGCGCATTGCTTACAGGCATGTAACTTTGTGGCACTTTACCGGTCGAATCCGGCGTTACTACTTTTACTCCGGCTGCACAATGCGTCGGATTTTTCAAACATTATTAAATATCTATGATTATGAATGCGACGCTCTTGTTCCTGGGCAATCTCGGCGGCACAGAAATGCTCCTTATTTTCATGGTAGTGTTGTTGTTGTTCGGTGGCAACAAAATTCCTGAACTTATGCGCGGCCTCGGTCGCGGTATCCGGGAGTTCAACAATGCCAAAAACTCCGTCGAAGACGAAATCCGTCAGGGTATGCGCGATGCGGAGAAACAGACGCCCGACGCGAAGTAACACCGCTTACAAGAATCCTGTTTCAATATACTTTCCTGAAGGCATAAGTTACACTTGATTTGGTGTGACTTATGCCTTATTTTTTGGATGTTCGAATAACAATTTAGTGTAATGAACTGATTATTAAAGTATTAATAATCAGTTCATTATGCTTCTTGTCAAAATCATTTATTGGGATATACGTACTGATGTACGTCCTCCTCACTCACCACATGATCGCACAGGATGAACAGTCGCTCGATCACATTGGCCAGTTCGCGGATATTCCCGGTCCAGTTATACTCCTGCAACGCTTTGAGCGCTTCCGCCGTAAACACTTTTGGCGCGTGGCCGTAATCGTCGGCAATGCGGCGGTTAAAGTGTTCCAGCAAGAGTGGAATATCTTCGCGGCGATCATTCAAGGCCGGTACTTTTACGACAATCACTGCCAGGCGGTGGTACAAATCTTCCCGGACACGGCCGTTGGCAATTTCTTCGCGCAAGTCTTTATTGGTGGCCGCAAGTACGCGTACATCCACTTTGATTTCCTTCGAATCGCCCACGCGGGTAATGCGGCTTTCCTGCAAGGCACGCAGCACTTTGGCTTGCGCATCGAGGCTCATATCGCCGATCTCGTCTAAAAACAAGGTGCCGCCGGTAGCCTGTTCAAACTTGCCGGGCCGGTCGGCGATCGCGCCGGTGAAGGAGCCTTTTTTGTGACCGAAGAGTTCGCTTTCAATCAGTTCTGCCGGAATAGCCGCACAGTTGACCTCCACCATCGGCCCATCGGCGCGATTGCTCTTCTCATGGATCCAACGCGCGACCAGTTCTTTACCGGTTCCGTTTTGTCCGGTGATCAGCACCCGGCTGTCGGTAGGTGCCACGCGTTCCAGCATTTTTTTAATTTCCAGGATCGGGGCACTTTCTCCGATCATGTTGACGCCCTTGCCGGCTTTCACCTGCTTGCGCAATACCTGCGTAGTGTTGACCAGTTCGCTGCGCTCCAGGGCGTTGCGTACGGTGATCAGCATGCGGTTCAGGTCGGGGGGCTTGGAAATAAAATCGAAGGCACCCTTTTTTACGGCTTCTACTGCAGTATCGATGGTGCCATGACCGCTCACCATAATCACCGGCGTTTCCGGCGATAAAATCTGGAGGCGTTCGAGGGCTTCGATGCCATCCATTTTGGGCATTTTGATGTCGGTGATGACCACATCGTATTTTTCTTTCTGCACTTTCGCCACACATTCCAGTCCATCTACGGCTTCGTCTACCTCGTAGCCTTCAAATTCGAGAATATCGCGCAGGGTGCGGCGAATAGGGGTTTCATCGTCAACGATGAGGATTTTTGCCATGATTTTATTTAGGTCGAAGCGTTCAAGGTACTATTCGTTCAAAAGCAAGGCACAAAGAAAATTCTTTTATCCGCTTGCCGTGCACGCAGACAGTTTATTTTTCGTCGGGTTGTGACGGAAGCCACTGTTTGGCGTTTTATCTTTGTGTGCGGGTTGGTTATTGCCGCTTGTACCCACCTCTTTTTCACCATTTCTGAGAAACTAATTTTAAATCTTACATCTATGAATTGCAAAACATTATTGTCCGTTTTACTGCTTTTTGCCGCAGTTACCACCGTTTCGGCGCAATGGAACGTGATACAGGAGACCGATCGCTCCATGTCTTTTGGTGCTCGTCCCGCTTTTCGCCTTGAATTCGCCGGTACAGATGCGGGAATGGTGGAAGAACAGTGGAAAGCCTATGCGAAAACGACCTTCGCCGCAAAACTCAAAAAAGACAAAAAATCGGGAGAATGGTCGGCAACGGGACTGAAAACGGATATGATGGGGCCGGATCCGTTTGCCATTTACTCCACCATTGAAAAAACCTCGAACGGCTCGGCATTGAATGTCTGGTACGATATGGGGTCTTCTTTCCTCAATCGGAGTACCAATGCCAAACGCGCCGACGAAGTTTCCCGCAGCCTGCGCGTATTCTACTACGATGTGCGGCGCGCTACCGTCAACAAAGAAATAGTGGACCAGGAAACCAAACAAAAGGATCTGGACAAAAAACAAAAAAGCCTGCAAAAAGAGGTCGACAACCTGCGCAAAGACATCGAAAACTACCAGGCTAGAATCAAAAAAGCCGAGGCCGACATCGCTAAAAACGAAAAAGACCAGGAAGCAAACCTGGCCGATCAGGATGCGCAGCGCCGCATCATCGAGGAGTCCAAACAACGCCTCAACAACGTAGAAAACGAGAAGAACTAGGCGCGCTCCGGCCCGGTTAAAAAAGTTATTTTTTGTTTGAATATGCCTGCCGGTAACTGTGCCCGGCGGGCATATTTTTTATAAGCCCCTGATAACCAAACCCTACCTCCTGAAAAAGTGCCGTTTTGCTATTTAAATAAAAAGTTTTAGCAAAAAAGTGGCGTTCAGTGTATTTTTAAAACAATTTGCATTAACTTTGAAGGGCGAAAAATAAGCCGATAAT